>JAMFSL010000276.1 GCA_026225275.1 Puia dinghuensis
ACTGGTGATTGATTTAAGCTTTTAACCGCGACAACGAGATCTCTTTCGGCGCAGATTTCTGGTTGAAAATATCTTTAATGGTCAATACGATGGTATATTTTTTCTTATCGACGGACAGACCCGGGACCGACAACACTTTCGCCCTGATCTCGGGTCCGTAGCCAGCGCTCGATGCCACCGGTACCGAGGCTGAACCCCCGGCGTCAAAAATTTTCAATTCATAGGCCAGCTGAGGTGCGGCAGAATCTGCGATAGACCAGTTGACGTGAACGGTATTGTCCTCCAAATCGTAGTAGGCGCCGAGATCGTAGATCTTTCCCTTGCTGAACGCCGGCGGCGCCGCCTGATGGCGGACGGGAAATGATTTTTTATGTCCGTTGACCATCTCTTTTCCGCAAGAGGTCAGGCTGACGCCGTCCTCTTCATAGGCCGCAGAATTCCAGTTGCCTTCTCCCGCGTCGGTGCTGATGGAATCCGGCTGGCTCCAACGTCCATCCGCCAATAATTTCCAATAACCCCGGTAATTGGTCGTCCGCGCATGTTTGGTATCGTCAGCGAAATTTTCCAGGAAACTGGAAATATGGCCTTTCAGGAAGGCATTTTCCTCAGGCACGGCGAAGGTGACATAGTGCCGCCATTTGTTGTTCGTATGATCATAGATGAAATACGCTACGTCCGTTGTCTTGCCCCCATCCCACCAGCGCCGCACCACATTGGTATACCACCGGTCCGGCTGCCACCCGAAATCGCAATGCGAATGAAGGCCCGTCCCTTCATTGCCGAAGCCGCCGACAAAAGTCATAGGGTCCTTGTATGTCTCCTGGATCTGGATCTTGTTGGGATAGTCCCAGACGGAAAAGATATTATTGTAGGGCCTGACGGAGTCACTGCCATCGCCGTCCTGGATGCCGCAATAGCCTCCGCTGGCGCCTAGTGAGAACTGAATGACACAGGAATAGGTGAAGGGCGCCATCCCGCTGCGGGGTACCATGACATCGGCCATCATCAGGTCGGCGCGGCCACTCGAATCGACGGCACCGGCATAGGGTCCCCATTTGGGGCAGGACTGGGCATGGGCAGTGATGGCGGTCGTCGCCAGGATCGGCAGCGCGAAAAGCCGCAGCATCACGAAAAGTCGAAAGGGAGTATTCATCATATGAAGGATTTATAAGGTTAGGATCAACGGTGTGTAATATCAAGAATTTTAATGTAAAGAACATAGGAACCCGGAACAAAGACCTGGATGGGTATTCTCAATAAGTAATCATATTTCCCATTCGTGAATTGCCCGAGGTAATGCGGATCGGCACTCCCCAGATAATAATTGCCAGCCGAATTTCCAGACCATGCACTTGTGCTGTCTATCACCACATATTGCGTAGGGATACGGTAATACATATTATTGCCATCTCCCTGGGCAGACGCGGTTATTTGCCCGGCGGTCGGAAACGGGACAATCGGGAATTGCAGCGAAAAGCCGGTATCCGACGGTTGATACGTTCCAAAAGAATAATCCTGCAGATTGGGAAGAAATGGCGGATTGGGGTCTAACCCGGCATTAGGGCGTTTCACCAGCTCTCCGCTGGCCGGACTGAATGGCGTGCCGAATTTATCGGTGACCACAACGACAAGCTGGTTGGGGCTTGCGGCTGTCTGGGTAATAATCACTGAATCGAAGGGATCATTCGGGCCGTTAAAAAAATTAGGGCCTGTGGTGGCTGTCCCGGCTACCACGGTATTATTCTCGAAATTCCCTTGCTGGGGTGAGGTCTCGATATACGCTCCGTCCACAAAGGTCAGGCTCATGAGTTTGCTAAGGGTTTCCGTACCACCCGGATTGGTGATCTTGATATCCATGGTGTAGGTGCCCAATGGGATATTGATGGTGGACGCATAAGTGATGATCTCTCCATTGCTGGGATTCAGATAAACCGCCGGTAAACTATCCGTTCCCTGAATGGCTGTAATCGAAGTCAATGTGGTGTCGACGGTCGGATCATACGATCCGGTCCAGATGGTCGTAGCGTATTTCCTGGCGAACAGGGTATCTACGATATTGCCGGCCGAATCGTAAATATGTGTCCAGGATACTGTCATGGGGGTGGTCGACCCATCGGTATTCAGGGTATACGAAGTGTTATTCCTTCCTCTTGTAATGATCAGCTGATTGACGGCATAATCAATATAGGGGCTTAAAAAGCCCTTAGCGTATTTGGTGCAGCCCGTATAGGTGAAACAACATGAAATAATAAGCAAAGCTATTATTGACGCAAATTGAGCGGATCTTCTATGCATACTGGTAATTATTAATTGGTTCCATAAAAAAACAACGTGTGGGTGCTCTCCAGGGTATTCAGGATACCGGTACT
This sequence comes from Puia dinghuensis, assembly GCA_026225275.1. Classification (GTDB taxonomy): domain Bacteria; phylum Bacteroidota; class Bacteroidia; order Chitinophagales; family Chitinophagaceae; genus Puia; species Puia dinghuensis_B. Next base: position 2,370 of record JAMFSL010000276.1, read on the forward strand.
GGTTATCACCCCCGAGGTAGTGCACAGGGTGTGTACGCCAACATTTGCAGGTACCGCGCTGGCCGGATTAGCAGACCCCAGCGGATAGCTGGCCCAAAGCTGGGTGAAATAAACAAGCTGTGGCGCGCTCGAGACCAGCGGATTCGATCCATAGTCCGCAGCATTGGTGCTATTGCTGGCCACGGGTTCGTAGGATACGATGGCGCTGTCTCCCGGCAAATCGGTGGAATACTGAACGCCGATGGATGTCAGTACCGAATAGGGCAGGGATTGATGGATCATATACATCTTCAGGGAATCGGCGGTACCATTAATATTGTTGGAAATATAATAGAGCAATGAATCGAGCCCGAATTGGGCGTCGGCACTATATACAGCCTGGTCGTAAGCAGTGCGCACCTCCAAATAACTATGAATGGAGGTGTTTGTCGGCGCGAAAAATGTTCCATTTTGTTCATTGATCTCATTCGTCAGATTGCCGGCATTGATCAACTGGATCAGGGTATCGAAGCTGGGCACGCTACTGAGCACCTGGTAAGTGGTCATGTCCTTGTATTTATTCACATCTTCTATCGTGCCGCCTGTGATATAATTCTTCTTCTTGCAGGCTGTCAGGGAGAAAATGGCGATAGCCGCAAAGATTGGGAAAAAATGAAGTTTATTTTTCATGGCTTGTGTTTAATTGTTGAATGACCACCATGGGTTTTGTGTCAGTAAATTGTCCTGGGGAAAAAGCGTCGCCAGATTCAGGGGCCAATAATATCCCTTATTAGCGGTCGTTACCCTTGCCGCAGGATAGCCGATCAGATTTTCCAGCCAGTGCTGGGTTGAATCTGTCCGGATCAAATCATAAAACCACTGTCCTTCACCGATCAATTCTCTGCCTCTCTCCGCGATCACCGAATCGATCATGCCCGACTTGCTGCTGGGGGGAGACATATAAGAGGTGATACCCGCCCGTTGTTCGGTTTGGGCAAGCATGTTCGCCGCAGCGCCGAGTTGATTTTGATAGGCCAGGGCTTCGGCGTCCAGCAGAATGATATCCGCCAGCCGTATCAATACAAGATCGTTATTGAGGTAAGGGTATGTCGAGGTACTGGGTTGCTGGAAAACGAAATTGCTGTATTTCGTCATCATATAACCGGCAGCGTCGCCATTGGTTGCTGCCATATTAACAAAAACGCTATGGTACCGCATATCGATACTCGTGTCGAATAACACCTGGTCGACGAGGCCGCCCTGCGGCGCAATCCAGCAATTGGTATTTACGTTTTGCACGATCGGCCCTTTCAGCCAGGTGCCAAAGAATGCAAACTGGGCCTCGGCACTGAGGCTCCCGCTTTGAAAGTTGGGGTCGTTGGCGCTATAGGTCATCGGAAGTTCGAAAATGCTTTCCAGCGAAGTCTGCCCGTTCCAAATATTTGTGTAGGTTGCCATGGGCTCAAGCGTATATCCGCCATTATTGATGACCTGCTTGCAATAGAAATCACAGCTATCATATTGGTGCCGCCAGGCAAAGATCTCGGCCATGAGGGAATAAATAGTCCCTTTATTGGCACGAACGGTCATGGCGGGATTTCCGCCCTCATAGGCGCAGTAATTGGCCGCGACGCGCAGGTCTGCCAACGAACTGTCCAGCACAGTCGCTTCAGCCGTTCTGGCCAACGGCGGAATATTCCCGAAGTCGACGTTATCATAGGTCTTCGTCACATACACCGGATCGCCCCAGATCCGGATCATGTAGAAGTAGGTATATGCCCGCATAAATAACGCTTCCGCCAGGTAGCTATTACGAATCCCGGTGCCCGTCGTAACCGAGGGGGCAATCACAAACCCGCCCGTACCCGAAAATAATGTCGGGCTCATCGCCGGCACATTTTGCAGGATCAGGTTGGACTGGGCGATGATTTGGTAAAAAGGAGTCCAATCCTCTAAGGTAGGCTCAAGATAAGGGACATAATCAAAATCAAACGCAGGCGAATTGGTCGACTCTAAGGTTAAATAGTTCCATTCGGTAGAGGCTGGCAGAAAGGTGCCTGTCACCAGGTCGCCCCAAATGAAATGGGATGATACGCCAGGGCTACCGGCAGATTCCCCACGCACCGCATACCTCAAATCACTGTACATGGCCATGGCTGACTGTTCTACCGAGGTTTGCGAGGTCCAGAAATCTCCTGAGTAGACGGAGTCGATGGGCGCCTGATAAATATACTTTCTACAGGTAATACCCGAAAAAACGAGCATCAGTAACAACAACCAATATTTTCCTTTCAGCATAACTGCTATATTTAAGAGGTTAAAATTGTAAATCGAGGCCAAACGTCAATTTCTTCGCGAGCGGGTAAGCGCCGCCGGTATATTGACCGGTTTGGTCCACGGCCTCAGGATCTGGGATAGAAGTGCTCTTGAACGTTAGCAGGTTTTCTGCTATGCAATAAATCCTGAGATGCGATAGTTTTGCCTTTTTTGTAATAGCGGAAGGAACGGTGTAAGACAGCATAATGTTCTTGACTTTAAGATAGCTGCCGTTTTGATTAAACTCGTCGGATAAACCGATGAATTGATAATAGCCCGCCTCAAAGGGGTTGATGGACGGAAAATTCGCTTTGTAGTTTGGGTTTTTGGCAGCGCCCTGGGGCACCCAGTAATTCAACCCTTTCAAATCAGGCAGCCTGGCGCTGGCGAAACTGTAGATCGAGCTACTATAGCCGCCCGTTAAAGACCCTATTTCCGATTGGAAAAAATTGTTGATGATGGTTCTTTTCCAGGTAAAAATGGACACGATGGTCAGCGAGAAGTTCTTATAGGAGAAGTCGTTGATAAAGCCCCCGGTGAATTTCGGATTAGGGTTGCCCGCAGGAACCTGGTCACCATATTGGTTGCCATTATCTTCCCCGGTCCAGACATCGCCTATTTTATTCACATCCACCCAAATCGGATCGCCGGGCTGAACGGGGTGATTACCCTTGAAATAGGTAATGACCTGGCCGGTCAGCGGATTGATCGGGATATCGCTTTGACGATTATAGACCCCGGCATAATGCAGCTGGAACATTTCATAAATAGGCTGACCCACCTGGAATATACGGTTGGTTCCATAATAGTCGGACAAGACAAAGGTCCTGTTGTTGTTGGGTAATCTGGCCAGTGCATTTTTATTATAGGAAAGTGTTAAAGAGGTGCCCCAATTAAGCCTGTTCTTTTGATTCAGGATCTTACCGTTAAAGGTTATATCGGCTCCCCGGTTTGACACCCAAAGATCGTTGCCATTAAAAGTTTCCGCCGAATACCCGGTGTAAAACGGAAGGGTGAAATTGAAATAGTCTCCCCTCGAGATCTTATCATAGGCATCAACGGATAAGAAAAGCCTGTTATTGAGCACTGACACGTCTACTCCAATGTTTTTTTGCTCGGTATGGGTCCACGTTAAATTGTCTTTTGTTAACCCATTCGTATAACTTGGCTGAATGATCGGGGAGCCATTGTAGGTGCCGCTCAGGTTATAGGCATTGTAAGGAGCATAAAAATTATCCGACTGGGTGCCCGATATGCCCCAGCTGGCGCGGAGCTTGAGAAACCCGATGACATCTTTGAGCGGCTGCATGAATTTTTCCTCTGAAACAATCCAGCCGGCGCCAATCGACGGGAAAAAGCCCCATTTATTTTCGTTTCCGAAACGGGACGACGCATCGCCGCGGTAAGACCCATACAATAAATATTTACCATCGTAATCATATTGCAGCTGACCGATCCAGGACAACAGCCCGTCGGTTTGATGATCGGAGTAAGCGACAAGATTGGCCTGGGGAATTCCCGTGACAACCTGGATGGCATTGGACGGTACATTATACCCTCCGGCTGTACTGGAGTTGACTACGTCGGAATTGAACTGTTGGGAGGCGGTTAAGACAAAATTATGCGTGTGATTTTTTGCCGTTAGGAATTTTTTATTAAAATTCAGGTTATTGGAAAGGAAGTAAGTAACATACGAGCCCTTGTCGGATTCCGCATAGGATGCGGCGCCCAGACCCACATTGTCTGCCTGTGCGGCCTGAACGGGATTGCTGTAAGCCGGCTGAAAATAATCTTTATCGGAAGTAGCTTCCTCTGCCGATCCCTGGAACGTATAGGTAAGGGAAGGCAAAACCTTATAGGTGCTGACGGCTGAAATACTATACAGCCCATTTACGTTGGCATTCCTGATATTGGCCGTCGTAAAATTAGCCGAGTCGAAAGCATTCAGCAGGTATAGGGAAGAGGGCTGGTTAGCCCCATCGACGGGCGTGTTATTGTCAGCATTGTTATAAAATTTCTTGCCCCTTTTCCGATTGCCTTCTGAAAATGAAAAAATCAGCTGAGTCGTGAATTTGGGGCTTAGTTTAAAATCGAGGTTTCCGCGAAGGCTATACCTGGTGTAGCCAAACCCTTCGATAATCCCTTGTTCGTTGTAATAGTTCCCCGAAATCCGATAGTCTACGCTTTCTGCAGCCTGGGACATGGACACGTCCACATTCTGGATGGCGCCATTACGATAAAAAATACCCTGCCAGTCGGTGGCATTATTAAAATAGGGGTTAAGGCTATCCGTCAACATTTGAGGCAGGGATGCCAACGCGGCGGGCGTAGCGGTGGAAGAATATTGATTGAGGATGGCCATCTTCGCCGACCGCTCCGCTGCGCCGGTATAAGTGGGCAAAAGATTCGGCTGTTGCGTAACGCCGCCGTAAGCGTTCACTCTGAACTCAGGGATTTTTGAATGCCCGCGGCGGGTTTTGATATAGATCACGCCATTGGCCCCTCTGGAGCCCCAGGCCGCTGTGGCTGCGGCATCTTTCTGCACATCTATAGTTTCAATGTCATTAATGCTGATACCAGCCAAGAAATCGGTGCCGGTGTTGTCGATGGCGTTGGCTATATCCTCCGGATTGACAGGAAGTCCATCTATGACATACAGTGGGCCGCTCATCGCCTGTGCCTGCGCCACATTATTCCCGGAACTGCCGGAAATGGCCGTATTGAGCTTGGTATTTCCCCGAACTACTACCGTCGGCGCCACACCCGGTTCGCCGCTGCTGATCTGGACATTCAGCCCGGCCACTCTTCCCTGCAATGCGGCATCTACACTTGCTACAGGCAAATCTTCAATATCTTTTCCCATCACGGAGGATATGGCAGCGGTAGTCATTCTTTTGGATTGACTTTGAGTACCCACCACTACAACATCATCCAGGTGTCCCGATGAAACTTTCAGCACGATGGAGATCACTTCCGTTGCCGACCTTACTTTGAAAGGCACAGATTGATAACCCACCGAGCTAACCACCAGGGTTTGCCCGACAGCTGCCGCAATCGAAAAGTTGCCATTTGCATCAGTGACCGTGCCTTTGTTAGTGCCATTAATACTAACCGACGCATTTTGGAAGGGCTTCCCATCATTGTCTTTCACCATCCCTTTGACGGGAGTTTTGGCCGTGTCGGCAGCTGTCGGCGATGGCACCGGCGGGTTGGGGGTCCTCGCGCTGAGACTGAGTGTCGTGCCAAGGACGAAAACCGCAGTCAGCCGCATGACGAACAGGGTTTTGCGAAGCCACCGTCCCAGGGAGGACGCGGCCTTGCCATAAGCAGTTAGTTTCATACCTTTACAAAGTTTTGGCTTTTTAGATAATCAATAATTAAGACGATTGGTTGGTCGAACGAGCTCAAATGTTTCCGGGGATAGGGGTGCAAGCCTTATCGCCGGTTTTTTTTGGCCCCATGGTAAAGCACCTTCGTACGCAGTCCCATTATAATAAACCTACTCAATATTTTCAGATTATAGATACACAAACGTTTGCGGAAAAAATAGCACTCTAATGGAATGACAGCGCGCGGAGCTCAGAATTGGCCGGAAATGGCGGCAGCTATTTTCCTGAACAGCGGGGATCGCTGTTGAAATCGTTGGAGGAGGGTTGTCTGGTTGCGCGCCCGGACAAAATTATGATCTTCATACCGCCGGCCATAATAAATATCGTTATTGAGGTAATCCGTCAGAAAACGTATTGCCTGCATGTACAGCATGAACTCTCCGGCATAAACGAAAGCCTCTTTTTCAGCGGGCGTGAGGACCTCATGCATTTCCAGGAGGTAGCCTTTGACGATGGCTTCGAAATATTCCTGCCTTATCTGTATCCGGTCGATGTCCTGTTCTTCTTCAGTTACAGGTGACAGGTATGTCCTAAACATATCGCCTACGTCGCTGATGAAATAGCCTGGCATGACCGTATCGAGGTCGATGACGCAAATGCCGTTGCCCTGTTTATCGAACAATACGTTGCTGATCTTGGTATCATGGTGGGTGACGCGGCGTTTGAAGCCGGGATCGACCAAAATGCTTTCATATTGGGCGACGATACGGTTTTGTGACTGAAGGTAGTCGATTAGCGGGGCTGCCTTATTGATGCGCTGGGCGGATCCATTCTGCAGGGATTCGCTGAAAGATCGGCAGCGAAGGGACAGATCATGGAAGTCGGGCAGGGTTTCGTGGAGACGTTCGGCCGGAAAGTCGGACAGCATGCGGGTGAAGCCGCCGAATTGCCGGGCCGCCTCGAAGGCTTGCCGGGGTGTGTCGGCGAGGTCGACGGAGACGGAGTTCTCGATATACGGATAGAGGCGATAATGACTCTTATCATCAGCGTCGACCAGTGTCTGGCCGGCGAGGGAGCGAACCGGCCGCGGGAAAATGGTGGTAGGATAATGAGCTGCGAGGTAACGCCCTACCATTTCGATGTTGTCTGCTATCAGTTGGGGCCGGGCGAAGACATGGCGGTTAAGCTGCTGGAGAATATAGGTCCCTTTATCGCTGCGGACAAGCCAGGTGCGATTGATCAGGCCGTTGCCGTGCGGGGTTAATGATGTATTGGCGGAAAAGCCATAAGCGGAAAGGACCTCATTCATGTCGCCTCGAAACTATTCAATATCTCCGGGTTGGCGATACGCAAACGGTTGCGGGAAAACAATTTACCGTTTGGAATGAATGACCAGTTGACCGTTGATGACAACGTTACGGAAGGTCTCCGGTTCGGGCGGCAAGCCATCGTGGTCAGTTTTGCTCAGCAGTTCCATCAGGATTTCGGCGGCCTCGGATCCCTGTCGGTAAGGGTACTGTTCGACGGAGGCCATCGGGGGTGTCTGGAGGTAAGTGGTGATCGACAGGTTGGCATAGCTGACGAAACAGATGTCTTTATTGATCCGAAGTTTTTGCTGCCGTGCGTACTGCATGGCGTCGAGAGCGATGTAGTCGTTGATGGCGAGGATGGCCGTCGGTTTAGGGCGTTGGCTAAGCAAGTGGCCCATGGCCTTTAAGGTCCCTTCCCTGGTGAGGTCGGTGGAGGTGACTAGTCCGAGATCGATCTTGAGCCGCCGTTTGACCAGGACCTGCATATAGGTATCGGTTCGTTCCTGGGAGGACCGCATCTGTTCGGGCCCGTTGAGTACGCCGATGCGGCGGTGGCCTTTAGCGATGAGAAATTCGATGGCTTCCCGGGTGCCGCTGTTCATGTTAGAGTAGACCTTGTTGAAGTCGGGCAGGCTGGGGACGCGGTCGAAGAAGACGACAGGGATGCCATATTTTTTGAGGGCGGTGAAATGATCGTAGGTGGTGGTGTTGGCGCCGAGTGAGACGATGAGGCCGTCGACGCGGTTGTTCTTCATAGTGGCGACGATCATCCGCTCCCGCTCGGTGTCGTCCCTGGACTGACTGATGAGGACGTTATACTTGTGTTTGGTTGCAATCTCTTCGATGCCATTGATGGCTTCGGAGAAGAACTCCTCCTTGAGGTTGGGCAGTACGACGCCGATGGTTGAGGTCTTGCGCTGTTTGAAGAAGATGGCCGCCTGGTTGGGTTCGTAGTCCAGTTGCTGCGCCAGTTGCTGGACCCGCATTTTCGTCCGCAAACCGATACTCGGATGATTATGGAGGGCTCTGCTGACGGTGGAGACCGACACATTAAGTTGTTTGGCGATCTCCTTGATGGTAGGGAGCTTGTCTTCTTTCATATGACAAAAATAACGGATAAAAGCCGGGGTTGGCCATGGAGCTCAATTACGTCCTAAAATCACGCAAACGATTGATACCCGGAGTGCAATCGTTATTAGATTATGTTTATGCCGAATCCTGGGAATTGATTTGCTAACCCAATATAGCATGAAACGATTTTTCCTCCTTTTGTCGGCAATCCTTTTTTATGGCATTGCATATTCTCAGCAAGCAAGACAGGTGATCGACTTTGATTTCAATTGGGAAATATTTGTCCCGAAAAATATTCATACAAAAAAACAAGCACTCAACGTACGAAACAGCACATCCTTTCTATCGCAATTTAATCAGGAAACTGTAAATACAAAACAAAACGAACCTGCGGACAGCATACTGGAATATCCAAAGATTAAAAACCAGCTATGGACTAAAATTTCCCTGCCGCACCCCGTTCGCTTTGAGATGGCTGAAAATCCGGGGATCAATCAATTTACAGGAATTTGCTATTATCGCAAACGTTTCAGTGTCCCTGACTATTACAAAGGCAGGCATTGTACGCTCCGCTTCGACGGCGCGATGCAATCCGCATCTGTTTGGATAAATGGAATTTTTGCCGGCCAGCATGACGGCGGTTATTTGCCGTTTGTTATAAACCTCGATGGAAAATTAAATTTCCCTGATTCGAATGAAATAGTGGTCCGCCTTGACAACAACGACAATGCAGATCTACCGCCTGGAAAACCTCTGGCTAAACTTGGGTTTCTCTATTGGAGTGGGATATACCGAAATGTTTCGTTGACTGTTACCGACCCAGTTTATATCACTGATCCAATCAGCGCAGATGCAGTGGCCGGCGGCGGTGTTTTCGTAAGGGCAGAAAATATCACCTCCGATTATGCTGATGTGAACATACAAACTCAAATCTTCAACAGCACAGATTCTGCACTACAATTAAAAGTCAAACAAATCATTTCAGATGGAACTAAAACATTTTAAGATTCGACAATAGTTTCAATTGCCGCCCATGTCGCCAAAAATCTTACCGAACAAATCCATGTTCATACACCCAATTTATGGACTCCCGACGATCCCAATTTATATTCTTTAACGACGCAGGTTTGGAACAATGGCGAACTAAAAGATGATATAGTCCAGAAAACAGGAATTAGAAAGTTATCCTTCACCCGATCGGAAGGTTTTACTCTTAATGGCCAACCTTTAAGGATAGTGGGTACAAACAGGCACCAGGATTGTCCTTTTGTTGGCAATGCGTTGTCCGATCAAATGCAATATCGGGATTTGAAAAGAATAAAAGAGGCCGGCTTTAATTTCATCCGATTGTCCCATTATCCTCAGGCGCCGGCAGTCTACCAATATTGCGATTCAATAGGCCTCATGCTTTGTGATCCGATACCCGGCTGGCAATTCTTTAACAGTAATGCCATTTTTAAGCAGAGGGTTTTTTCGGATATAAGAAATATGGTCCGTAGGGACAGAAACCATCCTTCGGTTATCATGTGGGAAGTCAGTTTGAATGAAACCTATCCGGCCGACAGTTTTAGGATCAAATCATCTCAGATTGCACATGAAGAATATCCCGGTGATAATTTCTTTACCGCAGGTGATACCTATGGCGCAAAATCCACCGCTTGGGATGTTCCATACAATAGCTGGGAGGATCCGTTCGGACGACCTCAGGATGTGCAACCTGAGAAGCCCGGTTTCGTGAGGGAATATGGAGATTATGAATTTGGGGGATCGCTATCCACTACCCGAGCTAACCGAACTAAGGGCGAGAAGGCATTATTGCAAAACGCGTGGAATTTGCAATGGGAACATAATCTGTTAATGGGCCCAAAATATTATCCGTGGACCGTAGGTGATGCATCCTGGGCTTTCTTCGATGGTTTCGAGGGTTTTACCAAGGGCACTTCAGATTGGGGAATAATGGACATCTTTCGCCTTCCCAAATTCAGTTACTATTTCTTTAAAAGCCAAACCAATCCGGTGATCTATATTGCCAATTGGTGGCTTCCGAGTGATACACCTGAAAAAGTAATTGTATATGCGAATTGTGACGAAGTAGCGCTTTATCTAAATGGCCATTTTATTAAACGCCAGTTTGCAGACTCCGGTCCGGATACGGAATACGGCGACTACGAAAAAGGCGGAAATAGTTTTGACGGGGGGAATTGCACAAATTTGAATCATCCGCCTTTTACATTCCGAAATATAAAATGGAAGGCAGGTAACCTGAAAGCGGTAGGTTTCATCCATGGCAAAGAAGTCAGTCATGTAATAGTCAATACGCCACTTAAGGCAGTACGCATTTCATTGTCAGTAGACACTATGGGGATACCGTTGAAAGCCGATGGGGCGGACGCCATTTTTGTTCATGCAGGTCTCGTTGATAAAAACGGAACAACAAGCTGCCTGGATAATAATTCATTCATTACATTTAGAATCAGCGGACCGGGTATAATCGTAGGGCCTGAAAAAGTGAAAGCACGAGGCGGAATTTCAACTGTCTTAATACAGGCAACTAATCATCCTGGAACGATAATTTTATTTGCATATTCCGATGGCCTTCGGCAAGCCTCGGTATGTATCAGGAGCAATAAATAATCTGCCGCTGGACGGCTTTGTCATTAACGGAGGCCTAAAACTGAAACTATGACCTACACCCCGCAAACAGGTATCGCAAAATTAACAACTCATAATTTTGACATCCCCGGATTAATAATACCTTTGCATCAGTTTCTTCATGAAAAAGGTCTTCGCCACCATATTAGCCGTCATCTACCTGTCTACCTCCATGGGAGCCACCGTCCATTTGCACTACTGCATGGGCAAACTCTTCTCCTGGAGCCTCGCGGACAAGGATAGCAAGAACTGCGGCCAGTGCGGAATGCCAAAGAGCAGCATGAGCGGGCATTGCTCGTCTTTCAAAGACGGTTGCTGCAAGGACAAACAGGCCCACGTACAACTCGACAAAGACCAAAAGGCCACTGAAAACGACTACGCTTTCTCCGCTCTGACCTTCGCTGCCCTTCCGGTCGCCATCACCACCCTTCCTGCCAACTACGTAGTCTCCTATATTGCGGGATACCCCACCACCAATGCCCCGCCCGAACAGGACAAGGTCCCGTTATTTATCCGCCACTGTACTTTCCGTATTTGATTTCTTTCTCCTCCATGAATGTCCGGCGAATCTAATGTTTGGCATTGGGCCAGGACCAGGGCTCAGACTGATTAGCCCCCTTTCACACGTCTTATATATTTTTTCTCTGATCAGGCAATTCCGTTTGACGGCTGTTGCCTTATCATTCAACTTCCTCAAATTTAAATGATGAAAACGGCAAACCTGTTTTTCACTGTGGCCATTCTTACACCTGCCCCATGCACCCCGAAGTCATCAGCGACAAACCCGGCAAATGCCCCAACTCAAACACTATGGTTCAGAAACTCATAGAAATCTCTCTTCGCAACAGGCTCATCGTGCTGGCAGCAGCCGGGAGCTTATTCGCCTGGGGGATCTTCGCCGTCCGGCAGAATCCCATCGATGCCATCCCCGACCTGTCCGAAAACCAGGTCATCGTATTCACCGAATGGATGGGCCGCAGTCCACAGATCATTGAAGACCAGGTGACCTTTCCCCTCGTCTCCAATCTGCAAGGCATCCCCAATGTCAAAAACATCCGGGGTACTTCCATGTTCGGGATGAGCTTCGTTTATATCATCTTCGATGACAAGACCGACAACTACTGGGCCCGTACCCGCGTCCTCGAAAGACTAAACTATGCCCAGCGCCTCCTTCCACAAGATGTAACCCCTACATTAGGCCCCGATGGCACCGGCGTAGGGCATGTCCTATGGTACACACTCGACGCTCCCGGTATGGATCTGGGCGAACAGCGGGCCTTGCAGGACTGGTACATCAAATTCGGATTGCAAACCGTCCCCGGCGTTGCAGAGATTGCCTCCTTCGGCGGCTTCGAAAAACAATACCAGCTCGTCGTCGATCCCGTCAAACTGCAATTCTACAATATCTCCCTCATGGACGTCATGAACAAGGTCAAGGCAAATAACAATGATGTCGGTGGCCGGAAATTCGAGATGAGCGATATGTCCTACATCATTCGCGGCCTCGGCTATATCAAAAACAAGGAGGACCTGGAAAACATCGGGCTTGCGAACAACAAGGGCATCCCTGTCCGGGTCAAAGACATCGGCACCGTGCAAATGGGCGGCGATCTCCGCCTCGGCATCTTCGATCAAAACGGGCAAGGCGAAGTCGTCGGCGGTATTGTCGTCATGCGCAATGGGGAGAATGCGGACAAGGTCATCAACGCCGTCAAAGAAAAAATGAAGGCTGTGGAAAAAGGTTTGCCCGAAGGCGTTCACTTTCAAATCGCCTACGACCGCAGCAGCCTCATCGAAGCAGCTATCGCCAACATCAAAGGAAAATTGGGGGAAGAAATGTTAGCCGTCTCCATCATCGTCATCCTGTTCCTGTTTCACTGGCGCAGCGCCATGAGCATCATCATCCAGATCCCCATCACCATTGCCATCAGCTTCATTTTGCTCAACGCCTTCGGCCTGTCTTCCAATATCATGTCCCTCACCGGCATTGCCCTGGCCATCGGCGTCATCGTAGACAACGGCATCATCATGTCGGAAAATTCTTACCGGAACCTGGCCGAATGGCAGGCCAGTCATTCACCCAAAAAATCTCAGCCAAATGGTATTTAAAAACAGACCGGCCAAAAGAAACGACTACTACCGCATCCCCTTTGCCGAACGGATGGCCATCATCGAACGGTCCTGTAAGCAGGTATCCCGGGGTGTCTTCTTTTCCACCATCATCATCATCACCTCTTTCCTGCCCGTCTTTTTGCTGACCGGTCAGGAGGGGAAGCTCTTTCATCCACTGGCCTATACCAAGACCTTTATCCTGCTGGTAGACGCCTTCCTCGTCGTGACCCTGGCACCGGTGCTGATCTCTTTTTTCATGCGGGGCCGCTTCCGCGGCGACCAGGCCAATCCCATTAACCGAGGCCTGGAAAAGGTCTATGAACCTTTGATCCGCTGGTGCATCCGGTGGCGTAAGACTACCATCGGCCTTAATATCCTGGCCCTGGTGATCAGCATCCCCCTTGTTCTGAGCCTCGGCAGAGAATTCATGCCCCCCTTAGATGAAGGCTCCCTCCTGTTCATGCCCGTGACCTTACCCGACGTATCCAACTCCGAAGTCAAACGCATCCTACAGGTACAGGATAAGATCATCAAATCCGAACCCGAAGTATTGAACGTCCTCGGCAAAGCCGGCCGCGCCAATACCGCAACCGACAACTCCCCCATCAGCATGATCGAAACCATCGTCCTGCTCAAACCCAAAGCACAGTGGCGTCCCGGCATCACCAAAGAAGACGTCATCAACGAACTCAACAGCAAACTACAGATCCCCGGCGTCACCAACGGCTGGACCCAGCCCATCATCAATCGGATCAACATGCTGTCCACCGGTATCCGCACCGATGTCGGCGTCAAGGTCTATGGGCAGAACCTGGACACCATCTATGCTTTCGCCCAGAAAGTAAAAACAGAATTACAAGGCATCAACGGGGTCAAGGATTTGTATGTGGAACCGATCACCGGCGGAAAATACATCGACATCAACATCAAACGCGATGAGATCGCCCGATACGGTCTCAGCATCGACGACGTGAACGCCGTCATCGAAAGCGCCCTCGGCGGCGCCAAACTCACCACCACCATCGAAGGCCGTCGCCGCTTCTCCGTCAACGCCCGTTTCGCCCAGGATTTCCGGGACAACCTCGAAGCCCTCAAACGCCTATCCGTACAGACCGTGCAATTCGGCCCCATCCCTTTAAGCGCCGTCGCGGACGTGCAGATCACCGAAGGACCTCCCATGATCAATTCAGAAAACGCTTTACTCCGGGGCACCGTCCTTTTCAACGTGCGCGACCGGGATCTCGCAGGGACCGTGCAGGAATCCCAGGACCGGCTCAATAAAATGCTGACCCGACTGCCCAAAGGCTATTTCCTCGAATGGAGCGGCGAGTACGAGAACCTGATCAGCGGCGAAAAGACGCTAAAGCTCATCCTGCCCATCGTACTGCTGGTCATCTTCATCTGCATGTACTTCGCCTTTCATTCTGCCCGCGAAGCCTTCCTGAGCCTCGTCACCATTCCCTTCGCCCTGATCGGCGGCGTGTATATGATCTATTTCTGGGGAGTGAACCTATCCGTGGCCGTCTCCGTCGGATTCATCGCCCTCTTTGGCCTGGCCGTAGAAACCGGCATCGTCATGGTCATTTATCTCAACGACGCCATGCAGCAATTGATAGACGCCAAAGGCAACTCGAAAGAAACCATCACGAACGCTGATCTGCGGGAATACGTGATCGGAGGCGCCGCCAAAAGACTGCGCCCCAAGCTGATGACCGTCTGTGTCTCCCTGTTCGGCCTTATCCCCATCCTCTGGAGTAGCGGAGTAGGCAGCGATGTCATGAAACCCATTGTACTGCCCATGATCGGCGGGGTCTTTACCTCCTCCATTCACATACTGCTGGTCACGCCCATCATTTTCCTGATGAGCAAGGAATATGAATTAAGAAAACACGGAAAAATAGACGTGCTCGAAGTAAAACATTAATCTATGCAAAAGTCAATCATCCTTATACTCGTCTTAGCAGTCTGGCAAACTCGCGCCCGCGCCCAATCCGTCCCGACCGACGCAGGTCTGACTCCCACATTGAATCTGGACGCGATCCTCTCCGCCGTTGCCGCCAACCACCCCTCCGTCAAAATGTACGACGCCGACATCCGCGCCTCCGACGAAGCCGCCAAAGGCGCCCGGAGCTGGGAAGCTCCCGAACTCGGCACCGGCCTTTGGATGACGCCCTACAATCCCTCTTTATGGAAAAGGAACCCCGACGGCACAAGCGGCATGGGGCAATATATGATCTCCGCCCAACAAATGATCCCCAATAAAAAGGAGCTTGACGCCAACGAAAAATATCTGCGGGCCGTCTCCGCCGCCGGCAAAGAATCAAAACAAGCCAACCTCAATGAACTCTATGCCGCCGCAAAAATGAGCTACTACACCTGGCTCATCGCCGCAAAGAAATTAACCGTCCTTGACGACAACGAGAAGCTCCTAAACTTCATGATCCAAAGCACAGAGATCCGCTACAAGAACAACCTGGGCAAGCTGAACGCCTACTACAAGGCCAAGGCCGCCCTGGGCGATATAGAGAACCAGCGCATTCAACTGCAAAATGAGATCACCCAGCAACAGGTCCGGCTCAACACACTTATGGACAGGGCGACACAGACCCCCTTCCACATCGACACGACCTACACCATCAAAGAATACAGCCCCGCCGATAGCAGCTATTTTCTGCAAGCCCGCAGCGATATAAAAGCTGTTCAAAAGAATATCGACCTCGCCTATTTACAGCAAGACCTCGAAAGAACCAAACTCAAACCCCAATTCGGTATTCAGTACGACCATATGTTCGGCTTCGGCGGAACGCCCATGCAATACACCCTGATGGCAACCGTCCGTTTGCCTATGGCCGCCTGGTCATCAAAGAAAGCCAAAGCCGGCATTGAAAGCCTGAAATGGAAAGAGCAGTCCCTTGCCCAGCAAAAACAAGTCATGATCAATGAAGCCACCGGCCAGATGCAGGGCCTGTTAGCCTCCATTGACAGCAAAAAGAAGCAGGTGCAGCTCTTTAAACAAAACATCCTTCCCGCCCTGCAAAAGAATTACCAGGTCCTGCAACTCGCCTACGAACAGAACACCGGGGAACTATTCGAACTGCTCGACGCCTGGCAAACCCTCAACATGACCCAACTCGAATATTTGCAGCAGTTGCAGGATCTGCTCACCCTCCAAACCGAAATGGATAAAACACTCCAACAAAATTAAAGCCATGTCAAAAAGAAACATAGCATTTGCCATTTTGCTCCTGACCCTGGATGCCTGCAACCAGCATCCGACCGCCCCACCCGCCAGCCAATCCGCAGACACCGCCGAAGCAAAAAATACCAGCCTCGACCTCCATACCCTGCTCAAACCCACCAACAGCGCCGTCGTCTCCGGCATCCCCGTCACCACTCTGCAATCCTCCACTCAATCGCTATCCATCACGGCATTGGGTCAGGTAGACTATGACACCCGCCGCGTGCAAACCATCTCCGCCCGATTTTCCGGCCGTATCGAAAAGCTCTATGTCAAATACCGGTACCAGCATGTACACGCAGGCGACAAGATTATGGACATCTACAGCCCCGAGCTTGTCACCGCCCAGCAGGACCTAATATTCGTCCTGCACAACGATCCCACCAACAGTACGTTGCTCGACGCCGCAAAGACAAAACTCCAATTGCTCGGCATGAATGGCCAGCAATTGCAGCAGGTCACCCAGTCCGGTAAACCGCTTTACAAGGTCACCGTATATACCCAATACACCGGTCATATTCACGAAGCCGGCAGCATGACCGAATCCACCGCCGGGGATGCCTCAAACGACATGAACGAGCTCCCTCTCAAAGAAGGCATGTATGTACAGAAAGGCCAGACCCTGTTCCAATTATTCAACACCGATCAAAGCTGGATCATCCTCAACCTGTATGCCGGCAGCGCCTCCCGGATAAAAGTCGGTTCAGCCGTCACCATCACCGCCGAGACAGCGCCCGACCAACCTTTCAACGCCACCATCAGCTACATCGAGCCTTTCTATCGGGAGGACAGCAAAACCCTAACCGCCAGGGTTTACTTCAATAATGCCGGGAAAATGCTGCCCATCGGCAGCCAGGTCAAAGCCATCATCCGGGGCGCCGCTGCTCAGGGCGCCTGGTTGCCCAGGGAAGCCGTTCTGTCCCTTGGCCTGCACCAGGTCGTCCTCAAAAGAGAAAACGGCTTGTTCCAGGTCAGCGCCGTACAAACCGGCATCATGACCGATAGCCTCATTCAGATCACCAGCGGCCTGAATGCACAGGACAGTGTTGCCGCCGATGCACAGTATTTAATGGACAGCGAAAGTTTTATAAAAGTAAAAGACTAATTATGCGACCATCATTCAAGAATTTCACCCGGCCTATCGCAGCGATTTGCTCCTTCCTGCTCATCGTTATTTTGTTCGCCTCCTGCCGATCAGGAACAAAAAACACTGCCAAAAGTGATCCCGACGTCTATTACACTTGCTCCATGGACCCCCAGGTCGTGGAATCCCATCCCGGCAAATGCCCTATTTGCCACATGGAATTGACCGCTGTCCACAAGAGCCAGCAGCAGCACACCGATGAAATAAAACTAAGCCCCGAACAGATCCAGCTCGGCAATATCCACGTCGACACCATCCAATCCACTAGCCTGGGCAATCAAACCGTACTGACCGGCACCGTCCAATTCGATCAGTCCGCCCTCGATGCCGTCAGCGCCAGGATCAGCGGCCGGATAGAAAAACTATACTATAAAAACATCGGCGACTTCATCCCCAAAGGCGCACGTCTCTATGACTTATACAGCGAAGAATTGAACAACGCCCAGCAGGAATATCTGCTGATCATGCAAAAACAAAAGGCGCTGGGGAACGCCATCGTCAACTATGATGAACTTGCCCAAAGCGCCAGGGCCAAATTATTGCTGTGGGGCATGACACAGGCCCATGTCAACGAATTAACCGATACCGGCAAAGCAAGCAGTACTACGCCCTTCTACAGCACTGCAAGTGGGACCATCACCGAACTCCACGTTAAAGAGGGAGACTACGTTGCGCAAGGAGGCCCTATCGTAAAACTAGCCGATCTTTCCAAAGTATGGATTGAAGCCCAGGTCTATACCACGCAATTTGCCCAATTCAATCCGGAAGGAAACGTCAACGTACAATTCCCCGATCTGCCCGGCAAAACCATTTCCGGAAAAATCGCCTTCGTCAATCCCGAGGTGAATCCCGACAGCCGCATCAACATGATCCGGGTGGAGATTTCCAATAAAGACCATTTGCTCCGACCCGGCATGTCCGCCTACGTGAGCCTCCAGGATCCGAAGCGGAAAACCTTGTCCCTGCCTACCGATGCAGTCCTTAGGAATGGCAGCATGAGCGCCATTTGGGTTCAGACCGCCCAAAACACCTTCAAAAGCAGGATGGTCCAAACTGGCCAGGAAGGCGATGGTTTCGTGGAAATCAAATCCGGCCTCCAACCCGGCGACGCCGTCGTCACCAGCGGCGCCTACCTGCTGCAAAGCGAATATATTTTTAGAAATGGCGCCGACCCCATGGCCGGTATGGATATGAGTAAAATGAAAATGTGATCCGACTTCTCGATATTCTTAGCCTTTTGATTATTTTTTCATTAAGTTCGCTTTACCAATCGATGGAAGTAAAATAGCTTTTCATGAAACCATTCCTATCTGTTATTCTCCTTATTTTTTTAATAGCCTGTTCGCCTTATAAAAAGATAGTCCTATCCGCCAGTGACAGACTGACTAAAAACTGGAAGGGCGCATCGCAAGCGAGTGTGAATACGGCCTATGGTACTTACAAGAGGAAAGTCATTTTGCCTGATGGCTATTTACTGAGTTTTGATTATTCCTATTCCCTAAAATCATTCCCTGCCTCTTCACAATCAGGTAATTTCCAGGCAAGAATCACAGAGAACCGTTCGTCGCCCATGTTACCGCCTGCTACCAATCCTTACAATGGTCAAACAGGTGTGGCTGATAGTGTAATCCACCGGATAGATTTCGTCTTCGATACATCCCAACATGTAAAATATGTTGAGGCTATAGGACTCCCGGATTCGGTGTATTATGTCAAAAGGAAATAATCTTTTTAGCTGATCATTTCCCTGTGTGGTTCGAGTTTCTTAAGGTGAAAAATAAGAATGAATTACTGAATTTATTCAATAAGATTGATTTTTCCAAAAACGGAAGGTGCAGAAGACTCGACAACTCCATACCCAGCCTTCCCAAAAGAAAAAACCTCCGGCACTAACGGAGGCTTTTCAGGGAAATTGAATAGGAGCCTTTTCAGGACTCATTCAGGTTTGTCAAGAGATAAGAGGATTTTGCACTTAATCAACATGGAATTAAGGTGCTAAGATACGCCTGCTTTTGTCCGCAAGCTATTCCTTCGGGGCATATTATATCAACTCACCTTTTATCCGGTCCGGAATATCATTATGCACGACCAGCTAATGGTTTTGCCCGACAGAAACTATCGCAATAACTACTACCTTTGGCTAAATGACCTCCCTCCAATCCCCCATCAACACCGAAATCCGGCTCCAGCTGGAAAAATTCCACTGCACCCGCGGCCATCTCCGCTACCAGACCCGAGACAGCGCCACCTTGCTCAACTTCAACGGCTGGCGCACCGACAACCAGCCCGTCCTCATCTGGCAGACCCCCATCCTCGGAAAAATGCTCGACCGCTATTTGCAGGAACAGCAGCAGGGCTCCCACTCCATTGCCGGCATTGTCATCGAAATCGACCTCAGCTCATCGACCTTCGACTACCAACCCATCACCACGTGGGACCTCCAAAAAGAAACCCACGTAACAGAAAAGGCCAACAAAGAAGACGCAGAGCGAAAAATTCAGACCAACCGCGAGACCCTCCAACAACGGACCTTGACGTATGGCGTCGCACTGGCAGAGAAGGTAGTCGCAGCACTACGCTTGAGTCAACTTGCCTACGGCCACCGCGACTATTGCGGCACAGGCCTCTGGTCAAAAGATGGGATATACTATTATGGTGAAGTGTCGGACGGCTACTTTGATAACAACTCCTCCCTGCGCCAATTCGACGATCAAAAAACATTTGTCGCCTGGCTCGCCGTCCAATCCGATGCCTCTCTCGCCCGCCTCGAAGAAAAAGATCCCTGGTATTGGGGTAACCAGACCATCACCCGCCAACGCCTCGAAGAATTCGCCGCCCTCATCCCCAAGTAGCATTCTGTACTTTCCTTATATACACTTCCGTCAGCTCAAACAAAAAGAAAGAATTTTACGACTTCCCCAATTTCCCCGCAATCACGCCCAACTGATCCGCACTCAGCGGCGTTGTCTCATGAAGCACCCGCATAAAATACTCCACCTCATTCTTACTCGAAGGATAACCCATATTGTCCCCCGTAGACCCCGGCGCTGCCCCTTCCGGCTTGATCCGTGAATCAGCGATGACCGTGCCGTCGTCTGACATAATAATAAAGAACGGTATTCCTTGCTGGTTTCCCCCCGCATACTTCATGTACAACTCCAGCGCACCCGGATTTTCCTGGTTCTTTTTATCGTTTGATTCCATGATCGTCAGATGGCGGATCACATAGCTCTGCCCGAAAAGGTCCTTGCAATCGGGACTCGTCAGCAGCGTGTCCAGTTTGTGGCACCAGTGACACCAGGACGCATGGAATAAGACCAATACTTTCTTATGTGATGCGGCGGCCTCTTTGCAGGCATCCTTCACCACATCACCAGCAGCCGCCGGCGACTCCGGACCCGGTGTGGTAGCCGATAGTCCCAGGAACAAAATGCTTGTCAGTATTAAGGATCTAAACTGTTTCATATAGAACAAATATAGGCATCTTTGGAATCGGCGCACAGCAACTCATGATTTTATCCCGCCGGAAGAGTTTTCGTAGCAAAATATACCGGCTTCGCCGGTTCCGAGATCCGGAAAGTCAGGTTGATACGGCCTCCCACTCTTTTCGCCGTCTTCGGTACATGGTGTTCATAATGGTCCTGCATGCTTTCGCCCATCAGCAGAAAGCTGCCGTGTGTCAGGGGAATGCTTAACTGAGGTAAATCCTTTATTGATTTATGACGGATTTTGAATAACCGCGTTTCACCAAAAGTGACCGAGCCAATCGGATGATGTTGACCATCCGCCGGCAGGGTATCGCTGTGCCAGGCTACAGAATCATTGCCGTCCCGGTAATAATTTAATAAAACCCGGTCGAAAGTGACGCCGCATGCAGCTTCGACCCTTGCTTTGATCGCCAATAGGTCCGCCGTCCACTCGTAACCATTCGCTCCCCCATAAAAGGCCGTTAGCCGCGGATCAGGCACCATTTTGTCGTACATTTTCCGCAGTCGCTGTTGCCAGGGTGTTGTCTCCCGCAACGTCGCATAAAACCGGTCCGATTCAGCCTTTGTGAAGAATTGTTCCCAGAGTTGCAGCCGGGCATCGGATAGCGGGAAGTCTTCGAACCGCTTTTTCCCTTCATCGAACAAGGCGATGTCGTCGAATAAATACATAGATTATAAAGGTACGGAAATTGTCGGAAATGCTAATTTTTTTAGTTTTTTAGTGGGGGGGGGCTCGTGGGTCACCGGCGTCATAGCCTTGATGGAGCATCCTCGAACTTCGTCGGGCCTGCTTCGACACAGCCCTCCTCGTTCCTAACCTTCGCTTCGCTCGGTTACCCTCCGTTCAAGGGCAGTGCATCCTTCGTCTCGCTCTTCCGTTCACCCCGCCGCCCTATGGCCTTTTCCACCGCCATTCATTTGAGTACTCAAATAAAAAAAAATCCAAAAAAAGACATGTTCGCGCAAATTCGCGTCCCGCCATTCATCATTCCGGTGGCCCGATCAATGCACCTCGACCTGCAAAGCGCTCGGTTCTAGTCGCTGCTCGACCGCAGAACTTCGTCGGGGCGTCGTCCCTTGCCCCTCCTCGTTCGTACCCTTCACTTCGCTCGGGTACCTTCGGCAGGCTAACCCGGGCCTATGTCTGCTCCGCTCAACCCGCGCAAAGCGCGGGCTTCGCTCCGCGAGAGTCCCGTGACTTCACGCTGTTCGTAGCCTCCGAACGGGACTCTCCAGCGCCGCCCGTATGGACTGATAACTGACCGTCACCAGCGCCAGCGCTATCGCACCCACCCCCGCCAGCACGAACACCCATATATCGACCACCACCCTATAAGCGTATTTCTGCAACCACCCATCCACCACTATCCACGCAACCGGCGAGGCGATCACCAGCGCCAGCAGCACCAGCCGGATGAACTGTCGATTGAGCATCACAGCAATATCCACCGTCGTAGCCCCCAACACCTTTCGGATGCCGATCTCGCCCCCTCGCCGCTCCGCCGTGAACAGTGACAACCCGAACAATCCCATACAGGAGATCAGGATCGCCAGCCCCATGGCCACCTGAACAAGCGAAGCAGTCTTCTGTTCATTCACGTAAAGATCCCGGATCGAGTCAAATTCAATGCTATCTATTAGTGGCGACCGGAGGAGCAGCCAACGCCATTTTTCTTTTAAGCTGGCCAAACGATTGTAAAGGACCCGATGTGGAAACGGCATTCGCCAGAAAAGCGGGAATATCGCCGCCGGGATCCCAGGACAGCGTATATTCTACATGCAGCGTATTGGGCGTCGGAGCCGTGATGACCCACTCAGATCTGAGGTGGGCGATCCTTACAACATGTCCGGTTGGAGGGAAATGATCGATGCTGCGGGAAGAGAGGCGCATTTGATTGTTGGCCGAATCCACCCAGATCCGGGTATCGCTGTAAAAGTCGCGGTTGGAGATGGGCCAGGGCGCCGAGATCCGGGAATAATAGACCATCTCTGTCTCACTTTTTCTCTCGACAAGATGACTCGATTCGG
>JAMFSL010000041.1 GCA_026225275.1 Puia dinghuensis
CCGGCATCGATAGAGCGTTTGACCACGGCATCTACTGCCTGCTGATCCAGTGAGCCAATCGATTTGGCCCAGCCCTTTCCGCCGAATGTCATGGTGCCCAGACAAAGCTCGGATACCCGAAGGCCCGTATTTCCTAATAATCTGTATTTCATTTTAGTTGATTTTTGGTGGTATATCTTTCAGGTAGAAGATATTTCCAAACAAAGCGATCCGGATTTGGTTTAAAATTTGGCTGGATTCATTGAAAGACCCGATCCGAATAGGATGAATAAGACTAGTTTCAGTTTATGAGAACCGCATTACTTGTTGTATTCAGCGCCTTTGTTGCCGGCAGGGGCTTTAGCCAGGTTCGCCTTTCCATTGCTGAGGGAGCCAAATCTACTGTCTTTATGCAGGACAGCCTCTCTACTCCTAATGAGGAGTCCACACCTGCATTCGTGCCTGACGGAAAGACGGTATACATGGCCAACCATGGTGTTATTTGCCTCTCCAAAAAAGTTGGCCATCATTGGACTAAACCCAGGCCGATCTCGTTCACCGGAAAATATCAAGACTGGGACCCGACCCTTACGCCAGACGGAAAGCGGCTCTTGTTCGTATCCAACCGCTCTTATGTCGCGATGGACGGGAGCATCAAGAGAGGTAACCATCTGTGGATGTCACAACTGGTAGCGGATGGAAAATGGTCGGAACCCAAGCACCTGGATTCGCCTGTCAATGAAGTCGGCCTTGTCGACTATGGACCATCGATCAGTGCTTTGGGAACGATTTGTTTTTGCTCCAGCAACAGGGATGACAATAAGGGCATGCACGCCTACCTCTGCCGCTGGGCGGGTGACCACTTTGAAAAGCCTCAATTGCTGAGTTTAAATGGGAACGAGCCTACCTACGATCCTTATATTGCCCCGGATGAGCGTTATATTTTATTTTCCAGTGACAGTGCGCTCTATATCAGTTACCACACGGATGGGGGTTGGTCGCCGGGTGAGAAACTTGGGCCGCAGGTCAATGAGGCTGCTAAAGCAGGCATGCTCTGGGGACCGTCGATTTCACGGGATGGGAAGACGTTGTATTACAACGGTGGTACGACGGATGGAATCGAAATGATACCGGTGCGGTGGAAGTAAATGGAGCTCCGAACTCCCGTCACTCTGTTTTGATCACGTCGGTGGTGCGGATGCGGGAAAGGTGGAGAACGCGGAGGGCGATGATGATGCTGCTGAGGAGCAGGATGCCTGAAAAACTGATCACAATCGAGTCCACACCAACGCCCGGATTGATGCGGAAGATCATTTGCATCAGTTGACAGGCTAGCCAATAACCGATGGTGCAACCGATCAAAGAGGAGACCAAAAAGATACGACTATAGCCTATGCCTATCAGCCAGACGATCTGGCGGAGACTGGCGCCGACAATTCTCCGGATAGCAATTTCACGCAATCGTTTCAGCACGGTGAGGGAAACCAAAGCAAACATCCCTGTCGCGGCCATGAAAGCGGATATCAGTGCAAAACCCGACATAATCCTGGTAACGATGGCATTTAACCGAATTGATATGGCAGACACTTCATCCTGAAAATAACTATTCAACGGCGTGGCAGGATATAGTCGGGACCAGATCGCCTTTACTTTCTCATTGACTTCACCGAGATGACCCGGTTGCGCCCGGATCACCCATTGCGAGGCTTCCTCAGGACTGATCAGACACAGGGCGAGCGGCTGGATGGGCATGCCGAAGGAGTTTTGGGTAAAGTCCTTCAACACTCCAACGACGAGGCAGGTCGTATTGGCGTCTTTTCGGATGGTGCGACCAATCGCTTCGGCGGGTTTCCAGCCCATGGTGAAGGCCAGTTTCTCGTTGATCAGCATGTATTGCTGTGGGGGATGGATCGTAATGTTGGGGGTAGAGTCATGATGAATCGTGGTATTGGGGGGCAGGTTTCCAGCGACGAGTCGTAACCCCATCAGGTCGGTATAACCGGGCCCGGCTTCGATATACACAGATTCAACCTTCTTATTTTCTCCCTCCAGCGGCCAGGTATGATAGGAGAAGCCTATCTGATCCCGGACACCGGCCAACTGCCGGACTTCCGGGATGCGGCTCAATTCGTCGTGCAATGCTTTCCCATTATTTCCCTGGGGAAGCCAGATTCCCATGATATCGTCCCGCCGGTAGCCATAGTCATAGTCCCGTTCGAAAGCAGAATTCCGGGCAAAGGCAATGGATGTGATGAGGGTAATAAACGTGATGACAATCTGGAGCCCCAGCAGGAAGCGGGAAAAAAGATTCCGGCCGCCGAAGCGGATGGCCCCGCGGAAGATGCTGGTGGCATTGAAGCGGCTGATATAGAAAGCAGGATAGGCGCCGGCCAACAGAATGACGACAAGGAATAAAACGGCCAGTATTAATTGGAGCGGGTGGTCACTGCCATACGATGTCTGAAGGTCGGTATGGATCAGCATACCATTATAGACGGGGAGCCAGAGCATGTTCAGGAGCATGGACACCCCGACGGCGGGAAGGACGATCAGCGTGCATTCCGCCAGTTGCTGGATGATGATCTGCCGTAAAGATCCGCCCATGACTTTCCGGATGCCGATCTCCTTTAGCCGGCGTCGGCTCTGCGATACCGTGGTATTAGCAAAGTTCAGGCAGGCTGAGAGCAGGACGAGGATCCCCAATATAAGCGGAGCATATACACCTGCATCTCCGGGTCTTTCCAGCATGGCGTTCCTGTCGATGACGTTGGATTCCATGGCGGTTTGCGATAAGGACTGTAAGGCAAAAGAGGTGACTTTAATGTCTTGTCTGGCCTCCTGTTCGAGCGGGATGTACCGGCTAAAAGCCTTGCCCAACTGAGTTGCCTGCCGGGGATCGGTCAGTTTCAGGAACATGGCATCCGAAATCTGGCCCCAGTTATCTTTACGGACCAGGGAGCCATCAAACCCAAGGAAGTTATCCGTGGACGCGAGTGTTTCAAATTGAAAGGAAGAGTTGACCGGTGGGTCTTTCACGATACCAGTAACGGTCAGCGGCCGCTTATAGGGCTCGTCCGAATACAGCACGAGGGTCTTGCCAATGGGATCGTCGGAACCAAAGAATTTTTTTGCGGCCGTTTCGGTAATCAGCACCGTCGACGGATCGGAAAGTCTTGCCTGGCCGCGGACAAGGGGAAAGGTAAAGAGATCAAAAAAGCCGGGATCCGTGAAATTCACCAATTCTGTAAAGGGATCCCGCCCTGAGGCCATGACCGCCATCGGGCGACCTTCCCAGCGCACGGCTTCCTTTACGGCAGGATAATCTTTTACCGCCGCCGCGCCAACAGGCGCCGGACAGGTCCCTTTGAGCCCCTCTCCTCCGGCGACCGTGATCAGCACGCGAAAGATCTTTTCGCGGTTGCGGTGAAACCGGTCATAACTGGTATTGAATCTATAGACCTGTATCCCCCAGATCATTGCTGCCATGCCGATACCCAGGCTGAGGATATTAACACAGGCATACAGCCAGGATTTGCGGAAGTTGCGGAGGATGATCTTGCAGTAGTTGGCGAACATGGGCGGCTTTTTCAGATGGATGCAATAAGAAGGATATTCCATAAAGACTCAGCGAGCTATCCGTCGCCCATGGAAGGCTCGTCAGGGCAATAATTCGCTGGCTCCGGCGTTTCTGCCGGATAACAAACACATGTTCCGATGAAAGCCTTCCTGATCGTCATCGCCCTTGTTCTTGCCGGTATTGCAGGCTGGTATATTTTGACGTACTACGTTTGGGCCAATCCCAAGCCGCTAATAGTGACCACGAAAACCACAGATACGATGGTCATTGTGAAAGATTCCATCATAAATGCAAACACTTATGACTCCATCCCTTCGGGTTTTTACCAGGGTATGCTGCCCTGTAAGACATGTGAGGGTATCCAGCAGACCATCCTCTTCACCGGAGATGGCCATTACAAGATGGAAGAGCTTACTGTAGGGAAAGGAACGCCGGCTAAGGCCATCGAGGGGACCTGGGAAAAGGAGAAGAGCAGGTTCCGGCTTTACCAGAATGAGAAGCCGATCGCGGAATACCGGTTGTTTAAAGACAGCCTGATCAATACCGAGAGTTATGGAGCGCGCATCCCGGATTCGCTTTCCAGGCAGTATGTGCTGTTCAGGAAGAATACGACTCCTGAGAATGCCAACTGGAAAAAGAGGCGGGCTGAAGGGGTAGAGATCCTGGGTACAGGTGGCGATCCCTATTGGACTGTTGAAATCGATAAGGAAAAATATATTTTGTTTAAATCGCCCACTATGCCCAAAGCGGTGATTGTCCCGATAGAGAAGCCGGTAACATCAAAGGACAGCCTCGTCTATGTGATCAGCACCGACGGTGGCAATCTGCTGAAGGTATCGATTGCGCCCGGTTTCTGCACCGATGGGGTCAGTGATCATATTTACGAATATCACATGAATGTGACCTATAAAGGACAGACGTACAAAGGTTGCGCTGCGCTGCTGGATAATGAGGTGATTGGGGGGAAATAACTAGCTTAGTGCCTGCATGAATCATTATTCCTTTTTTCATCGGACTAATATCTTCGCCCATATCATCGCAGGTTCTATAGCGCTGCTGCTAGGCTTGCTGGCCCTTGTCACTCCTAAGGGCGGGCGACTCCATAGACAGGCCGGTAATTACTTCATGATATTCCTCTGCGGGGTTATACTGACCGGGTTTATCGGCGTCTTTATTTTTAAGCGGAATACGTTTTTGCTTATCATCACCATCTTAAGCGGCTATTATGGATTTTCCGGCTATCGCATCCTGCAAACCAAAACCAATATTCCGCAGTGGCCGGACATAGTTGCAGCAGTCTTTTCTGTAGCTGTCGTTACTTATTTTTTGTATTATCTGCATCAGACAGGGATGTACTGGTCGCCGGTCATCATTTACAGCACTGTCGGCGCATTGTTTCTAATTGTGAGTTATGATCTAATCCGGTACCTTATTCCGCGGGAGCAGTATAAGGGTCTATGGCTGTATGAACATATATACAAAATGATTGGCGCTTTCACTGCGCTGTTATCGGCCTTTTCCGGCACGGTCTTTCCCCAGTATCAGCCCTATAGTCAGTTCCTCCCTTCGGTCTTTGGCGTTCTCCTACAGATCGGGTTCATTGTGACTTACCGAAGGATAAATACCGGCGAGGGAAATGTCGGATCGTTATAGACCTCTTTTAAGCGGTCCACGATGTCGACTTTGTCAAACACCATTACCTGTTTATCTTTATTGTTATAGGCCGGCCATTCAAGGAGATTGTTGCCATTTGGGTCGCCGGTTTTGATGAAGGACACCCATGCACTGTGAAGGCTGCGGGCTAACTGCCGTTTAGTGGCATCGTCGGTTGAATTGACGATCTCTTCCGCATCCCAAATATAATGCAGCTCGTCACCATGGCGTGCGCCGAACTTCCTGCCGTTCTGGTATTTGTAACGGTACATCCAGACTGACGTGCCGGCATCGGTCAGCGCTTTTGCAAAGCGGTACGAATGGATCTGATACATGTACTGGGTCAACGTTTTAACCATCGCGGCATAGGGGCTATCAGTTTTTAACTGCCTTTGATAATAAGCATAGGGCATAGGTGCGTTGGAACGAAAGAGGGGTTGGAAGACTGAGGTATTGGCGTCGTCGCCAATCGTAGTTCCGGTAAAGACCGCACCCTCATTTTCATTGGTACCGACGATGGCTTTTATAGTCGACAATTTACCTTCCCGCGCATAGGCGTATCCATCTTCACTGATGGTGATGCCGTCAAGGACGGGTCCGAAAAAGGAATTTCCGCCTATGCCATTACATACCTTTGCCTGTGCTTTTATAATGGAGTCGGCGGGGAGGACCAATAACCTGGCTGCATCATCAGGACCGAGGCCGAGCTGTTTCAATAGCAGCGTCCGGGCATTTTTTGCGGTAAGGGTGTCGCGGATGCATTGAACAGAACCGCTTTCCAGTATAGCCTGGCTGTAAAGGCCCTTCGAGGCCGGAGACACCATCATTGCGCTTAATAGCTTAGCGCCGGCGGATTCGCCCATGATGGTCACTCTATCCGGGTCACCCCCAAAAGCGGCAATATTTTCATGTATCCATTTCAGTGCAGCGATCACATCGAGCAAACCCAGGTTGCCGGACTGGTTGTATTTTTTGTTTAGATCGGCCATATCGAGGAAGCCGAATGCACCCAGCCGATAATTGATGGTGATGGTAACAATATCGTCGTTATCGGCAAAGGCATGGCCATTCATTCCTTTACCGCTGCCATTTGTCATGCTGCCGCCGTGGACCCATACTACGACCGGACGTTTGAGATCGTCTGTTTTAGGGGTGTAGAGGTTGAGGTAGAGGCAATCTTCTGAGCCGGTGGGGCCTGTTCCTGAAGGCTGCATAGCTGATGAAGCGAATTGTAGGGTATTGAGCGTGTCGGTCCAGGGACTATGTGTTATGGGAGGCATGAAGCGGTCATTGCCGACGGGAGGCTGGGCATACGGAATTCCTTTGAAGACGGCTATTCCGTTTTCAGTTAAACCTTTTATATAGCCCTGGATGGTTTTTACGACGGGGTCCTGGGCTGAGGCAGCTGTCTTTCCTAAAAGCTCGTCTAATTTGTAATTCCGCTGATCGTTTTCTTTACTGATCTCGCTTGCATAGAGGAAGTCTTTATTCAGGTCTGAAAACTTTTGATTTAAATATAGGGACTTGTTTTTTAACAGCTTCAACCGGGCGTTAAATTTTTCATGGGATGCCACGGTATACTCATCGGTATTCATTTCGGCCTCGATCTGTAATATCTGCAGGTAGAAAAGCCCGATTTCTGCCATCAGGATGTAATGAGCGAATTCCTTGCTATTTTTTGATGGGGTTAGAGCCTGGAGCCAATGGAGACTTTGGCGGGCGCTGTCGACGAGCTGACCTAAGGGAAAGCTCTCTTTTTCTTTGACCTGGCCGGCAATAACAGGGTAGGGCGCCATGAATAATGCCGATTCAAATGTATCAGCGCTCGACTGGCCCAGGCCATAATGATCCTTGCAATAACTCATGATGAACTGGTGAGCATTTAATGGGCTGTCACTTTTTATAGCGGTGGTATAGGCGTCGATCAACAGATTAAAGCCGGATAGCGGATAAACCCGTCTGACAGGGAAAAGCAATAGCGGGTCATCATGGGCATCAAACACCGTAGAGTAAGCCCCAGATGTAGACCAGGATGTCATCACCATGCCGGCATAGTTCATCTTCCTGGCTGCTGGAATAAACGTAGAGATATTATCAAAGTGTTTTTTCCATTTTTCGAGGTAAAAGTTATCGGGGTCGCTGCGGATAGCCGCTGCACCCCAGACCTCATAGCCACTGGCCAACAGCTTTTTGTGATCGCCGAAACGATCCAGGCTCCAACCGTAATTCCAGTCGACGAAGACAGTTTCTTTCGGCAACAGCTGAATGTACTCAGGATATTTCAAAGCGATGTCTGCCCATAAGACCGGCTTTTTTCCCAAACCAACGACCACGTCACAGATCATTTTGATATAATCGAAATACAATTTGGAGAGGCCTTCTTCCGCCACCTTTTTCTGACATTTCGGGCAATGACCGAGTAAGAAGGTTTCATCGCCGCCAATATGGACATATGGCGACCGATGCAGGCTGATCATGTCTTTGATGAGATCCCGGAATAATGCAGAGTCTTTGGGCAGCTCACTCGGGCATACCTGGGAGAAATCTTTTGGGTCTTCCCTCAATCCGGCGTATTTGAAATGTCTTAAAATGTATTCGACATGGCCGAAGGTCTGCTGCAAGGGAATAACGTCGATCCCCAGCCTGGTGCAGTAATCGATGAAGCTTTTTACTTCGGCGCGGGTGTAGGCCAGCTCATTGGAAATAATCGACTCATTGTTATATGGGTAAGAGCCTTCCCATTCCATGATAATGGTGTTGATGCCCTCGTCGTGTAAGTGGTGTGCCAGTTCCATTAGTGCCGGCATTTTCATGACCTGTATCCGCAAGTCGATGTGGAATGCTTTTATCCTGAAATCATTGGCGGGTTGAAACTGCAGTCCTGCATTGGTCGCGGTGGCTTGTAACAGAACGAGGGATATCGCAAGGAAGAGTTTCATGGGAAAATTTCGGTCAAAATAGAGAATTTTCGTTGTTTTCTTGCAGGAATTGTGGCTGGGCGGCTGAGAGGTACCTTTTGTAGACAATATTGCCCGATAGTGCCGTTTTCAAGCTGTAAATCCGCGGTTCTTCGGCGGATTTCGTCCTTTTTAAGCGGTTTGCCCGGTTGGCACGTTTTTTACCCTCTATTAGCAGAGAATTATTCTTCATCATAAAATCTACAACTATGTACATCGGAATTGGAACTCTAGTTTTGGTTGTCATTCTTTTCCTGATTTTCAGGAGAGCTTAGAACTGTATGACCATTCAAATCGAACATACGCTGTCTAAACAGGAAGCAAAAAAGCGGATCGAGCAACTCATCGAACACTACGAGCAGGAATACAAGGATGAGTTGCAAGATCTTGCCATTCACTGGAGTGATGATAAAGCGCACATTCGGTTAAAGGCAAGAGGTTATAGCACCGCGGGTCACCTGGAGGTCAGGGAAAGCCTTGTCAATCTTGATTTCTATATGCCGTTCCTGTTGCAGGTCTTTAGTAAGAAGATCACTTCCACCATTCAGGAACGGATTAAGCAAGGCCTGTCCTGAGGTTTTTTTGATTATTTAAGGAACCTGAAAAAATAAAGTACGATCACTAAGACGATCATGGTCAATGCGGCGAGAATCGCTACCAACACGAATGGGTGCATGGAAACATTCCATTTGAATGCTTTGCTTTTCTTGTGTTTAGAGGCTGTATCGTGTTTTATCGGTTTGATCATGTCGCTGCGACATAAAGATTCCCATTGCTTAAAATTCCATAAGGGTGCGACTAATCAGATTAGTTATTATTAATCAATGTTAGTTTGAAGCCGACGGTCTGGGTTGAGTTACCTGAATACATCAGCGTATAGATCTTACCGCCACTCAACTGGACGTTGGATAGGGTGGCAACATTGCCCGGTTCACTGATATTAAATGCTGTTATGGAACTGGTCCCGGGGGTTATCTCTATGAAGCTGGAAGCTGCCGCGTAAGCTACATTATAGCCTACTACTGTATTGCCTACGGCTCCGGTGATGACGGATGCGCTGGTGTCTGAAGAGGTATTGACAAGACGGACATAGGCATAGCTTCCGCTTGCTGAAGGCAAAGTATCACTAATCAAAACGATCGAATCGGCCAGTATCGTGCCGCATTCGAATACGGAATAGCTGGCATTGGCGGCCAGGGTTGCAGTCACGGATCCAAGGGAGCCGACGCCGGTCAATGTTGCGTTAAGGGTTCCCGTGCCGGCGGTGACGGACTGGTAGCCGGAATTGCCGAGATAGGCAATGGAGCTGACATTGGACAGACCGGAGCCATTGACAGTCAGGGAGGTCGACGTAGCGCCTACGCAACCATTCACCAGCATTACCTGCGTGCCTGAAGATGTCGAGCTTGCTTTTTGACAGGAAGACATACAGAGGAGAGCTATTCCTGCGAAGAGAAAAGCAATACCATTTTTCATAGCTGTTATCATAGTGATTATTATTGGGCGTTCGACCCTTTAGAAGCCCCAAAGTAAATTTCTAAAAAGTTAAGTAGGTGTTAACTTTAGGCATGTTTAGAAACTATTTGGCTGTGCTTTGCTTTGGGCTGATTTCCTGCGGACTGGTTGCGCAGGTTACTGTATCGCGTCTGGTGCCAGCGGCCCTGACACCTGCTCCATTGCTGGTTTCCCTGGACAGTTTGTTTGCGGGCAAGGAATACCAGGCTGTCGCGAGCCTATCGCTGCAGGTCCTGAATGTCTATCCCCTCGATAAAGACCGTTATTGGGTCACTGTCGGTTGTATGGATGGAAATACGCTGAGTAAGATGTTTTCTTTTGTGGCGAGGAATGAACATGGACGCTATAGCCTGGCCAGCCCGCTGAGATGGCTTACACGGGACTGGTCGACCAAAGTAATCGGCCGGATCACCTATCACTATTCCTCCGGACTCGATACCGGCAGAGCCAGTGCGTTTAACGAGAAAAATGAAGTGATCGCGAAAAAGCTGGGACTCGCTCCTGAAAACCTGCATTTTTACCTGACCGATAATTATCAGCAGATCCAAACTTTGCTTGGCCATGACTATGACGCGGAGTCAGCCGGGAATGTCAGGAATGGTTCTTGGGTGGGGGATTCGATTTTTGCGACGATGCACAATGAAGATTACTCGCACGATCTGGTGCACGGTTATGTGTTAAAGATCAGGACGAATACGTGGAATTCGGCGGCGGAAGAGGGGTTGGCGTATTATTGGGGGAATGCTTATTATACCGATGCCAAAGGAGGGATGATTGATTTTTCCGAGATGAAGACTGCCCTTAAAGACTATCTGCAAGCTCATCCGGACAGCACTGTCACGTCCTTGTTTCGGCATAATGCGAAAGTATTTCCCGACCTTGCTCCGGAGGTTTCCGCCCGGTCGGTCATTTCGGCCGTTCTCTTTGCGTATGTTGAAAAGATCAAGGGTGTAGAGGGGGTTAAAACATTTATTAATTGTGGGAAAGGCGATGATAATTATTTCAACACGCTGAACGGACTGACGGGGATTAGCCGGGAGAATTTTGAGGTAAAGGTCAGGGCGTTGCTAAACAATGGTCATTGATGAGCTTAGTGGGGTGATGAGCTTAGTTGGGGCGGTTGATATTTAATTCTTGGCATTTGGATTTGACCTGTTGGGTGCATAAACAGGATAACTGCCTCTGTCGATCTGCACACTACCGGAGATGGAAAAGGTCTTGTCATCATTGGTCCATATGAGGCCGGCTTGTAAGGCGGCATTCCCGCCGAAGCTATAGGGCTTCGATAAATTGTTGCCCGGGTAGGGGTTGTATAACTGGCTCATGCTGAAAGCGACCGGAGCGATGGCAGCACCTGCGAAGGCGGCCAGGTTATTCGTCAAAGGATGGATCACTACGATCCCGACCGGGGCGGATACATATGATACTCCGCCGCCCCTGAAAATGGTATAGCCGATCTGTGCGCTGGCGTATGGTCTCACCTGCCATTTTTGGTTTGGCTCGACGTTTCCGAGGACGACGCCCGGAACGTAGGGTTGCCATGGGGCATAGCCGAATGCGAGGCCATGCCCGGGTGTATACGACTGCGCGTTCGTGGAGAGAAAAGTTGTCAATATGAGGGTCGACAATAATAACCGCATAGGGTGAAGTTAGTGAATTATCGGGGAAAAATCTGGTTGTAAAAGCCCCCGTAATTATTTTGCCGGACACCCTCTTCACGGAAGAATTTACCGGGGAAACCCAGGTCGATGGCGCTGGCCTGGTCGAGGCGTTGGAGGTCTTCGGGAGAAAGGATAAGGTCGGTTACTTTGAGGTTCTCGTGCAATTGGTCGAGGCGGGTAGCGCCGACGATGGGAATACAGTCGAAACCCTGCTGACGGGTCCATTGCAGCGCGACATGGCTGGGTTCGACGCCCAGCTTTTCTGCGATGGCCATGACCTCGCGGGTGATACGGGTGCTGTTGTCGTCGCGGCGATTGGATTCTGCCTTTATGCGGCCTTGTCCGCCCTTGAGGTATTTTCCGGTCAGGGCGCCGCCGGCTAAGGGAGCCCAGGGTGTAACGGTCATCCCATAATGTTTGGCCATGGGGGTGAGGTCGCGTTCGGGAGATCTCTGGAGGAGACTGTATTCCACTTGCAGGGCGATGAACTGGCTCCAGCCCATTAATTCGGCCATCGTATTGCCCTTGCTAACTATCCAAGCGGGGGTGTCGCTGATCGCGGCGTAGTTGACCTTACCCTGGCGGATGAGGTCGTCAAGGCCTCTGAGGATTTCGTCTATGGGGGTGAGGTCGTCCCATATATGGAGATA
>JAMFSL010000277.1 GCA_026225275.1 Puia dinghuensis
AGATCGCGGGTTTTGTGGAGGTTATGGGATGGAAAGCTGTCGGCAGCAAATTATTCGATTATGCGAAGAGCGTCGAAGTAGAATGGGGGCATAAGGAAGAGGCCAAAGAACAGCCGCCACAGACGGAACTGTTTTAATCAAGCCGTTGACGGAATGGGCCGCAGGGCTCTGATCTGCCCGACTCAAACCGGACGCCCGTTGTATCGCCAGCGGACAGTAAAAGACAGCACGGTCGTATAAATAATTGAATGCCAGCATCCTGTATACTGGCATTTTTTTGGTGTTTTTCAGGCAATACCACACCATCATATGATCAAGAACCACTTCCTCGTCGCCTGGCGGAATATTCTCAAGAGCAAAGGGTACAGCACCATCAATATTGTCGGACTGGCCATCGGGATGGGTGTCACCTTATTAATTGCGCTTTGGGCAGTCAATGAATATTCTTACGACCGACAACTGCCAAATTACCGTCAGCTTTATCAGGTCAAGGTCAATTTTACCGGCCAGCATGACGGCACGAATACACAGAATGCGATCAGTCTGCCTTTGGCGGATGTACTGAGAAAAGAGATACCCGGCATCAAGCGGGTTGCCGAGGCTGACTGGATCGGTAATGAAGCGAGTGACCTCATTGTCGGAGACAAAAAATTATACCTGAACGGCGGCGCAGCCGGTTCCGCGTTCTGGCAGATGTTTCCCTTCCCTTTTGTGAAAGGCGACCCTGCTACCGCCTTCCGCGATCCATTCTCTATCGTGATCAATGAATCCACCGCCAAGGCCCTATTCGGCGATAAAGATCCCCTCAACCAGGCCATCAAGATCGATAATGACAAAATGGTGAAGGTGACTGGCGTTATCAAAAACCTTCCTGCCAACTCATCGCTTCAGTTCAGCTTTTTAATGCCTTTTGCCTTCGAGGAGCAAACGCAGGACTGGGTGAAGGACAGCCGTACGGCCTGGACGCATAATTCCTTTCAGATCTTTGTCGAGCTGGAACCCGGTGTCAGCGAGGCCCAGTTGGCGCCGAAGCTAAAAGATCTGGTAATGCAGCATAGCCCGCAAATGCGGCCGGGCAAGCCGCAGATCTGGCTGCAGCCTTATAAGGACTTGCACCTGTATACGGACTATAAGAACGGCAAGGCAGCAGGCGGATTTATCGATTATGTGCATTTGTTCACGATGATCGGGCTGCTGGTGCTGGTCATTGCCTGTATCAATTTTATGAATCTGTCGACGGCCAGGTCGGAGAAGCGGGCCCGGGAAGTCGGTGTCCGAAAGGCCCTGGGTTCGCTAAGACAGGAGCTGATCCTGCAGTTTCTGACGGAATCGGTTGTCATCGCCTTCATGGCTTCCCTCCTGGCTGTCTTACTGGTGATGCTGGTGCTGCCTTTCTTCAATACATTGACGGGCGATACGATCACGATGCCCTGGTCGAGTCCCCTTTTCTGGTGCAGCATGTTGGGGTATGTGCTGTTGACCGGCCTCTTCGCCGGCAGCCGGCCTGCCTTTTATCTTTCCTCATTCAACCCGGTAAAAGTGCTGAAAGGAAATATCCGATTGGGCAAAGCGGCTGCGCTACCGAGGAAGATACTTGTGGTGGTACAGTTCAGCTGTTCCGTGGCGCTGATTATCAGTACCGTCATCGTATACCGGCAGATCCAGTATGCGAAGAACCGGCCGACCGGCTACGATGCCAATCGGTTAATGATGACCGATATGAGCAGCGACCTGGTTAAAAACTTTCCGGCGCTGCGACATGAATTGATCCAATCGGGTGTCGTTGAGGACGCCGCCACCTCTTCCAGCGTGGTTACTGACATGCAAAGCCATTGTATGCTCGACAACTGGCCGGGTAAGACGGCGGGTGACGAATCGGTCAATATAGGCTCTGTATGGGTTTCCGGCAACTATTTTAAGGCCCTTGGAATGCAGATCATTGCCGGAAGGGATTTTGGGGATGATATCAATGCCGATTCGGCGGGAGTGATCCTGAACGAGGCAGCCATCAGGCGTATAGGCCTGAAGGACCCGGTGGGCCGGGTGGTCACGTGGAATTGTTCCGGAGGGTCTGTCCGAATCATTGGCGTTGTGAAAGATGCGTTGATGGAGTCACCCTATAAACCCATTGCTCCGGCCATCTTTTATCATTCTCAATGGGGGAATAGCATGCTGTACCGGCTTTCGGCGCATGTCAAAACCCAGGATGCGCTGCCCGTGCTGGCGAAGCTGTTCGGGAAATATAACCCCGCTTATCCTTATAGCTATAAGTTTGTCGATGAAGAGTACAGTCATAAATTCACGCTGGAGGTACTGGTCGGAAAACTGGCGGGTATTTTCGCGGGGCTGGCCATTCTCATTTCCTGTCTGGGCTTGTTCGGGTTGGCCGCCTATGTCGCCGAACAAAGAACGCGGGAGATCGGAATCCGTAAGGTGCTGGGGGCATCTGTCGCGCAGGTATGGATGTTATTATCCAAAGATTTCATGCTACTGGTCGTGCTCAGCTGTCTGATCGCATCTCCCATGGCGTTATATTTCTTGCAGGGCTGGCTGCAGCAATACGATTACCGGATCAGTATCGGTGTGGATGTATTCCTGTTCTCGGCGCTGGCGGCGATCGGGATCACGCTGGTGACGATCAGCACGCAGGCGATCAGGGCGGCGGTGGCCAATCCGGTAAAAAGTATCAGGACAGAGTAAAAGATTTACGGCCGTTTTCTTCTTAGCTCGACAGTAGCGTTCTCGGTGAGACTGCTGCTGAGGAACACCTCATACCGGTTCTTGCCGTCGGTCACGACCATGAGAGCTGTATTGGGCGGCAGCTTGCCGAGGTTTTCCGCAAACATGCTGATCTCATTCAGCTCGCGGGTGCTATCGAGGAGCAGGTAGATATTAAAAGCTCTGGCCTCCA
>JAMFSL010000278.1 GCA_026225275.1 Puia dinghuensis
CTATTCATTTGCAACAAGAGATTGAAAAATAGCTCCTGATGTGAAATTGTGGGCTATTTTTATCAATTTTTAATTGAAGTAATGTTATTTAAGGTATTGATAAATAATTAATTAAATAAAATAACTATATCCAACTGAAATTAGCAATGATTTTTTACTCCCGACGATCGTCAAAAAGAATCAAAAGCTAAGCCTTTTAGTAGGGTAAAATGCCTTGGCTAAGGTAAGGAATTCCCCTCCCACTGCCCGGAAAAGAACAACTGCTGTATCGAATCAGGACACCCCCTACCCCGCTCATCCGGCAAATATTTGATTGTCAAGGACTGGCATCATGGCACGCCCTTAGCTGACCAATTAATGCTATACCTATTGCTATCATCATCAACAGATCATCATGTTCAGGAACTTTTTAACCATCACCATCCGTTCGCTGAGACGTAATAAGTCCACCACCATCATCCATATCCTGGGGTTGGCCCTGGGCATTGCCACCTTTCTACTGATAGCCCTTTACGTGCAGCATGAGCTAGGCTACGACAGGTTCAACAAAAAGTCCGACCGTATCGTCCGGGTGGTCTTTCGGGGAAAGATGAATGGAGGGGAGATAAAAGAAGCCAATGTGATGCCGCCGGTTGCCGCCACTTTAAAATCGGATTTCCCCGAGGTCCTGGATGCTACCCGGCTCCGGAGTACCGGTGTTCATCTCATGAGTTACGGCGACAAGACCTTCCGGGAAGATGCCCTCGCCTTTGTCGATTCTAATTTTTTCCGGATGTTCACCCTGCCCCTGCTGGAAGGGGATGTCAATACCGCTTTACTCCAGCCCAACACCGTGGTGATTACGCGGGAGGTGGCTAAAAAGTATTTTGGCCAGACCGACCCCCTCGGCAAAGTGCTCCAGTTTCCCGACGACAAGGCTGCCTTGACCATAACAGGGTTGATCGATTCGGTGCCGGAGAATTCCCATTTTCATTTTGGACTCTTTGCCTCGATGGCGACCCTGCCCGAAGCACGCGAGTCCAGCTGGATGACCTCCAACTTTTTCACCTACCTGGAATTACCGGAAGGCTACGACCTGGCAAAATTGCAGGCCAAATTACCCGGGGTCGTAGATAAATATATCGGCCCTCAATTACAAAAGGCCATGGGTGTGACGATGTCCCAATTCAAGACCAGCGGTAATACCCTAAGCTTCGAGCTGCAGCCGTTGACGGCTATCCACCTGCACTCCAATCTTAATGGCGAGCTCGAAGCCAACGGCGACGTTCGGTATGTATATATTTTCGGCGCCGTAGCCCTGTTCATGCTCCTGATCGCCTGTATTAATTTCATCAATCTGAGTACGGCTGGGGCCGGTAAACGCGCCAGGGAAGTAGGTATCCGGAAGGTATTAGGCTCCCTCCGCAGGCAATTGGTGGGCCAGTTCCTGACGGAATCCCTGTTGCTGACGATCATCAGTACGCTGATCGCTCTCGGGCTGGTCTACTGGGCGCTGCCCTTCTTCAACAATCTTTCCAGT
The DNA here is from genome assembly GCA_026225275.1 of Puia dinghuensis. Taxonomy (GTDB): domain Bacteria; phylum Bacteroidota; class Bacteroidia; order Chitinophagales; family Chitinophagaceae; genus Puia; species Puia dinghuensis_B. Next base: position 1,520 of record JAMFSL010000278.1, read on the forward strand.
CAGCAACTGAATCTCCATTGGGGCGCCAATCTCTGGTTAGTGCCTACACTGCTGTTAGTCATAGTAGTGACAGGATTGCTGGCAGGCCTCTACCCGGCCTTTGTTATCTCCGCCTTTAATCCGGTCACTGTACTAAAAGGCTTTTTAACCTCCGGAAAGAAGAGCGCAGGATTACGCAGCGGCCTGGTCGTCTTCCAGTTCTTTATCTCCATCACCCTGATGATCGGCACGCTCGTCGTTTACCGCCAGCTATCCTATATCCAGCATGAAAAATTAGGTTATGACCGCGACCAGGTATTGATCATTCAACAGGCAGGTTTTTTGGGAGACCATCGGGACTATTTCCGTCAGCAGCTGCTGCAGGATCCCCGGGTGGCCAGGGTCTCCTCATCAGATTATCTTCCGGCAGGGAACACGAATTTCAACAACTTCCTGATCTATTCCGACAACAACAAAAACCAGCTCGTCAACAGTCTCCGGTACGATGTTGACGACCAATATATTCCTACCCTGGAGATGCAGATGGCTGCAGGCCGCAATTTCTCCCCAACCTTTGGCGCTGACAGCACCGGGATTATCATCAACGAAACGGCGGCCCGAAACTTCGGCTGGCTGGAGCCCGGTCAGTCGGGTACTGCCGCAGCAGCCAAAGCCCTGAACCATACCCTCACCCGCCCGGACAATGATGGCCCGGTCATTACATATCATGTCATCGGTGTCGTCAAAGATTTTCATTTCCGCTCCTTCCACGATCTTATCACGCCACTTGTCATGACCTTAAGCAGTGGAGCCGGGAATAATTTCATCGTCAGGACGAAAACCGCCGACGTGGCCGGGCTGCTGACCACCGTGAAAAAGAAATGGGGTGACCTGCACGCAGAAGTGCCTTTATCCTACAGTTTCCTGGATGACCGCTTCAACAATACGTATAAGAATGAACAGCATATTGCCCTCATCCTTGGCATCTTCGCCGGCCTGACAATTTTTGTGGCCTGTCTGGGATTATTTGGCCTGGCCACTTTCACTGCGGAACAGCGGACCCGCGAAATCGGTATCCGCAAGGTGCTGGGCGCCGACATAGGCAGTATTGTGACATTGTTATCAAAGGATTTTGTCCGGCTGGTGCTGGTGGCCTTCCTCATTGCGGCCCCCGTAGCGTGGTGGGTCATGAATCAATGGTTACTGGATTTCGCTTACCGGCTGCCTATCAGCTGGTGGGTATTCGCAGCGGCTGCAGTGCTGGCCCTCGTTATCAGCCTTGGCACTATCGGGTATCGGGCCATCCGGGCCGCTTCGGTCAATCCGACGGAAAGTTTGAAGACATCGTAGGCGGAGGTTGCGGTCCCGTCAGCGGTCGCGCGATCAGTCGGGTATCTCCGGCGCCGGGAAGGGATCAGGCCAGTATTTTTTCATGAGCTGCTGGATGAACCGCACCCGGATCTTCAGATGTCCGGGCTGCACAAACTCATAAAATCCATCATGGGTAGTATGGAAATCCGAGTAGAAAAGCCAGAATCCCAGCGTGAGATAGGGTACGGCCTCGAGCTCCTGCTCGCTGACGGAACGATAGGTACGATAGGCGGCAAGGAAATGCGCATAGGCCTCGTCCAGGGCTTCGGGAGTCATCCGGCCGAAGTGTACATGGATGGTCATTTGTTGCCAGAAGCTCATGATATCATAGACCAGCCAACCACGGCCCATAAAGTCAAAGTCAAAAAAAGTGACGTTATCCCCGTCGAAATGGAAGTTCTTGGGAAGGAAATCAAAGTGACAATACCCGGTGGAAAACGCTGATACATCCAATTGCGTCAGCTTCGCCACCACTTGTTCTACCGCCTGTTCAAACCAGGCGTATCCCGCCGGGTCTTCCGCGAAGTAAGGCTTCAATCGTGCCAACGGTCCGAACAGCGTCGTCTCCAAATCAAAGGTCCAACGGCTGTTGGATGATCCCAGGCCGCCAAGCAATTCCAGCCCGGCGGAGATCTGATGAAACCGGGCCATCTGACGCCCCAGCTCACCCAACTGCGCCGCATTCAGTATGGCGACGGAAGAGCCTGCCGCATAGCTGAACAGCACGGCATAACGCTGACCTTCCACCGCGGAAATGACCTGGACATGCTCCCCGGCATGATCAGGTATGGGGAACGATACCGGCACCTCCGCCTGCTGTAAGGCCAGCAGCAGATCTACTTCTGCACCGATCTGCACCCGGTTGCGGTGAGAAGACCTGTACACCCGCAGGATATAGCGGTTGCCGGCCGATTCGACCAGGTAGGTATCTCCCACCCCGCGCATCAGGAATTCACATTGGACAGCAGGCCAGCCATATTTTCGGGAGACGAGATCGGCCAGGGCGGACGGCATCAATGTCGAGTACGAGGCAGGGAAGATGGAGTTCATCGGACAAAAGTAAAAAGTCTGCCTCTACGGGGCAGACTTTTTTATATTATCTTATTGATATGACGTTATTCTGCCAGATTCAATTTCTTGTCGCGCATTTCTTGCAGCTTCTTCTTGCCATAGCTCAGCCTCGTGATGACCACGTAGAGCACCGGGACAATGAAGATGGCCAGGCTGGTGGCGGCAAACATCCCGCCTAACACTGTCCAACCAATCGTATTACGGGCAACCGAGCTGGCGCCGGAGGCCAAAGCCAGTGGTAATACCCCCAGCAGGAAGGCTATGGATGTCATCAGGATCGGGCGCAAACGCAGCTTCACCGCGTCCAGGGTGGCCTGGACAACTTCCATACCCCGATCGACACGTTCCTTGGCGAATTCCACGATCAGGATGGCGTTCTTCGCGGAAAGACCGATCAGTGTGATCAACCCGATCTGCGCATAGACGTTGTTGGTCAGCCGCGGTATAAAGTACAGCGTAAGGATGGCGCCGAATACACCGATGGGCACCGCCAGGAGCACCGAGAAAGGCACCGACCAGCTTTCATACAATGCTGCCAGGAAGAGGAAGACGAAGATGATCGACAGTGCAAAGATATACACGGCGCTATTACCCGACTTGATTTCCTGCAGGCTGAGGCCCGACCAGTCATAGCCATAACCTTCCGGTAAAACCTTCGCGGCTACCCGCAGCAGGGCATCATTGGCCTGGCCGCTGCTATATCCCTGTTTAGCGCCCCCGTCAATTTCCGCACTGCGGTAGATATTGAAGTGGGAGATCAGTGGTGCGGTCTCTATCGGCTTATAGGATAACACCGTGCTGAGCGGGATCATCTCTCCGTTTACATTCTTGACATAATACTTGTCAAACGAGTGAAGATTGTTGCGGAAGTTGGTATCGGCCTGCGCAACCACATAGAAGTTTCGTCCATAGATGGTCAGCTGGTTGATATAGGTACTACCCATATACATCTGCATGGTATTGTAAACTTCGGCCAGGTTGAGGCCTAGTTTCTTGGCCTTATCGCGATCGACATCGACCTCGTAGCCTGGTGTACGCGCACTAAAGAAGGTAAAGGCGTTGGCGATCTCAGGCTGTTTGTTCGCTTCGGCCACGAACTGGTTGACTATCCGTGAGAAGGTCTGGATGTCGTCGTTGGATTGACGCTGTTCGATCTGGATGCTAAAGCCGCCGGCATTACCCAGACCGGGAATGGCCGGGGGCGGGATGACCACGATCCTGGCCCCCTTGATAACGGAAAACCGTTTGTTCAGCTCGGC
>JAMFSL010000042.1 GCA_026225275.1 Puia dinghuensis
ATGAGCATTTTTACTATACCATGGTTATGGGCGCCTATTTCAATGTGGCGGAAATGCCGTATTCATTCCCCCGGATGTATCTGGCGGGTGGCGCGACGACTATCCGCACGGCTGGCAGCATAGAGCCGCAGACCGATCTGGCCATTAAAAGACTCATCGACGAAGGCAGGTATCTCGGTCCCGATATTGACGTGACTGCCCCGTATATCGAACGTAAGGGCTGGGACATTCCCGCCATGTTCGAGATCAAAGATTCGTCCGAGGCCACCAGCATGGTCAATTTTTATGCGGACAGAGGTTGTACTTCCTTTAAAATGTATACGCATGCCACCGTCGAGGACCTGATCGCGGTGGTGCGGGAGGCTCACAAGCGGGGGCTGAAAGTGACGGGGCATATAGGGACCATCACCTACCGGGAAGCGGCCGAAGCGGGAATCGATGATCTTGAGCACGGTTTTTTCGTCAGTGCTGACTTTGATCACGAGCGTAAAGGTCATGAGTACAATACCGGCAGAGAAAAGAAGGCGCTCGAAAACCTCGATCTCAATAGCCCGGAAATGAAAAGCCTGATCGATTTACTGGTCAGGAAGAAGGTGGCGGTGACGAGTACGTTGCCGGTATTCGCTCCGTCTACCGGGGCAGAAGTCGTTTTGGGCGGCGGGGACAGTGCGCTGCTGCCAGAGGCGTACCAGATGGTCAAGGACAGGTGGGCCCATTATCAGCACAGGGACTCGAATGCTGCGGTGCTATTTAAAAAAGAGCTGGTTTGGGAAAAGCAGTTTTACGATGCGGGCGGCTTGCTGGTTTGCGGAACGGATCCAACTGGTTCCGGTAACGTTCTGGCTGGTTATGGCAGTCGTACCGAGCTCGAATTCCTGATGGCCGGCGGGTTTTCGGTGGCACAGGCAGTTAAGATCGCGACGCTCAACGGCGCAAAATATCTCGGGCGGGACAAGCAGATCGGTTCCGTGGAAACCGGCAAGAGGGCCGACCTGGTGCTGATCGATGGGGATCTCGAGGCCGATATTCATAATATCCGTAATACGGAGACCGTGTTTAAGAACGGGGTAGGGTTCGATTCGAAAAAGATTTTCGCTTCAGTGAAGGGGCGGGTGGGGTTGAATTAGCCGGAAAATCTTTCCGTTCCTGGGAAGGAAAAGGACGCGGGGCTGATGATGTTCATTTAGATTAGCGACACAACTCACTGATTACGACATACGAAGGAAAGTTGCCTATAATTGGCACGTGAATTGAATCTATGATTTCGGTTTTTCATAGGATATTGGATTTAAAACGGGCTGGATTTCTATCCGGGCCTTTTTTTTGCCCTGGAGTCAATGCGCTGATCAGATGCGCTGTTTGTGGTACAGCATGGGATCTTCCTCATGTTGAGACAGTGCGGTATAGTTATTGAGGGGATGAATAAAACAGTCAAAACTCATCACGATGAAAACAATATTGATAACCGGCGCCAACAAGGGAATTGGCTTTGAAACGGCGAAACAACTCGCGCAGGCAAACTATTTCGTTTATTTAGGCAGCAGGGATAAAGAACATGGAATGGAGGCCATCAATAAATTGAAGGCGCTGGGTATAACGAATGTCGACACGATAGTGATCGATGTGGCCGATATTACTTCCGTTCGAAAGGCAAGGGAACAGCTGGAAGCCAAAATTGGCGCTTTGGACATTTTGATCAATAATGCCGGGATCGCCGGCGACCAGCCGCAGGAATTGGCCGCTGGCGGAGTGGAAAATCTGCGCAAAGTATTTGAAACTAATTTTTTTGGTGCGATACAAACGACGCAGGAATTTTTGCCTCTGCTGAGAAAATCCGATGCGCCAGCCATCATTAATGTGTCGAGCGAAATAGGCAGTCTTAGTGTTCATACGGCATCCGAGAGAAATCCTAACCGGGCTAAGTACCACGTTTACGGGACTTCCAAGACGGCATTAAACGGGTTTACCGTCATGCTGGCCAATGAACTCAGCGGCGACGGGATCAGCGTTAACAGCGTGACGCCCGGGTATACGGCCACTGACTTAAATCAATTTCAGGGTGGAAAGACGGTGGAGCAAGGTGCGGCGGCGATTGTAGCACTGGCAAAAAATCCGCCGCCCGCTGGAACGGCCAGGTTTTTTAAAGATAGCGGGGAGGTGGCCTGGTGAATGCTTACTCTGATTTTAAATTCCCAGCCGGAGATGCCAGCGAAGCTTTTACTGCCTGAAGACTCACGGTGGCAAGTGCGGTGAACAACGATGCCAGCGCGCTAATGATAAAGATCTGCCAGCCGATATTGATCCTGAAAGCGTAATCTTCGAGCCAGTTATTCATAAAATGCCATGCCAATGGAGAAGCGATAACATAGGCTATGCCCACCAGCACCAGAAATTCTTTGGAGAATAAATAAATAATATTAAAAGGGGTGGCGCCCATTACTTTCCGGATAGCCACTTCCCGGACACGCTGCACCGCCATAAAAGAGACCAGCCCGTATAACCCGAGACAACTGAGGAAAACGGCAATGGAGGCAAATATCTTATACAACTGTGCCAGCTGATCCTCTTGTTTGTAAAAAGCCGCGATCTTGTCGTTAAGGAATTGATAATCGAAGACATAGGAGGGAAACAGATCCGACCAGATCTTTTGTATTGCTTTCATCGTGGTGGTCATATCCGCCGTAGCTAATTTTACCCCCGCCATCCGGAAATTACCTTGCGAATTGATAAAAAGCACCGGGTTGATCTTATCCTTGAAGGAGGTAGAATGAAAGTCTTTCACTACCCCTATGATCCGACCCTTTAATCCCCCGCCGGCAAGCGACATCTTTTTATTCAGGACATCGCCAGGATCGGTCAAACCCAGTTGCTTTACAAATTGTTCATTGATGATAAATTCAGCGATAGAATCCGATCTTTCAAAATTCCTCCCCGCTGCCAGCTTCAAGCCATACGTAGCCAGATAATTGGAGTCGGTCCATTTGTATAGGACAAATTCCTTGGATTCTTTAGCGGCGTTGTCGTAGGCGTAGGGTACCAGGAAATAGCTTTCGTCTGCCGGTCCGTTCGAGCACAAGGTCACATGCTGTACGCCGTTTAGTCGTTCCAGTCTGTCCTGCATATAGCTCAACCGGGTGAGACTGGTGCTGTCGGTCGGAAAAGGAATATTGACCACTGCCTCTATATCAAATCCCATCGATTCCGTCCTGAAATAATCCATTTGTTTAACTATCACCACCGTCCCTATGATCAACACCTGTGCGACGGCAAATTGGAACACCACCAGCCCCCTGCGTAACGAAATGCCTTTTACCGCCTTTGCCGTCTGTTTACTTTTCAACGCAGTGATCGGATTGAATCCGGATAATACCATCGAGGGATAGAAACCGGCCAGTGCCGTTACCAGTATGATCATGATCAGAAGGTACAGCAAGATGACGGGCTTAAACAGCATAGCGCCGCTCAGCGGAATAGCTAATATCGTCCCCCAAAAACCCAATGCAAAGTTGGCGATAAGTAGTGCAAAGAACACGGCAGCAATGACGATCACGACTGTTTCCAATAAAAATTGCACCTTCAACTGCCATTTATTGCTGCCCAGTACCTTCCGAACGCCTATTTCCTTGGCACGGTTAACGGCTTGCGCAGTCGACAGGTTGATAAAATTGACACAGGCGATCAGCAGGATGAACCCTGCTATCAACCATAAGGTTCGGACCATCGCTGGATCGATGGTATGCCCACTGAAATTCGAGACCAGACGATTGCCTGTCTGGTAATGAAGCTGGCGCAACGGCTGGATCGTTCGCACATCCTTGCTGTCCTGTGGTCTGTACTTTGTTGCAATAGCCCTAAGCTGCGCATCGAAAGAGGCGGCAGATAACATGGAAGGCAGCAACACAAAACACATGTTGTCGTTATTCACGCTGCCCCAATCCGTCGATTTCTGAAACCCCATACTGTTGTAAGAAAGGATCAGGCGAAATTGAAAATCCGTATTGGGGGGTATCGGAGCCAGAACACCCTGCACCTTTGCCAGCACCTGATCATTGAGCCTGATCGATTTACCCATCGCCTGTTTCCAGTCGCCAAAATAGGCTTCCGCAACTTCCTTTGTCAACACAACAGAACCGGGACCCTTCAATGCGGTAGCAGGATCACCGGCAAGCCAGGGAAAATCGAACATGGAAAAAAAAGACGGCTCTGCATAAAAGACTCCCTGTTTTTCCCCAAATTTCTTCGTGATCTGACCATTGTCGTCCAACACCACTACCTGTTGGTTCCTTGCTTCAAAAATGGCTGTTATTTGCTCCAATTGTGGAAAATCCGTTCGCAAAGCATAACGCAAGGGAGTGGGTGCCCCGGAAGCATAGGAGACACCGCCTTGATTTGACTGATGAAACTCGCTGATGACCCTGTAAATACGATCTTTTTTTGCATGGAATTGATCGTAGCTTAATTCGAACTGCAGAATCAGGAAGATCACGAGGCAAACGGAAATTCCGATGGCCAATCCGGAAATATTGATGATCGAATACTTTTTGTTTCGAAATAAGCTTCTGACGGCTGTCTTGAAATAGTTCATCAACATAGAATGGCTTTGCGAACTGAACTCAATAAAAGAGCCAAAACTATGATTTGTTGAAAATCAAATACTTGAGCAATAGGCTGTGTTTGTCAACTGACCGGTTTCAATTAAAAAATGTCCGGTTTCGGACAAGCTGGTGGCAGGTGCTGGCCAGACATAGTTCCACGTCGGCAAGGTGAAGAAGATTAATGACCCGCCCGCGAAGCAGGCAACAATAGATGGTCGTTTGTTCCACCCGGGACGTACGTGTATGTCGTCGTCATGCGCTTTGCGGCGGGTTCGCGGCAGATACTTTTCAATTCACCTCTGTGTACGTAGCATTGAACTTTCCGTTGACCAAAGACAGCGTATCGTACGGAGTACTGGTGTTTACAAGAGATCCGGTGAAGGTGCCGGTAATGACCTTGCGGGACGTATCATAGGCCGTGACGATGATGACCGCGTGGCCGGGGCCGTACTCGGCAGCACCTTGATAAATCAGCGATCCTCTGGTATACTGGATAATGGACAGTGTCGAATCCGAACTAATCGGAACGTTGAGTTGGACCGGCTTTGGAAATTGCACAACCAGGACAGAGTCCAAAGTTGTACTAGAACGGTTCATGGTTAAGGTATTTTAGAGTTGAAGATAGGAGTTATTTTTTATCCAGTCGCCTCAGGTACGCTATCGTTTCGTTAATGAACACGGGCGGTTTGGCGGGGTCCTTGGCGGCGGCCTCGTTATACAGATAAAAGAATTGAAAAGGATCGTCATCGTGTGCGATCAACCGGGCTTC
>JAMFSL010000279.1 GCA_026225275.1 Puia dinghuensis
CTCCGCCATAACTATAATAAGACCGCTTGGGCAGGATTTTATACGTACAGCGACCAATGTGTTGAGCATATTGATTTCAGTCTTACACGGCCGGTTACCGGTTTCCGATGACTTCGGCGTACTGGTGATGGATGGCCACATAGAAGGTCATAGCAATGAAGAGATGGAAGAGATTTTCATCGCCTGCGGTAACGATGCATCTACCCTGTCAGTGTGGAAGGAAAAGGGCATGCTTTAGCCCTGGCCTCACCATGCTGGCCGGCATCCTTTAAAAGGCGACTTGAAGGGATATTGGTCTGTAACCGTCACAGGTAACTATAGGATTATTTTTAGATTTGAAAATGGTAGTGCTGACTTGATAGATTACCTTGATTATCATTAATATACTTGCAAATGCTACAACAAAAAATGCCTCTTGTTCATCCGGGGGAAATTCTAAAGGAAATGTACCTCGATCCGCTTACAATCAGCGTAACTGCCCTTGCAGATAACCTGGGCGTTGCCCGGAAAACAGTTTCCCAACTGGTCAATGGCCATATGGGCGTGAGCGCTGAAATCGCCTTAAGGCTAGGTAAAGCCTTAATACCACCCCCGAGCTCTGGTTAAACCTGCAGCGGAATTACGATCTGTGGCAGGCACGGTCGAAAATCAAAGTGACACATATCCGGTCGCTCCGGACAAAAGAACAGCGGGCATTTAAGGTCCATTAGTGGCTTTACCCTTCCCTCCAATTCAATTAAGCATTTTCATCATTCATAATCAATTCAATCTATACTCTATAGAGCAAAAGGTTCAACTCCCATTCTGGTAAGAAACGCTATTTCGTTTGAACACTCCTGCTTTCTATTGAATAATTTCATCCGGATCCATTCAATACAATCAAGTCTTTTGGCATTAATCTCCAACATTTGGCTAAAACACCAATTAATAAGCCACTTTCAGCCAAATCAGACGTCACATTTGGCTAAAAGAAGTCAGCCAAACAAGAAAAACGGTTCATCTCATTCTGATTACAACCTGGGGACTTGTTAGATACAATTATTCTGATACCCTTGTGCAAAATGAACTGAAGATGGATGTCTTGTTTGATTCCTTTCACGACCGCAACAGTTAACTATAGAATTGCATTTCAATTATTTATGGGTTTTCGTGCCCAAAATTCAAACATCCCTACCTCTGCATTCGACAATATGCTATATTTATCCTAATGCTGGGAAGAAAGACTTCCGTACATCCCGAGGGTAACGCTTCAATTAGCTCAGTGCTAAAAAAACCGGCGAGGGCGCTGGCTCCAAACCGGGAAATGAGTCATTACTTAACAAAGGAAAGATATGAATGATCGCAAAAATGAGAATGCTTCGCGGATCGCCTTATATCTGGAAAACAAACTCTCCCTGGAGGAGAGGGAGGCTTTTAAGCGGGCCCTGGGTGAAGATGACGAGCTTCGGACGCAGTATGTGGATGCTCTGATGAACAGGGCGGAAATAGGAACGAATGCCGGCGCTACGCCGGATCCGGTAACCGGAACGGAGAATCCCGGCGGGTCCGAAGGGCCGGCGGACGATACTTTTGAGAAGGAAATGAGTGTAACGGATGATACGGGGGCAGCGGGAATTGTCGAGTTGGAGGAAGCTGATCGGGGAGAGAGTGTTGGTGAACGTGAGGACATACCGGAGAAGTATCGCAAAGTTCCGGCGAAGCGCGGTTTTTTGGGAAGCGGCTGGATGGTTGGGGTGGCGGCGCTGCTGCTGATCATCGCGGGGGTACTTATCTTAATAATGATCAGGCATGGAGGGTTTTGGGATGGAACAGTGGCAGCAACAGCGGAGGATAGCAGCCACGCGAATAGAGGCAACGGGGTCGATTCCGCAGCCGGGGCCGCGGCTAACCCGCAGGTGGGCGCGGCGAAGGGAGTAGATTCGGCAGTCTCGGCAACATCGGGCGCGGGCAGCGGAGTGGCGGGGGCGGGTGTCGGCGCTGCCGTCGCAGGCAGGAAGCTGGGTTCGGCAGACAGCATCCAAGCGAGATTTTACAAACCCTATATGCGCGGGGATGACCCGGTGGAGGTGAGGGTATATTACCAGGATTACAGGACAGGGAATTATGCGACGGTCCTGGCCGCGGGTGATTCTGCTGTGAAGATAGGTGGGCCGCGGGGACTGCTTGTGAGGGATTATATGCGGTTATATGTGGGCCTTTCATATTTGGCGACGGGCGATGGGCCGAACGCGGTAAAGGAGTTGGGGGATGTCGTGTTTAGGACAAAGCCAGGGGATGTACTGTATGAGGCGGGGCAATGGTATCTGGCGTTGGCCTGGCTGAAAAGAAATGATGTGGAAGCCGCGGAGGCGGAGAATAAAGCGTTGGGGCTGGCCCGGGAGATTGCGCATAGCTATTCACGGTACCGGGAGCCCGCCATGGAATTGGTCCGGGCGTTAGAGCAATGAGGCGCCGCGCGTGAGACGGCCAATCCAGGGTCAAAATCATTCCGCCCTTAGGCTGTCAACCGGATTCAAAAGCGCAGCCCGAATCGCCTGAAATCCTACCGTGAGCAGCGCTATCCCGATCGCCACGGCTCCCGCCGCGAGAAACATCCAGCCGCTAAGCGGCGTCCGGTAGGCAAAGCCTTGCAACCATCCATGCATAAAGTACCAGGCCAGCGGTGTGGCGATCAACAGGGCAAGGACGATCAGCTGGACGATCTCCTTACAAAGCATGACCATAATACCCGACACCGTGGCCCCTAATACCTTTCGGATGCCGATCTCCCTGGCCCTTCTTTCCGTAGAAAAAATGGCCAGACCGAGCAGGCCTAAACAGGAGATAAAAACGGTGATTGCCATCGCCACATTGGTCAGCCACCCGGTCCGAAGATCGTCCGCATACATATTGGCGATGCTCTCGTCCAGGAAAGAATAGCCGAACGGCTGGCCGGGGAAGACGGTCTTCCAGTCCTCCTCCATATGGCCGATGAGGGTCTTCAGCTCCCCGGCGGTCATGCCCTTTGCGGCGATTTTGACCGCAATGGTCCTCTCGCTCGCAGGATCGTGTCTGATAATGACCGGCCAGGTCGCCTGATGAAAAGAGCTCTCATAAAAATCGGCCACCACTCCAGCTACGGGATAGGCTTCGACAGGGCCGACGTATACCTCCCGGCCAATAGCCTTGTTCACATCGGCAAAACCCAATGCATGAGCACAAGTCTCACTGATCAGCACTTCCCTGGTACTGTCGCTTGGCAGCAGATTCCGCCCCGCGACCAGCTTCATCCCATAAAAAGGCACGTAATCCTCGTTGCCATAATGAAAGGATACGTCGACTCGCTTTTCTTCGTTGCCTTTCAGCCCGCCGCCGCCGAATCCCGAATGGTCCTGGCTCATCGGCGCCTTCCACTCTCTGATCACCTGCTCTACGCCAGCCAGTTGCCGGATCTTATCCGTGAGTACCACTGTATTATCCGTCTCTTCGGTGGCCCGTTGCCGGATCATATTCTTATCCGACGCAAAAGCGGTCGTACCCATGCTGTTGTCGCGCGGAGCGCTCAGCGTGATGATCGCAACCGTCTTGAAACCCAGGTCCGCATGCAGCACGACCGCTTTTTGTTATCCTGGATTTCAAAAACGCTTCGTTTGGCTGTCATTCCGGCCGGTTAAACACCTAATTTTTTAATGGCAAGCGTGATATTTTACCTTTGTTGATATGCTACCGGCCAAAAAAAGACTTTGGATAGAAATATTGCTTCACCTGGTGTTTTGGGCAGGGGTTCTCTATGTGCTTACTTCATTAAATAGTTCGCATATTCACGTATGGGCCAGAGGTCCCCATGTTGTTAGAGATCAGTATGAAAAAACCCCCATCTCACCCTATGTGTATATCATCCTGGTTTTCCTGGCAGCGCTTTTTTATGGCAATGTATTTGGGATATTCCGGAAAGTTATCCGATATAAAAGTGGCATAGCCCGGCTGGCCATATGCGCCGGATGGTTCACGATGGTATTTGGTGCGAACTACTTTATCGCTGGCCCCTTGTTCGATCAGGCGAATCCAATCCCAGAACCGCCGCCTGTTTTTTCGACTTTTAAACGAGACAGCGTAGTACGGGACAACGTACTAAGGTCGATCCGACCTGACCATCCTGTTCCCAGTCCTCCTATTGATGCCATCAACTTCACGATCAGCGACTGGCTACACATACAGCCCGTCATACTGCTCGCTTTCCTTGTCATACAGGGCATAGCAATAGCGTATTTCTTTCTAAAAGAATGGGCCAAAAGCGAACTTATCCAAACTCAGCTACAGGCCAACCAGCTGAGTACCGAGATCAAGTTCCTCAAATCGCAGATCAACCCGCATTTCCTGTTCAATACGCTCAACAACCTGTTCTCGATGGCGCAAGGCAAAGGAAACGATGAGCTGGCCGACGGCATTTCAAAACTTTCCGGGATGATGCGCTATATGCTCTATGACAGCAATGAGGAAAGTGTTCCCCTTAGCAAGGAAATCACTTACCTGGAAGAATGCATAACCTTAAACAAACTGCGTTATGCCGATGAGGAAGTAATCGTATCGTTCGATCACGCCGTGCAAATCGCCGATACCAGCATCGCTCCTATGCTGTTTATACCCTTTGTGGAAAATGCCTTTAAGCACGGCGTTGCCATAGGGCAAATAGCGGCCATACAAATAGCCATTGTCGTTTCCGGTCAAAAACTGAACTTTAGCTGTATGAACACGGATCATAGCCTTATCAAAAGAATGGAAATGGAAATCAGCGGCATCGGGCTGGAAAATGTAAAACGAAGGCTGGAGCTGGTTTACCCGGGCAAACACCGGCTGAAAATTAATAAGGAAGACGGGAAATTTATGGTTACCCTCGAAATCGATCTGTCATGATGACCTGCATAGCCATTGACGACGAACCGAAGGCCCTGGAGGTGATAGAACGGTATTGCCAAAAGATCAGTTTGGCCAGCCTCAAGGCTACCTTCCGTGAACCACTCAAGGCGATCGAGTTTCTGAACCGTGAAAAGGTCGACCTGATCTTCCTCGACATCAATATGCCGGATATCACCGGAATGCAACTGCTGCAAACCTTGTCGCCACGGCCCCTGATCATTTTCACTACCGCCTACAGCCAATACGCCGTGGAAAGTTATGAGCTCAACGCACTGGATTATTTGCTGAAGCCTGTAACTTTTGAGCGCTTCCTTATGGCAATCAATAAAGCCGCGGCGGCATTGTCGTCAAGAAATACCACCGGTATGGATGAAGACGCCGCCGTGTTTATCAAAAGCGGGCCGCAGACCCACCGGGTTAAAGTCAGCGAGATACTATACCTGGAAAAGGACGGCAATTACATTACCGTTCACCTCAAAGGCGGAAATATACTGATCCGTGAAAATATGGGTGACATTTTTGACCTTGTACCGGCGGCGGATTTTATCCGGGTACATAAGTCATACGTGGTGGGTATCAGACATATCAGCATGATCGAAGTTCATCAGCTTATTGTTAATGGAGAAAAGATCCCTATTGGTAGCACCTACCGCGATTCACTCCGCGACCGGCTCGGGATCATGTGATTTATGGAAATTCCCAGGCAATCTTCGCCGAAAAGAGCAAAGTATTATATAACTTTCCTTCAAGGCCATCAAGCTATGAATTTCAACCTTTTGCTCTCTAACATTTTAAGGCATATTTCCTTAACCCCGGAAGAAATTGCATTCTTCACCTCCTTGCTGAAGTCAAAGTCTCTAAAAAATGGCGAATTCCTGCTTCACGAAGGCAACATATGTAAATATGAATCTTTTGTAGTCACCGGATGCTTAAAAACATATTACCTGGACGAAAATGGGTTCGAGCATATCATAGATTTCTCTATTGAAGAATGGTGGGCCGATGACCTATACAGCCTTTTAACTCAAACCCCATC
>JAMFSL010000280.1 GCA_026225275.1 Puia dinghuensis
ATAATTGGTCTGCGCGACCGGCCGCTCACTTAACAGCAGCAGCAGAAAGGCCAGCAGGCCAGTCAGACGCACAACAGATTGTTTTTTCATGTTTGTCGTTTTGTTATTAGTAGGTGGTTGTTATCAATATCCCAGATTCTGCACCACATCCGGATCGGAATTCACATCGGACAACGGAATAGGGAACAGCCAGTAATCGGTATTCGTCAGCCCCAACACAGCCCCGGCCCGCTGTGTCCTGACCAGGTCGAACCAGCGATGCGCCTCAAAAGCGAATTCCACCGAATTCTCCCTCTCCAGATCCAATAAAATCGCCGCCTGCGAGGTATTCGTTTCCAGCGGCACCCCCGCCCTCGACCTCACCGAATCGAGATCGGCTACCGCCCCCGACAATTCATTCTGCTGCGCCCTCGCCTCGGCACGGATCAGGTAAAGCTCGGCAATCCGGATCACATACGCAGGATCGGTGCTGGTAGCGATCTGGTTGTACAGCACGCCATAGACGTTGGGAGCGGTACCGGCCAACAATGCATTGCGGCTGCCGCCGATAGTGGGATCATTCAGCTGGCTGACAATGGTGTCGGAAGGTTTCAGCGTATATTGTCCGCCGAGCGAACTGGGGTACCAAAGATCCCAAAACGTATTCTTATCAGCTGTCGTATAAGTCAGCTCCAACACCGATTCAGCCGAAAGGAACGGCGCAGTGAAAAAAGTCTTGTAGGGCCGCACCAGCGAATATTTGGTATTGGCGATAACCTGCGTCGAATAATATTCCGCCGAATCCCATTGCTGTGAGTAGAGATTCAGCCGGGCCAGCAGTGCACGCGCCGCACTCTTCTGGGCACGATTGCGTGTAGTAGCATCCTCGGGCAGCAGTTGCAGGGCATTGATCAGATCGGAATGCACTTGCAGCCAGGTCGAATCCAGCGAACTTCTGTAAATGCCGTTGAGCTGGCTCAGCGTCGCAGTGGGCTTCAGCTCTAGCTGTACACCCCCCCAACCCCTGCCGAGATCGAAATAACACAACGCCCTGATAAAATAGGCTTCCCCGATGTACTGGCTTTTCTCGGCGGCAGTGAGATTGGGATCGGTCACCCCCGGCACATACGCAATGACGCTGTTGGCGGTATTGATAGTGGCATAGATCTCCTGGTAGGCAGCGACAGTAGTGACATTATCCGACGGTATCGCATTCTGGTCCAGCTGCAGGTATTGACTCAGCGTCCCGTTGAAAATGACATTGTCGGCCGGCATGGTACCCAGGGTTTCATAATTCCCCGCGTAATACAAGGCCAGCCCGTTATAAGCGCCGATAATAGCCGCATTGGCAGTGCTGGCATCTACAATAGCCACGTTATCCGCCAGCTCGTTATTAGGCGTCTGCACCAGGAATTTCTTGCAGGAAGCCAGCCCCGTAAGCATGGCTAGACCCGTAAGCATCGCCAGCCCCGCCGGCATCGCCAATGAAAGTATATAACTCCGTTTCATAATTTTGCATTAAGCATTAAAAAATTAAAAAGTCACTTTCAGCCCGGCCTGAACGGTCCGCGGCTGCGGCACGGTCGCCCAATCGTAGCCCGCCGTATTCTGATTGTTGCTTTGAGAACTCACTTCCGGATCCAGCCCCAGGTAATGGGTAAAGGTCAGCAGGTTGGTCGCCGACACATAGACTCTCGCCGAACCGAGATGCAACCGCCTTACAGCATCGGAAGGGATGGTATAGCCTAACGATACGGACTTCAACCTGATGAAACTGCCATTCTCCAGGTATCGCGTGCTCTCACTGGCCACATTGCCGCCATAATTATTCGCCGCCCCGTCGTTCTGCGCCGGATTGGCGCTGTAAGTGGTCATCCGCGGAATATCGGTCTTGTCGCCGACCTTCTGCCAGCGATCGAGCTGCCTGGGTACAAACCCGATGTTCTTCTGCGTTCCTCCATGGATCATGAAGAAATCATTCATATTCATGATCTTGTTTCCTTGCTGGAAATAGAAGAGGAAGCCGAGATCGAAAGCCCCCAGGCTGAGATTGTTGTTCAGACCGCCCACAAACCTTGGATTCGCATTCCCGACGATCTGCCGGTCGGCAGAAGTGATCTGTCCGTCCTTGTTCACATCCTGGTAGACGGCATTGCCGGTCTGCGGATCCACAGACAACTGTTTATACAGGTAGAAGGAATTGACGGCATAACCCTGACGCAGGATCGAAATATCCCTGCCGGATGCACCCTGCAGAATGTCACTGGCCAGTTTGACAACCTTATTCCTGTTCGCGGAGATATTGAAATCGGTCGTCCACCGGACCTCGCGCGTTTTAATATTCACGGACTGCAAAGACAGCTCGACACCTTTGTTGGTGACGGCGCCATAATTTTGAAGATAAGTGGTGAAGCCGGACCGTGAAGGCACCGGCACGTTCAGCAGCAGGTCATAAGTATACTTGTCGTAGTAATCCGCCACGACGGTCAGCCTGTTCTTCAGCACAGCGAATTCCACCCCCACATCGGTCTGCCGCGTCGTCTCCCAGGTCAGGTTGGGATTGGCGAGTTGATAGGGAGCGATGCCGGCCAGATTGTCGTAGTTGATCCCCGTACCTGTCCAAAGACCCTGGGCCGCATAGGGCCCTATACCGTTCTGATTGCCGGAAAGCCCCAGGCTGGCCCGCAACTTCAGCGCATCGAAGAAATGCAGGTCACGGATAAATTCCTCCTGACCCGCCTGCCAGGTAATGCCCCCGGAAGGGAAATACCCCCATCGCCGGCTGGCCCCGAATTTGGAAGATCCATCCGCCCGGATACTGCCATCGATAGTATACTTATTGTCATAAGTATAGCTGGCCTTGCCAAAGTATGATACCAGGTCGGACGTAGATGAAGTAGAAGAGCCCGTCGTGGTGGCAGCGGCTGAAATAGCGGTGAGGCTGTTGGCAGCAAAGCCGGTGCCGGTAGCGCTGGTTTCCTGGGCCAATACTGAATTGAACGTATTTCCTATCAATGCATTGATGCTGTGCTGACGGTTACTGCCGAAAGATTTGATGTAGGTCAGCACCTGCTCGTTAAGGAAGACGGTATTCTTGGTCTCATAGGAATTCGCCAGCCCATTGCTCGCTATCCCTGCGCTGATCTCAGTACTCGCATAATCATTCTCGTATTCATCGTTATAGTCTATGCTGATACTGCTCCGTAGCTTCAATTCAGGAAGAATGGCGTATTCCGCATACACATTCCCAATCGTTCTCCAACCGGTGGCATTATTATGCAGGTATTTGATAAGGGCTTCAGCATTATCGAAGCTGCCATACCTGGCATACGTGCCGTTAGCGTTATAGATGGGCTCATAAGAACGCGTGAACAAAGCGGAATTGATGACCCCCTGTGGGTTATTGTCATTGCTGCTCGGATTGCGCCACGTCCGCGTAATATTGATGCTCTCACCTATTTTCAGCTGATGAGTGAGAAAATAGTCGCTGTTGAATCGGGCCGTATACCGCTCGTAATCGGTAGGTCTGACGATGGACTGCTGCCGCAGGTATCCCAGACCGGCATAATAATCGCTCTTATCCGTTCCCCCCTGTGTGGACAGTTCGTAGTCGGAAGTCGACGCCGTCCGGAATATGTCTTTGATGCGATTATAAGTCGGCAACGTATCGGCATCGGGAAAAGGCAGCACGACGGTTGCAGGGTTCTGCCCGTTGTCGATCGCTGTGTTGACGGCGGATTCATTGGTCAGTAACCCCGTCTCCGGCCCGTTGGTGACCTTGAACTGTTTGATGGCATTGGACCAGCCATGGTAGGTGTTGAAAGCGATGACGGGAGAGGTATTCAACCTGCCCCGCTTGGTCGTAACGATCACGACGCCGTTCGCACCGAGCGATCCATAAATGGCCGTGGCATTGGCATCCTTCAGGATCTGGATACTTTCGATATCCGAAGGATTGATATCGGCCAGCGGATTGGATTGCTCCTGGTTGCCCTCCCCCGTCTGTATCGGCTCGGCCGTGCTGACGAATACTCCGTCAATGACATATAAAGGTTGTACGGAAGCGTTGATAGAGTTGTTACCCCGGATGGTAAACGTGATCCCCCCACCAGGTACGCCGGAATTGGCGGTCACCTGCACCCCGGCGGTCTTTCCCTGCAGCAGTTGGTTGAAACCCGCTTCCGGGATGTCTTTAATCGCATCTCCGCTCACACTGGCGATGGAACCGGCAATGAATCTCTTATTCTGAGTGCTGTAACCGGTGACGATAACGTCGTCCAGCTGACGGTTTCCCCGCACCAGCAGGACAGTCACCTTTTCCTGGCCGGCGATCTTCACCTCCTGTGTCTCGTAACCGGCATAACTGATAATCAACGCCTTCTCACCGGCCCTGAGCCGCACGCTGAAGGATCCGTCCGCAGCGGTACTCACACCGCGACGTGTCCCCTTGACAACTATACTGACGCCGGATAATCCCTGGCCTGCGTCTTCCGCCGCTATTTTTCCGGTTATAAGCCGATCCCCCGGCGGCTCCTGCGCACGGGCATTGAGATGGCCGAACAGAACCAATAAAAGGCCGGCCAACAGTGAAAGATTTTTCATTGCTACTAAGTTTTTTATGAGTAAAAGAGAATGGTGGTCTGTGGATGAATGGCAGATTTGGCGGATGTCCGGGCGGTGCTCATAACAGTTTGCGTTAGGTTTTTATTAGTCCACTAATTTGGTAGACAAATGTAAACTTAAAAGAAGCATCGCCCAAAAAAAACGAAAAAAATTCCTATTTTACAGTACCTTCGTAGACTATTAAAAATCGCATCGCATATGTCACCTATCGCTATTTATCACGAACATCCCGACTGGTTCAAACCTCTTTTTGAAGAATTGAACAACAGGGATATTCCCTATACCAGGCTGAATCCTGCCGCCCACCAGTTCGCTATCGAAGCATCCGCCCCAGATTTCTCGCTGTTCTTTAACCGCATGAGCCCGTCCGCTTATCTGCGGGATGGCATCCAGGGCATCTTCTATACGCTCAATTATCTGAAACATCTCGAATATCATAACATCCCGGTCCTCAATGGCTACAAGGCCTTTACCTTCGAAACGTCGAAGGCCCTGCAACTCATGTTGATGCAGTCGCTCGGCTTCAAATACCCGAAGGCCCATGTCGTCAATCATCCGTCGAAACTCGTCGAAGCCGCGCAAGGACTGAGATTCCCCGTCGTCGTAAAAGCCAATATCGGAGGCAGCGGCGCAGGTATCACGAAATACCAGACGATCGAAGATCTCAAAAACGCAGTGGCTGAAGGTAACATGGGAGTCCCATTAGACTTCGGTGTCGATCATACAGCACTCGTGCAGGAATTCATTCCCGCCCGCGGCGGCTACATCACCCGCGTCGAAACACTGGGCGGTAAATTCCTCTACGGCATCCGCGTCTATCTCACCGGCGATACCTTCAACCTCTGCCCCGCAGATATTTGCCAGACGAACAGCGGCGTCGAACTGGTCCGCAATGCATGCGCCATCGAAGCCCCGAAGAACGGACTCAAGGTCGAAGGTTATACCCCTCCAGCCAACGTCATCAAAGCCATCGAAACGATCGTTCAGCAGTCGGGCATCGACGTCGGCGGCATCGAATACATCATCGACGACCGCGATGGCGAACTACTCTATTATGACGT
Organism: Puia dinghuensis; assembly: GCA_026225275.1. Taxonomy (GTDB): domain Bacteria; phylum Bacteroidota; class Bacteroidia; order Chitinophagales; family Chitinophagaceae; genus Puia; species Puia dinghuensis_B. The sequence continues at coordinate 5,664 of JAMFSL010000280.1, forward strand.
CAACGCCCTGTCCAACTTCGTCGCGGACGCCGTCAACGTCATCGGGTTCAACCCTCATCACCGGCTGGTGGACTACCTGCAGAAACGTGCAGGCATAAAGACTGGAGAAGCCCTTTTAACACACGCTTAAAAACTAAACTACCTATGCGGTACGGATACTGGATGCCCGTCTTTGGCGGCTGGCTGCGCAACGTCGACGACGAAAACATGGAAGCCTCCTGGGACTACGTAAAGAAACTGGCTATCCGTAGCGAAGAGCTCGGCTACGACCTCAGCCTCATCGCTGAACTCAATCTCAATGACATCAAGGGCGAACACGCACCATCTCTCGACGCCTGGTCCACAGCCGCCGCACTGGCAGCCGTCACCCATAAACAGGAGTTGATGATCGCCGTACGGCCCACCTTCCATAACCCGGCACTCCTGGCCAAACAAGCCGCCAATATCGACCATATCAGCAAAGGCAGACTATCCCTTAACGTCGTCTCCTCCTGGTGGCGCGACGAGGCCACCAAATACGGCGTCGGCTTCGAACAGCATGACGACCGCTACGCCCGCACGGCCGAATGGCTCACCGTCCTCAACGGGGTATGGAACGAAGACGGATTCTCCTTCGACGGAAAATACTATCACGTCGCCAACAATACCCTCCAACCAAAGCCCGTTTCACGCCCCAGACCAGCCCTCTACGCCGGCGGCGAATCGGAAACGGCCAAAGATCTTATCTCGACAACCTGCGATGGCTACGTCATGCACGGCGATACCCCCGAGACGATCGGCACCCGCATCAGAGATATGAAAGAAAGAAGGGAAAAGAAAGGACTACCACCCATGCAATACGGTGTAGCTGCCTATAGCATTATCCGCAATACCGACGCCGAAGTAAAAAAGGAACTGGACCGCATCACCAACGTCCAACCCGGCAGCGCCGGCTATAACAATTACCAGCAATGGCTGGCCGGCACCCAACTGGAACAAAAAGTATCCCTGGAAGACTATTCGGTTTCTAACCGCGGCCTTCGCACCGGCCTGACGGGCACCCCCGGACAGGTTGCAGACAGGATCGGCGCCTTCGAAAAAGCAGGCGTAGACTTCTTCCTCCTGCAATGCAGCCCCCAAATCGAAGAAATGGAACGTTTCGCAGAAACAATCATCCGCACAGAACAATATGCCTGAGATCACTAAGATCAGGGACGAGACCCTGGATTAAAAACCATCCGGCCCCCATCCCCTTAGTCTCCGCAACAGCAGCACAACGGTCTGCCCCAGGATACGCATATCAAACCCAAAATCCCAATGACTGACATAGTAGGCATCCCAATGATATCGTTGAAAAATAATTCGCTGGTCCCTTCTGGGCGTCCCATGTAACCCCTTCGCCTGCGCCATCCCCGTAATCCCCGGCTTAACCCGGTGCCTTACATCACTATCGGCGACAATCACCGCAAATTGGCGACAATCCGCCGGCATATACGGCCGGGGCCCGACAATACTCATCGACCCCAGCAACACATTGAAAAACTGTGGCAGCTCATCCAGATGAGTCTGTCGAAGCCACCTGCCCACCCGCGTGATCCGCCCGTCATTCCCCGCCGCCGGCCGCTCGTCCGCCACATCATTGATCACCATGGTCCGCAGTTTATAACAGGCAAACAACACCCCATTTCTGCCCACCCGCCGTTGCACAAAAAAGACAGGCCCTCTCGAATCGAGTTTGATCAGCAACGCCAATAATGGCAAAAGCCAGCTTAAAATGCAGCCTGTGACAAGAATGGATACAATGACATCAAATGATCTCTTCAGGTTCATCTAAAAGCAAACGCCCCGGACTCCAAAAAGGTTGTCCGTATGCCTCCATCCTGCGCAAAAGCGTATCACAAGCAACTGATCATCCCCCCGGCCCGTTCTCTTTTTTATGAACCTACGATCCAGCGTATTAAAAGTATTCGCCTACTTCGATCTTTTCAACTATCCCCTCTCCATCGAGGAAGTTCACTACTATCTCGAGACGACAACAGAGGAATATCCCGTAAGGAAAGAAGTAGAAGCACTCATCCGGGAAGGCCGCCTCTTCCGGACAGGACAATACATTTCATTGCGCAACGATCCCGCCCTCGAAGAACGACGCAACTATGGTCGCGCACACGCGGATAAACTCCTGATCACCGCCAACAAAGGAGCCCGCTTCCTCTTCCAGTTCCCTTTCGTCCGGGGTGTCTGCATCTCCGGCTCTTTATCGAAACGCTGCGCGGATGAAAAGGCGGACATCGACTATTTTATCATCACCCGCGCAGACCGGCTCTGGATCGCCAGGACCTTCATGCATCTCTTCAAGAAACTCACCTTTCTGATCGGCCATGAACACCGGTATTGCATGAATTATTATATCGACGAGGAAGCACTTGAAATAAAAGAAAAGAACATCTTCACGGCAACGGAGTTGTTAACGCTCATGCCGGCCAGTGGCAACGGTGGCCTGACCCGCTTCTTCAACGCCAATGAGTGGGCCACCACCTGGTATCCTCAATACCGCCATCGTCAACGCACCGCAGCAACGACACAAAAGACATCTCTGCTTAAACGCTTCGTAGAATGGCTGCTGGACAACCGCATGGGCAACCGCCTCGACGATTACCTGCGCAACCTCACCGCACGCCGTTGGAAAATCAAAGAGCAACGCGGCGACCTCAGCATCAAAGGCCTCAAAATGAGCCTCCAATCGGGAAAACATTATTCCCGTCCCAATCCCGAAAACTTTCAGCAAAAAGTTCTCCACCGTTATAATAACAAAGTGAAAGAACTCGTCGCCACCCATCCCCCTATTTCTTCCTGAAAGAAATGATATAATAATCGCCGATATTCCTCCAGGGCCACCGCTCCTTCCACCTCTCCTCTCCCTTTCTCAACAAACGCCAGGCCCGCGGATGCTTCTCCGCAAAATGTTCGATATAGGAAGGCGGTACTATCGTACACAACCCTTCTACGGACAAAAGATCGAAGGAATCCTTCAACGCCCGAACCACATAGGAAGGAGAATAATACCAACACCGGAAATAATGCCCCTCTACCCGCGATGACGTACCCTTCCTGCCGCTGATCAACCGCCTGAAAGCCGTCCGCCACCTGCCCCGTAGAAACAACAAGGTCTCCCATAGACAGAATCCCGGCAGGATAGCCATCGTCACCTGGCCGCCAGGTTTCACCAGCGGGGCAAATGAACGCAACACCTTGTCCAGTTCGTTCGTGCAGTTCAACCCTGCAAAATTGGAAAAAATCAGGTCGTAAGGCCCTCTTTCCCGCAAAGTATCGAGAGCTGTAAAAGAACAAAGCTCGGTCGTCACTTTGTCGCTCAACCCCTGCCCCCACATATTCTCTCTCAACTTCTCCTGCATGCCCTCTGCAATATCTGTCGCGTGTACCCGGAATCCCCTGGAAGCAAAATACGCCGCATCGATGCCCGTGCCCGCATTCAGCTCGAGAATAGTCGGCTCTTCCCCACCCGCGTAAGTCGCGCCGCTCGCATAAGTCGCATCACCCGTAGCCAGATGCCGCAACACATGCTTCCTTACCCGCTGACGCTTATACTGATTGATAGTATTCCCCGCGTCATATGCATCAAAAATATCAGCTTGCTGGCTGAAGGCCCTGGCTGCTTCTGCCTCATTTAGTTGCGCCTGTAGCTCCATAAGTCGTTTTTTGCATTTTTCTTAACCACCATCCCGCTATTATCGCATCGGGCAGATACCTTACCATCGACGCAACCGTCCGAAGCCCCTGCCCCACCCATCTCCCCGGCCGGCCGAAACCCTGCCGAAAATCGCGTACAGCGATATGCCAGCGATAAGTCTTGTGCACATAGCGGTGCAGTTTCTTGTAAAATTCCGGCGGATAGGTGTTCCTGAACATGAGCTGTAATTCATTTGAATCGGTCCAGTTGGTCTTCTCTGTCAACTGGTCCTTTACCCGATCGTAAAACACCGTTCCCGGCAACGGGTAAGAGACGGAGATCCCCATGTTATCGGGCAGCAGCCGCTTGATCATCCGGATGGTCATCGCAATATCCTCTTTGGTCTCACCAGGATAACCAAACTGGATGAAGAACGAAGGATGAATTCCATATTGCCGCAGCAGCCGCGTAGCCCCCGCAATCTGTTCCACGGTGGTCCCTTTGTCCATCGCATCCAATATCTTCTGAGAGCCGCTCTCGGCACCCATCCAAATGTCATCGCACCCGGCCCTCGCCAGCGCCTCGACATAATTTTCCTGCAACAGCAGGTCGGCCCTCGACTGGATCTTGAATTTGAACCGCAATCCCTCCTTTTCCACGAGGTCCGCGAATTCATTGACCCAACCAGGCTTGAGCCCGAAAATATCATCGCACATCCAGAGGTGATCGAAATTATATTTTTCCTTGAGCCACTTGATCTCCCTGACGACATGCTCAGGCGAGCGTGCATTGTAACGGTTGCCATAAATAGGCTTGGCGCACCAGTTGCATTTGAAAGGACATCCCCGTGTGGTCCCTACGTTCAGCGAGAAATAACCGTGATGCCTGACCCAGATATCCCGGTAGCTCCCGATGTCCACCAAATCCCAGGCAGGCATAGGCAGGCTATTGAGATCTTTCATCACCTTGCGGGCTGGTGATCGTACGGGCACACCTGCCTGCATCCAGGCCAGGCCGGGAATACCGGAAAAATCATCATGCCCCTGACGAATGGTCGTCGTCAACTCGAGCAAAGTTTGCTCTCCCTCCCCTAACAAAACGAAATCAGCCCCTTTAGCCAGGTATTCCCGGTAGTGGTCTGTCGAATCGGAGCTGGACACAATGACGATGCAGCCCTGCCGATGCGCCAACCCGATCATCCGATAGGCCGCATCACGCATATTGGTCAGACACATCTTGGTCAGGTAGTTGAACCCGTCATCATAAACGACGAAGAATTGCGGCCGCTCGGATTCCAATCGCGCGATCACCTCATCGGGATTCTCCACGAACATGGTGTCGAAAAGAGAAACCCCAAACCCATGCTCCCGCAACAACGCAGCAGCCCCAATGGTCGCCAGCGGCGGATACGGCTGACCGGTCGCCCATTGCTTGGGATCATACCGCATGAAGTACGAATGCGTAAAAAGTATATTGTCCATATCGTATAACTAATTTTGGGTGATCCGGACCCAGGGATGCTGATTCTTCCTTTTTAGGAAACGGTGACGAAAATCTTTCGGATTATAAAGAATGGAGTACCGGAAAGATCGAAGATCTTCATAGGTAGGATGGAAATAATAATCGGCCATTTCGGGAAAACCAAAGGAAGTATAGTACGCCAGCGTCCGCTGCTCCTCCATTTTTACTTCTGCCGCTTTACAAAATGAAGTATCGATCAAATGGATTTCCCCACCGCGATTCAAATGGGAAAGACACAGGTGAAGAATCTTTTTCGCCGAAGGAAAATGTTCGAGGGCGGCGGCAAAAACGATAAAATCAAAGCGCCGGTCTTCCAGAATGCCGGATCGGATATCCCCATGAATGAACCGAAGATTGGGGTCGTTACTGAATACGTGGGCAGCCTGCTGCAGCTCGGTAAAATTGATATCCACACCGGTGACCCGCGTCCCGGGAATTTCCGCCAGTTGGTGGGTCAGCCAGCCATTTCCACAACCTATTTCGAGTATCTCGGGATTGGTCTTCTTTCGGGAAAAATAACGGATGAGCCGGCCGGTAGATTCCTTCCTCCATTCCCATTCCCTGAATCGGGGATGGGCCGGGGCGATGTCGGGCAAAGTGACGAGTTCTTCGTCGGTATATATCCGGCTCTCCAGCGATCGGACCCTGATATATATCTTTTCAAAAAGGATCTCCCTGAGTTGGGCGTGGCCCTGAACCTGGATATTAGTTAATATGGATGAGTCCGGAAGGTACATTTCTAACAGTTTTAGCAAAATTTAGGCACCTGCTGGAATAAACGGCCCTTTGTTCCCAAAGGATGCCCAAAGTTCAAATATTTCATAGAGGCAACGGGCACCCCCCTTCCATGCGTTTTTACAGGATAATGCGTATTTCCGTAGTGATTCCGACTTGTAACCGGAAAGACCGGCTTTTATCCCTGTTGGACGATCTGAACAGTCAAACCTACCCGATTGCCGCCGTCATTATCGTGGATTCCGGTGAAGAAAGGCTGTTTCCTGCCGATTATGCCCGATTCAACCATTTGGCGATCCAGTATATTCTATCGGAAAAATCGGTCTGTATACAACGCAATACCGGCATCAGAAGAGCCGAAACACCCTGGATATTCCTCTGTGACGACGATGTGCAAGTCCCTGCCAATTATTTGGAGCAGTTGGCCACCCACGCAGCTGCCAGGGAAGAAACAGGCGCCGTATCCGGTGTGTTTCTGCAAAAAGAAGGGGAGGAATGGCAGGGCAGCTATCCGGTAAGATCTTCCGGGCTGTTGATCTGGAAGTTCATGTTCAGCCTTGGTTTCTGGGGTGACATTCAATGTAGCAGCTACAATATGATCACCAAAAGAATACGAAAACATTACCTTTCTAAAGGTAATCATATCGCTAAATCGGGCTGGCCGGTCCTTGCCGATCTCTCGGGTGCTGTTGTTCACGCTCCTGTTTATACCCTCGGCGCCGCTCTGGTGAGGAAAGACTGGCTCCTCCAATCTCCATTTGACGAAGTGCTGGACAGGTATGGCATCGGCGATAATTTTGGCGTCTGCCTCGGATTTCCCGACGATGGCATCGAAATCCTGAATCAGGCATTTGTCTATCACCACAAAACCCCGGCAAACCGGCTCGAAAGACCCATTCAATATTTCCGCAGAGTGTTGGCGCTTGATTATTTTATCAGTACCGGGAAAGCTCCGGATCACACGAAAAAACGTTGGCTGCTCTGGTCCCTGACAGGAAATCTGTTGGGTTTCTTTTTGGCGGGAGAGTGGATCATGATAAAACCAGCCTTCGAATCTTTACTGCTGATCGCCTTGGGACGGAACCCTTATTATAATGCCGCAAAAAAACAGCAACGGAGGATTGAGCCAGTGTTATACAAGGCTTGACCCCTAAATATACTTTTAATGCAAAGCCCGTTGAAGAATAAAATGCTCTGGATAGTATTCGCCGTCTACGCGATCCTATCGGCATGTTCAATGGCGCATCATGTGGCATGGAATGATGAATTGCATAGCTGGAACATCGCCAAAAGCAGTACTAACTATACCGATATGCTCGCTAATTCCCGGTATGAAGGCCATCCACCCGGCTGGTATAGCCTCCTATGGATCATTAGCCTGTTCACCCACAAGATAGCCTGGATGCAGACTCTCGAATGGGCCATCGCCAGCTCGGTAGTCTTTCTGATCCTGTTTTATTCACCATTACCGACATTGATAAAAGTGCTGGTCCCCTTTGGTTACTACTTTGTCTTTGAATATGCAGTTTTCAGCAGGAACTATAGCATCGGCGTGCTGCTGGTTTGCTGCATCTGCCTGATCATCCGAAGTAATTTCCGTTTCCAGCCGATACTATATTATCTGCTGCTCTTTTCCCTTTTTAATGTCCATCTTATCGCCATGCTTTTGGCCTGCAGCCTGCATGTTTACTATCTTCTCCTGCAAAATCAACGTCAAATCAAAAAAGGGCGCCTGCTTATCGATGCCGGCATCGGCGTACTTTTCCTCTCACTGGCCCTGTGGTCGGTCTATCCGCCAGCCGATAGCTCGCTCCATGGGGACACCCAAAATGGCTTGCAGTTGATCAGGTATTGTCTATATCCGCCCTTGCGAAGTTTTCTGCCCATTCCGGCATGGTGGACGTATCATTTCTGGAATACGGAGATGCTGCTGGATGCCGCTAAGACGCATGGTACGCTGCAATTCCTCAACCCCCTGATTTCCGTGGCGCTCGTGGCATCGGCCCTTTTTCTGCTATGGCCGAACAGGAAATGCCTGGCGTTATTCGGAACGAACCTGCTTTTCAGCGGACTGCTCTCCACCGTCGGCTTCTCCCTGACAACCGCCCGCTACGCCGGCTTTCTTTATATCGGGTTCATCGCCGCCTTGTGGCTATTTTATTATGAAAACGAATTGACATTAAAAAAGACAAGACTAACGGTCATCTTACTTTGTTTCCAGGTGGCAGCGGGATTCTTTGCGGTTTATCAGACGTTTCGACTGCCCTTCTCGACCCTGGATCAGATACCCGCCATGATGGGCGAAATACCGGCAGGCCAAAAATTGGTTTCGGACTATTGGACGATGGAATCTTATGCCGCCTTTATGGACAAACCGATCTATTGCGTCGATCTGCAAAAAGAGAAATCCTTTATCATCTGGAATAGTGAAATGGCGGCGATGCTGAAAGAACCTCACCGGTATTCCAGTGGCTTGTCGTCGCTGTTCCGCAGGGAAAGAATAAGGAATGTCTATATGATCTCCATGCACTATCCCGCTGAATTATCGGAACTCGATTCGCAATTGACACAGTCTTTCCATGTCGATCTTATCGACAAAAAAGAAGGCGCTATCGAGCAAGGAAGCAACTTATACCTTTACAAAATCTCGGAAAAATATGCTATCCCTGACCAACCTTAAAAACAGGCTGATACATCGCTATCGTACTAGGGAGATCACTCCCCCTAAAGCCTATAATAAATGGGCTTCGACCTATGACGCCCAACCTGATAATCCGATACTTTTCCTGGATGACCTTCTTTTTAAGAATATGCTTGGTCAGATCGGCCTGCGAGGTAAAAGGGTCGTCGATATAGGTTGCGGTACCGGCCGCTACTGGCCCGACATATCCCGAAAGGATCCGGCTGAGATCATCGGTTACGAAGCTTCCTCGGGAATGCTCGAAAAAATAAGACAAAAATATCCACAGGCAAAAACCTGGCTGCATGCCGACAATAGCCTGAAAGAATTGGGCAATAGTTCATGCGACGCTATAGTTTCCACGCTGGTGATCGCCCATATCAGGAATTTACCCGCGGAATGGAAAGAATGGAACAGAGTATTGAAACCCAATGGAGATATCCTCATCACCGACTTCCACCCCGTTGCATTGCAAAGAGGCGCTAACCGTTCGTTCATGCATAATGATAAATTGATCTACATCAAAAATCATATTCATACCTTGGATAAGGTGAGAAAGCTGGCAGCCAAAATGAATTGGAAAGAAGTTGGCTTTGCCGAGTCCAGGATCGATCAGCGCGTACAGCATATTTTTGAACGACTCGATGTGATGGAAGCCTACAGGGATTCCTTCGATCAGCTTGTATTATATGGAATTCATTTTAGAAAGGAAGATTAAACGGATACGTGATGAATATTCAGGCAAAACCATGGACTGATACAAAGAACATCCCCCGGCGGATACTGGCCATTCGCACCCAAGCCATGGGCGACGTAACGATCACCCTCCCCTACCTGCAATACCTGCGCCGTCGCCTGCCCCCCTCTGTCCGGCTGGATCTCCTGACAAGAAAAGAGACCGATCCCGTTCCAAAGAATATTATCCTGTTCGATAACGTCTACTCTATCGGCGGCGACCGGAATCTGAAAAAAATATTCATGCTCGCTTTGCTGCAGCTGCCCAGGCTGCTTCTGAATAGATATGACATGGTCATAGATCTCCAAAACAACAATTACAGTAAGATCATAACAAAAGTACTACGACCCAAAGCCTGGGCCCGATTCGACAAATCATCCCCGATCCCTGCCGGCGAAAGGACCAGGCTGACTATCGAAGCAGCCGGTTTGGGAAAATGTGACTTGGATACGGACTTTCGGTTGAAGGACGAAAATAGGGGGCTCGCCATTTTGAAGAACACGAACTGGAATGGGCACAATGAACTGGTGGTGATAAATCCTGCAGGCCTGAATGCAACCCGGAACTGGCCTGTTGAAAGCTATATCGCTTTCACCAGGCTATGGCTGGAACAAAGACCGGATACGCAATTCCTGATACTAGGCACCTCCTTTATTTCGGAAAAAACAAAAATCCTGAAAGAGGCGTTGGGCGACCGGCTGGTCGATTTGGTAGGACAAACCTCCCCGCTGGAAGCATTTGCCATATTGCAGCATGCGACGCTGGTCTTGTCGGAGGACTCCGGACTCATGCATATGGCCTGGGTTTCGGGCATTCCCACGCTCGCATTGTTTGGCAGTAGCCGCAGCTATTGGTCGAAGCCGTTGGGCCAGCATAGTTTTGTCCTGGATTCCTCGGATCTTCCCTGCGGGAATTGCCTGGAATCGGTGTGCAGGTGGGGAGACAACCGCTGCATGACAAGATATAAGCCGGAACAAGTGCTGCAGCACGCTTTTTCACTGCTGCGGCTTCCGGCATTAACCATTTAATCACTGATGGTATGCAATGGAATAACAGCGCATTGGTCATCACTTCCAGCGTCTATGTCGGTACCCGGCATACGGTTTTGCGCGACACCGCAGAGAGGGAACGGCAGTACCTGGACGCGCTGTCTTTCTTTATCCGTGAAACGTCCTTGGAACGCATCATCATCTGTGACAATTCTGGCTATACCTATCCCGAATGGACAACGGAACTGGCGACTGCCCATCACAAACAACTCGAATTGCTCAGTTTTACCGGCGACAAGGCAACAATGGAGAAACAGGGGAAAGGATACGGTGAAGGAGAGATCATGGCCTATGTACTCTCACATAGCCGCCTGCTCACAGCGGTGGACGGCTTTTTGAAAGTCACTGGCAGACTAAAGCTGATGAATACGGAAGAAATATTGGGGCAGGCAGACGACCGGCAAAACTACTTTATGCCCATTTCCCTGATCCGGCCCAGATGGCTTGTACCTGTGGCAGCCAGACCCTGCGTGGAAGTCCGCGTTTACTATGTAACAAAAGAATTTTTCAGAAGTGTCCTGTTGGATGCTTACCACCAGGTGAGTGATGACAAAACGTATTTTCTGGAACATGCCTACCACGACGCCATGGCGGACTCATTGACAAAACCCCGATGCTTTCCGGCAGCACCGGAGATCACCGGTGTCTCGGGCTCGAATGGCTGGTCGTTCACGGAGCGACCAGCTTGGAAAAAATGGCTGATCCGCACTATTTCACATCTGGGTTATATCACGCCAATCTATAAACATCGCGGAAGGGGGACCGCCGGGACCCGGTAAGATGCGACTACAAAATATTCATATCATAGCGCAAAAGGAGCCAAAAGATCTTTGTCTGGTGGGTGACAGGATTGTGGAGGTCGCCAGTGCCGGCAGCCGGCCGGCCGATAAGGAAATTTGTCTTTCCTTTGACGGTGCATTGGTGCTCCCCGGACTGATCAATTCCCACGATCATCTCGATTTCGACCTTTTTCCGCCTTTTAGAAGTCAGACGTATGCCAGCTACAAGGAATGGGGAACGGATATCCACGAACGCTACAAGGAGGCTATCGCAACCATATTGCAGGTACCCCGCACACTTCGCATCCGTTGGGGGCTTTATAAGAACCTTTTGAGCGGGGTCACATCGGTCGTACACCATGGGGCAAGACTGGAAATACCAGGCGACCTCATCTCCGTACTTCAGAACGCGGAATCTTTACACAGCATATCGGGAGAAAAAGGATGGCGGCGAAAGCTGCTACACCCTTTCCGCAGGGATCGTCCACTGGTCATCCATACGGGGGAGGGAACGACGCCGGCCTGTTCACGGGAGATCGATGCATTGATCGGTTGGAATATCTTCGGGCGGCCGCTTATCGGTATCCATGGGATCGCCATGAGCAAGCAGCAGGCAGCTTCTTTCCGCGCGTTGGTCTGGTGTCCCGATTCTAACTATTTCCTGTATGACAAGACGGCCGATATCCCGGCACTCCTGAACCAGTGCGACATTGTATTCGGTACCGATTCGACACTCACGGCGTCCTGGAATATCTGGGAGCAGCTGCGGCTGGCCCGGAAATTAAAATGGGTGGAAGACGCCACCCTGTGGGATATGGTTACGGCAGGCCCGGCACGCTTATGGGGGTTGGATAACCATGGTACGATCGGCGAAGGACAAATGGCAGACCTCGTGGTTGCCGACAGAGCGGCAGGCCCGGTGCTTGCCGACAAAGCGGCCGGCCCGGTAGGCTGGGATGCGGTGTTCGGATCGGATCCCGAACATATCCTGCTGGTCATGCATAGCGGAAATATCCGGCTTTTTGATGCGTCTCTCCGGGAACAGCTAAGCGATTATGCTTATCCGCTGGAAAACTTTTACCCGGTGGTCGTGGGCAGAAGGATCAAATATGTTCAGGGCGACCTGCCAGGCCTGCTGCAGGAAATACAACAGCATCATCCCCATGCTTCGTTCCCGGTGACGGCGCTGTAAGCCTCAATCACAGCAAAAAGAACATGATACACTTCCACATCCGATAATTGCGGGTAGATGGGCAGGGTGATCTCGGTAGAAAACTTCGCATAGCTCACCGGATAATCCTCGATGGAATAGCCTTTTTCCCGGAAGAGGCTGAGCATGGGCAGCGGAATAAAATGTACGTTGACGGAAACACCCCGCGTCTCGATCCGATCGATGATCTCGTCACGTTGGACTTCTGTGATCCCTTTGATGCAGAGAGGAAAGATATGATAGGCGCTTTGGGCCACGGAAGATTGCAAGGGTGGCAATTGCGCCCAGGAATATTTTTTTAATCCTTCATAATAACGCTCCGCCACTCTTCTCCGCCGCGGCAACAACATGTTGTCGTACCCCCTGAGCTGAGCGACGCCGATGGCAGCGCAGACATCCGGCATATTTATCTTCAATCCATCGCTAACGATGTCATATCGCCAGGATTTACCCTGCGCTCTTTCGAAGGAATCCCGGGTCTGACCATTAAGGCTATTGATCTTCATCCAACGATACACCTCCTGGTTGGAGAAAGGCTCCGGCAGATTCAACCCGATGACGCCTCCTTCTGCGGTCGTGATATTCTTCACTGCATGTAAAGAATAGACGACGATATCGGCCTGCAGCCCGGCAGGCCTGTCTTCATAGAGCGCCCCCAGGGAATGCGCGGCGTCGGTCATCAGTAAGGGCCTGCCAAGGGTACGCTGCAACTGATTGGTAGGAGTGAACAAAGCCTGTGTGGCGGGTTCCAGCAAGATATTCCGGATGGATGCATAGTCGCAGGGCCAGCCGGCAAAGTCGACCGGAATGATGGCCTTGGTTCTTGGCGTGAGGGCCTTTCTCAGTGACGAAGGGTCCATCGCGAAATCCTCATTTATATCGACCATTACCGGGGTAGCGCCCGCATGAAGAACGACCAGAGCGGTAGCGGCATATGTATAAGCAGGTACGATAACCTCATCGCCGGGCCCCACGCCCCACCATTTGAGGACCAGCTGGGCGCCGGAGGTCCAGGAATTCACGCATACACTGGCCGGCAACTGTACGAAATCGTTGAACATGGATTCTAACTGCCGGACCTTGGGTCCGGAAGTGATCCAGCCACTCTCGAGGGTGTCGGTCACTTCTTTGATGACGGCCTCATCGATCATCGGCGGGGCAAAAGGTATCTTCATAGCTGGTTTTCTTTAAAATCCGGCACCATCGCCGCGATCATTTTTCTGGCGCAAGCCTGCTGGTGCTGCGCCGCTTGCAAAATCAACTGCTCCAGCTGACTGGTGAAAACTTCGGTATCAAGGTCCCGGGTGCGGGCTTTCATGATTTTAGAATGATGGGTCGGCATCAGGTGCTCGGACGGATGGAACAACTCTTCATGGATCTTTTCTCCCTGCCGAAGACCGATAAATTTTATGGCGATCTCCTTTCCGGGGGTATACCCGGCCAGGCGGATCAGTTGGGTGGCGAGCTCGAGGATCCTGACGGGTTCGCCCATGTTGAAGACGAAGACTTCCCCACCCTGACCCATGACACAAGCTTCGATGACGAGACGGCTCGCTTCGGGAATGGTCATAAAATAGCGGGTGATCTCGGGATGGGTGATGGTAACAGGTCCACCATTGAGAATTTGCCGGATAAATAACGGCACTACGGAACCCGCAGAGCCCAGCACGTTCCCGAACCGCGTGGTGATGAACTGTGTACCCCCGGATCTCCGGGACAACGATTGGATATACATCTCCGCAATGCTTTTGGTCGCACCCATAATATTGGATGGATTGACGGCCTTGTCGCTGGAGACCATAATGAATTTCCGGACACCCGCACGCACGGCCGCATCCGCCATGATCCGTGTACCCAATACATTGGTGAGGATGGCTTCACTCGGAAACGACTCCATAACGGGTACGTGCTTGTAAGCCGCAGCATGAAATACAAAATCCACTGCGTATTGCGTAAACAATTTCTCGATCCTTTGTTTGTCCCTTACGGAGCAGACCTCCACGCAAATCTCGATAGGCCGGTCCCTGCTGCGGAGCTCCAATTCAAAATCGAATAGGCCGGTCTCGGACTGATCGACCAGGATGATCCGGCGCAGGGGATAGTGGAACAGCTGGCGGCATATCTCGCTGCCGATGGAGCCCGCCGCTCCGGAAACAAGCACTGTCATTTGATCGAAGCAATGCTCGGCCTCCGCGTTTTGAAACCTGATCTCCTCGCGTTGCAAAAGTGACCCGATGGTGATGGCAGTCAACTCCTCGACATGGAACATCCTGCTTTTCCAGGAACGGTCGGCCGGCGGACCACTCCGCGCATAGAGCTGTTTTACCAGGAGACGGCTTCCTATGCCGATGCTGCAGCTAAGCGAGGCATTGATCAATGGAAATGCGAAGGGAAGATGCCAAAAACCCATTGGGTCTTTGAACAGGAAGGCGAGCCACCAGACGACGATCAGCACCAGCGAAAACTTTACGCTTCGCCAGATATCCCTGATGCCGGTATAACGGACAATACTATTATAGGTGCCGAAATAAAAGGCGAGGCCAACTGCTACTCCCGTATTCAGTAGGAAAGCCGCAGCGGGCGCCGCCCAGCCGGTACAGACGGCAGCTATGTAAAAAGACAGCCATACAATGACCTGCTCGGCCGCAAAGGTTATCCAGCGGGGAGCCGTTCTTCTGAACAAATGGGTTACTATGGTCTTACTTATCCTCATCTGAATAATTGCATGACGGATCGCGCATTCTCTTCTAAAGAATGTAGCAGAACAGGTGTCGTTGCCGGGGGCGCCTCCAGCAGTTTTCGGGTGCCGGCGGTCATCGCGGCCTCATCTTTCACGATCTGCCATTCCGGAACACATATATCTTCCGGATCACAGAAACTGATCACCCGCGCTCCCGCATAGAGGGCTTCCAGGCAGACGGTACTGAACCCTTCGCTGGAGGACGGATGTAAAAAGACTTTGGCCCTTTGCATCAATTGCAGCACCTCCCGATGTGGTATTTCCCCGAGGAAACGGAGATTCGGTTCGAGTCCTAGTTGGATGATCAGGGCCTGTAGACGCTCTTTCTCCTCCCCTTCACCGCAATGAATCACCCTGAGCTGCGGAAACTGGGATTGCAGGGAAGCCACTACCCGGACCAAGACCTCATATTGTTTCAGCGGAACGAGCGAACCTACAGCCAGGATGTCGATATCCCTTGTCGCAGTGCCATCTTCTTTGTCGAAGATTCCCACGTCAATGCCATTGGGTATCACAGCTGCAGGTTTGACGCCATAATTGGCACAAAAGGTCTCCCGGAGATAGTTGGACATGGCGACGAGTTCACGCCCTTTGGGACGGATGAGCCTTACCCATTTGTTCCCTTTTTGCGCATCCTGACCGGAAACCCAGCAACGATGTTTGATGGAATGAAGAAGACCGAAATAGTGCCCGATCAACGCGCACTCGCCACACCAGAAGCTAAAGAGGCCGATGACCTTGCGGTCCCGGCGAATGGTCTGTATCTCACGCCAGATATCCCGCCAAAGCAGGAGATGTTTCCAGCGCCCCTTCTGATGCATTCCATTGAAACTGATGACGCTGATCTCATTCCATTGATAATGGGAAGCCTGATGCGGATATAAAAAGGCGAGCACCACAATGTCTGTTTCGGGGAACTGTTTTTTTATCGCCTTTACCAATTGGTGATGCGCGGGCAGCCAATTGCTGTCCGCTTCACTTCCCGGAAAAGCCGGAGTCAGGATCACCAAAGTATCGCGCTTAGTCATCCGGTGAAATTATTTTATTGCAGTATGACAGGCTTTTCTTGTTATGCGTGATCAGGATCACGATCTTACCCCGACGGGTGAGATCCCTGAAACAATGCAGAAGGTCGCATTCGGATGTCTCGTCCAGCTCATTGAAGGGCTCGTCGAGCAAGATGACGTCGGCGTCTCTGTATAACGCCCTGGCGATGGCTATTCGCTGTCGTTGCCCCCCACTGATGTTCTTACCGTTCTCATGCACTACTTTTTCCAGTCCCTCCGGAAAGGAATGGATGAGGCCGGTAAGCCCGGCACTCTGGATCGCCCACTGGAGGCGTTGCCCGTCGGGCTTCCCGGTATCGAGCAGAATGTTACGCAAGAAAGTATCATGGAGGAGAAAAGCCTGTTGTTTTACATAGGAGATGCGTTTCCAGTAGCGCCGCCGTGCAGATGTGTCCGCCGCCACGCCGTTGATACAGATCTCGCCGGAAGCAGGCGTCAGGAAACCCAACAGCAGGTTCAGAATGGTGGTCTTCCCTTTGCCGGATAAACCAGAGATCCCCAGGAAATCTCCCGGCTTTACCTGAAAACTCATGTTGTCGAGAAGCCGCGCTTCCCCATACTGGAAATTTACCTTTTTGAATTGAATGGACCGGATCTCTTCTTCCTGTTGTAACAGCTGGGTCTCCTGCTTTTGCGTCGCAGACTCGGCCAGGCTGTTGATGGTAAAGGCATAGGTATTGATTTGTCCGCCAATGCTTAATATTCTGACAATGCCGGGAATGATCTTATAGGCAGCTGCCATGAATACCCCGATAGAAATAAAGGAAGTCCCCGCCCCGCTTCCGGACGACCTGTTGACCAGGATGAGTACCATGACACCCAGTAGTGCAAAGGTCTCTATCATCCGATTGGGGATGCCCTGGACGATTAACTGGTCGGAAATATAGTTATTGAACTTTTTTTGGTAGTCAATATACCGGTTGATAAAAACCTTGTTCTTATGATATAGATTACTCTCCACATATCCCGTCAGTGCCTCCTGTAAGTGTTGCAGGGATTTTTCATTTGCGCTCTTTACCTCATCTTTGACGGAACGCCTCCTGACCTTAATGAAATAAATGATGGCACAAATGGGGGGCAACAAGATCAGGAACAATAGCAGGAACAATCTTGCATTGTAGAAAAGAATTGCTGCCACAGTAAAAAGGATCAGTGTTGCCTGCGTGATCATCTGCTGGATACCGCCAAGTATGTGCGAGGCGAATTCGGTTGGATCATAGCTTATTTCACGCACATTGACGGACGAATCCACCTCGATATAGCCCCGATAGGCGCCATCCAGATAGTTTTCCAGCTTCTTCCGGGAAATACGGGTCGCCACTAGCGACAGGTACTTGCATTGCCCCCGATAGACCAGAAAACCGATGAAGTTCTTTGCACTGTAGAGAAGAAAAAAGGCAACGACTAACAACAACGGGTTGACACCCGCCAACCACGCAGGCAGAGAGAAAAAACCACCCGTCCGCACAGTCGGCTCTGTTAATAACCGGACGAGGAACAGCAGAATGGCCAGGAACGCAATGTCAGCAAGATTAATAACGATATCGAGGAGGATCAACAGGCCCATCCTCCTCTTCTCGTCACGCGTCAGTACCGATAATATTTTCCTGATCATAGCGGTTGTTCTGTCAACGATTTTACTGCGGCTTCAAACTTTGTTTCTTCTTCAGATTGAAATTCCGGGAGATGTTGAATCCGAAATAAATGTCCCCCTTGCCCCAGGTACCCGGCGTTTGGGCCAGAAACTGGGTGGGCAGCATACTCTGCGAATTGCTGAAGACGAGCTGAAAAACATGTCCCCCTGTCTCGATATCCCAACCCAGCGACAGCGAATTGTGCACAGGCGTGGATACCACCTGACCAGTTGGCACGATATCGTATTCGGCATCGATGCTCATTCTGTTGGTGAACTTATACCTGCCACCCAACCCCACCGCAAAGACATCATTCTTATCGTTCACAGTCGGGACGAGGTTGTAATGCAAATAGGTGGGCGTGACCTGCAAGGACAACGTCCGGCTGAATTTGCGGGCAATCAGCAGTTGGGCCGAGTAAGCCGTCCTGTATTTTGTATTCAGATACGTTTCCGTAGGCTCCTCCTCTGTAAAATCGGTAACTGTACCCAATACGCTGATGGACACCGGCATTGACGAACTCTCTGTTTGTTTCAGCAGCTTGTACTTCAGGTACATGTCGAAAGTCTTCAGATAGGAACTGCGGCCGATGCCTATATCCAGATCGTTGGTAATGCCATAATCCAGTCCCAGCCGGAGGGTCGCATTGTCAAGACCGAAAAAATTATAAGACCCGCTGTTCAGCTGGCCAAAACGGTGCTGGATCACGAAATTCAGATTGCCGGCCGCGGGCGACTCGACGGTCTGAGTATTGATGATATACTCCGCCTTGAATGTTCCGGTCACATAGGTCTTGCTCTTATGCGCCGACATGGAATCGTTCAGCATATTCAGCAGATCCTTGTCCTGCGCTCGTAAACTGGTGGCCGAGATGATGCATATAAATACAAAAAATATTTTCCCCTTTGTCATAGCAGATATTTTAAATTATTTGGTACTACAGTCGATATTTACTTTTACGGTCATCTCTTTGTCGATCTTGTCTCGGACAACGCCGGGAATGCTGATATTGAAATCTTCCGGCTTGACTTTGAATTCCGCAACTCCCAGCAGGTGACCCGCCTTTACTTCTATCGTTCCGGGTACCTCGACGGCCTTCGTCGTATTGTGCAGCGTAAGGTTGCCTTTGACGACGACTTTATAAACGCCGTCCTTATCGAGTGGAACGTCGCCGGTATACGCTCCGGAAAAGCTGGCCTTGGGGTACTTATCGCTCTCGACATAATTCTCATTGAAATGCTCCTGCATCAGCTCTTTCGGGAAAACAAACCCCTTCAGCAGCACGGCAAAAGCGATATTTTTTTTACCCGCATCGATGATCGCATAGGCCTGATTGTTCTCAGCCTTGATGTCTTCCATGGCCGTCTTCGAATAGAATCCGACAAAACCATTCCGGGTAGCATAGAGTTGACTGTAGGCGGTAGCCGGACGGATAAGGGCCACGCAAACGACGGCGGCAATAATGAATTTCATATTGAAAGATTAAGATGTTTAATTGTTAAGCGCTCCCTGGTCCACCCAGGCGACGATGGTATTCACTTCACATGATGGCAGCATCGGCAGTTCAAATGGCATAGGTGTGACATTACCCGTATGTGTAACGGCGCTTTTCAGATCGCCATTGGCCACATGTGCCTGTAACGTAGCAAAGACGCTCAGGTCGATGCCACTGGAGGCTGCGGAGCCCTGGTGACAGGTGTAGCAGTTGTCCTGGAGGATCGGCAATATTTGCTTGGAATAACTGACATTGGTCGTATCGCAGATCGACCCCTCGCTCAGCCGGTCGGCGCTCTCTTTGGCGCAACCGGAAAGATAGAGCATGATTCCGCCGGCAACTATCATTGCCAGCACTAACTTTCCCTTCATAATTGATGTATTTATAAATTTATATTGCGCAGGATTGATTACTTACGCAGAACGCAATCAACCAGATTGACATCCATGAGAAATCCGGTACAACGACCTTTGACAGTCACGACATCGCCGCTCTTAGGCTCCTGATCCGGCTTGCTGCCGGCAAAAAGCTGGCAATTGATCCCGCCCGCTGCCCCCTGTGGTGATAATATCCACACTTCGTTACTTCCGCTGTGCTGGATCTCCGATAACTTGCCGGAGACTTCAATGACCTTTCCCAGGTATTTCTGATCGGCAGCATGTTCATCGGCCTGGTATTGACTATACAGCGAGTCCGCATTGACGGTAAAATCCGCTGTTACCCCCGCAGCACTCTGATGCGGCTTGACATAGAGATGATAGGCCCAGGCAAAAGCTGCCAGCAGGAGCAAAGGAATCCCTATCCACAGAATGGTTCTTTTTTTCATAATATTTATCCGTTAAATGATTACCACAACCGTCGCGTGATGCCTACGTTCAGGCCAGCGCTCATGATCGGTAGCTTACCCGCACCTATACCGGAAAGAGGTATTCGCAGATAGGGCTCTATTCGCAGGTTACCGATGCTGCCAATTCGTTGTTCGAACCCGCCGCTGATGTTAATGACGGAAAACAAATAATTGGAGGGCGCAGTGGTAGTCCAGTTTTCATTCCATGAGGCGCCTCCGTTATACTGGAACTCGTAGTTGTATTGTTGTTTGGTCATGAAATAAGTTGAAAGCCCCGTCGTCGCAAACCAGGTGATTTTTGAGCCGGGGTTGAAATTATACCGGATATTCAGCGGGATTTCCCACATATTGCAAGTACCATTCACATATTGCAGTGGCTTACCATATAGGCTCGCATCCGCTGACTTGCTAAAATACTCGCCCGCAGTATAATATTTCTTCTGGTCGAGAGAGACACCCGACTCCACTGCCCAATGGTTATTAAAGGAATAGCCCAGCACAAGGCCCCAAGTCGTACCCACTCCATTCACCGACTGCATCCTTACTGTACTCACATCCGGCGCTCCTGTGAGGCCGATATATCCATGCCCTTTTGATTTTGCAGTAGCCTTTTTAGCCGGCTTCGCACTGCTGTCCTTCGGGACAACCGGAGCCTTTACTGAGACTACCAGGTTGAAACTCCCCGCGGTTGAAGCCCTCCGCCAATCGGGGCTGGCCAGCAGTAATGGCCGGTCGGCACCCTGTTTACTCATCTTACTTCCACTATTTATACCTCCGATATTCGCAGCATCAAAATTGTCGTCACTTGTCGTATGGGCTCCACTTGTCGTATGGCCCTCACTCGTTGTATTTACATCGCCTGTGTCGCCCGCACTCGCAGCCAATCGCCCTCTCCTCGCTGCTGCCCCTCTCCCCGCCGATGTCCTTCCCGCCAGTGTGCTTCCCCCCGTTGCCCTTGCCGATCCCCCTGTTGCCGATCCCGCCAATCGCCTTCTCCGGACCGGCGCGACCTCATCACCCGACAATGTTCCACCAACCTTTCCTCCGTTGGCCGTTACTCCGGCTTGCGTTCCCGCAGTGGCCGTTCCTCCTGCATTCGTTCCGCCAGATGACGTTCCTCCACCTTCCGCTGTCCCGGCACTTGTTCCTCCACCCTGTGTCCCCGCGGCAACCGCCCCTCCGGCATTCGTTCCGCCAGATGACATTCCCCCCGCTTCCGCAGTCCCGGCATTCACTCCTCCACCCTGCTGCGTCGCCGCAGCAGCTCCACCTTCCTTTCCTCCCGCACCCACGACAGCCTTCGACAAATGCGTCGACGGCCGAACAGTCGCACGCCAGGCATAAAAGCCCAGGCCACCCACTAATGGTAGCAACAGCCACCACCAGAAGATGCCCCTCCTCCGGCGCTTATCATCCGTGTCCATGCCCGAAGGCGGACCAGGATCTTTATCCAGGGCGGCAGCCAGCCGGTCCCAGTCGGCGCTATCCGTCCGCAGCGGGTACTTTGCAGCCGCCCGCCGGAAGAGATCTTCCATATCGCCGTTAACTTGTTCCATACATACTAATAATGTTGTTTTCTACGGTTAGGGCCTTTTGCAAATGAGCCCTTGCTTTCGATAAATTGGATTTAGAGGTTCCCGTTGTGATCCCCAGCATCTTGGCAATCTCCGGATGGGAATATCCTTCGATCACATGCAGGTTAAAAACCATACGATAGGCCGGGGGCAATTCTTTAACATGCGCGATTAATTCTTTATACAACACGGAATTGTCCGATGACTGCGACTCATCCCCGTGCTCCCAGACATGCTCCGGTATCGGATAGCTTTGGGTATTGTTGATCTCCCGCCGCATATAATCGATGGCGGCATTGATAACGATTCGCCGGATCCAGCCAATCAGCAGCATTTCCACCTTGTCTTTATCCCGGACCTCAAAACGCCCGAAATTCCGGAACATCTTTAAATACGCATCATGCGTCACCTCGGTGGCCTGCTCGTACGTATTGACATACCGGAATGCTATTTTGATGCATAAACCATAATACTGATCATAAAGCATCTTCTGACACTGCCGGTCCTGCTGTGCGCAACCTGAAATTATGTGAAGTAATTTTTCCAATATATACTACTTACGTATCTGCCGATGATCGGTTTTTAGAGTAAACGCCTGATTATTCCTACCGGTTGCCTGAAGAAATATCGGTAGTTAAAATCTTGATTGTCACAAGTAACTGCCCAGTATGCCGCATGCTGTGCTCGGCAGCATGGAACAACAATCCACCCACCGTCGATGGGATCCTGGCCCTTCCTACCCCACGCGGCTCGGTCAAAGAAAGCTCCGGCGTTTCCTCCAGCTGTAATAACGCCTTGTCTATCTGTCTATTGTAACGCTCCAACAATTCCGGCAGCTCTCGGCCGTCCTCTCCCATACTCCCGCCCTCGGGCGCCATAGCCTTTGGCGACGACGCCCCCATATTCCTGCCCTGCCCGACCACACCATCAGCGCCAAGAACTTCGTCGGGCCTGCTTCGCCACGGCCCACCTCGTTCGTACCCTTCGCTTCGCTCGGGTATATCGGACGCTCCCGCGTCCTCTTCCCCCAACTCCTCCAGCTGCCGCGGACTCAGCATATCCCCTTTCGCATAGGTCAGCAGCCGGTCCAACACCCCCGCCAGATGCTGCAGATGAAACCCCGGCGAGGCAACCCCTGCCGGACGCTCCCACAACTTTTCCTCGGGAAACCCCTCCATCAGGGCATTCACCTCCTCCCGGGATTGAAGAAGGGCATGCGCAACCGGTTGAAGCACAGCGGGAATACCCGCAACCGGACCCCGCAGCCAATATTCAGAATTTGCATGTACAGGCATAAAATGCAGCATTAACATCGCAAAATTACCAATTTTTCGGGCCGCAGACTGCCGGAAGCATATTATCGGTTACATTTGACGCACAAAAATCCTGCTATGCCTTTCAACAAACGGAAAACCGTATTCATTTCAGGGAGCGCCTACGAATATGGAAGATTCGGAGATGAAGGAAGGGACTTGATTCGCGACCTGACTAAAACTTTATTGCAGAACGGCTTCAAGATCATTACCGGCTTCGGCAACGGAGTGGGAAACTACGTTCTCGAAAGCGCATTGGATGAAATCTACCTGACCCAAAAAGAAAGGCTCACCGACCAGCTACGGGTATTCCCCTTCCCGCTCATGAACGGTCTGACAGAAAATATTCATAGCACCTACCGCGACGACATGATCTCCCAGGCAGGAACTGCCGTTTTCCTTTTCGGTAATAAATTGGAGGATATTTCCGTCCGGTACGCTGACGGCATGAAGAAGGAATTCGATATCGCCAGGTCTCACCAAGCATTATTGATCCCGGTAGGCGCCTCCGGCTACATCTCCGAACAGCTGTGGAAAGATCTGCTGGACCGGTATGACGATTATTTTGACAGTAGAGAAAAGTTCAGCTGGTATCAACGGTTGGGAGATCCCGATGCACGACCGGACCAGCTGATCGACGCCATCCTCCAGATCGCACAAGGCCATGAGTAAGAAAAGGGTATTTATCAGCTTTGATTTTGACCAGGATAAGGCCCTAAGAGACCTCCTGATCGGTCAATCCCGCAACTCAATCTGTCCTTTTGAGGTCATTGACAATTCACTGCATGAAGCCGCCCCGGAGAATGATTGGGAGGAAAAGGCCGGACAATTGATCAACCGGGCAGACCTGATGATCGTTCTCGTCGGAGCACAGACCCATCGGGCTCACGGTGTATTGAAGGAAGTGAACCTCGCAAGAAAGCATCACAAAAAGATCGTCCAGATCATCGGCCATAAGGATGGGCCCTACAAAAGGGTCCCCGGAGCGGGCGCACTCTACCGCTGGACCTGGGATAATCTTAAAAAGATACTTTGTTAGCAACCGGACCCACCTCCGGAGAAACCACCCGACTTTCAGATGCCCAACCCCGAAAAAACTTCTTTGCGCACCGGAGTAGGCTCGTTAGCCAGGATCATAACGGCCGACGGAAGAGCAGTTCTGTACTGCTCCCCGATACAGATCTTGTCCCCCGCCAGATAGACATATTTATTATCGAAAGACATGACCTTGTTAATGGCGACGATATATCCCCTGTGCACCCGGCAAAAACAATCGCGGGGCAACAGCTTTTCCCATTGCTTCAGCGTGACCAGCACCATCACGGTGGGCCGCTCCACCATCACCAGCCGGGTATAATTTTTCCGAGCCTCGACATAGAGGATCTCCTGAAAATCTACTTTCACATATCTGCCTTCGTGACGAATAAAGAAAAAAGATTGCACTTGTTGTATGATTTATGACATAAATGATATTTTCAGCGGGGAGGTTGTAATAAGATAGGTTAAATATATTGCGCCGTCGGTAGTCAACGACTCTAACAAAAGAACATAGTCATTCCTCTTGTCAGCAAAAATCTTCGATGGATAGTCGGGCCTCAAATTGCAGTTAAATTGGTTGTTGGTTACTAAATACATACGTAGAAACCCTCATTTACTTTCACTCCATCACTAAAAAAAACAGCAAGGGCCTTGTAGAAACAAACCCCTGTTGGACTCACTGAGTCACATGAGAAAACACACTGCACTTTATATAACTAAAAACAAAACGACAAGGGATGGATGAATCTCTCATAAGCGTTTTACTGCACTCTCTCTGACTACATGAATTGTCGTTTTTTAACCACTAAAAAGGAGGAGAAGAAACACCGGAAGGGGGGAGAAGGAAAAAATCCCGGATTTTGCCTTATATTTGTCAATTGTTAGCTACTTTGCAAAAAAAAAGGCCCAATGTAGAAACAAAGGGCGCTAACGATTGCTTGCCATATGAAAAAAGGTAATAATATCTTTTTTGCTGATTTACAGACTTCAGTGCCGATGGAATCGGCTAGTAAAGAAAATGATTCAAAATTTGAGCCTCTAACGAATGCCTACTCACGATTGCTGCCATATTTTTAACTCATTCTCTGAAACGAAGGTACATCCCAAAGGCTCACCGCTCTAATCAACTTATTGGCAAGTTAATCATGTCAAACTGATATTTTAACGTTGAAACCCTTTGCAGGATTGAGTTTTAGGATAATAAAGACATTATGGCCAACAGGTTTTCAGATACCTTATTCCAATTGATCCATTCGCTCGAGAAGTCAGAAAAACGGCATTTTAAGCTCTATATAAAAAGAAGCTCAACCAAAGAGGACCTCAAGATCGTTCAGCTATTCGATGCACTCGATAAATTGGCCGATTACGACGAAAAAAGCCTGCTGAAAAAGCTGCCAGGTACCGAAAAGCCACAGCTTTCCAACCTGAAGACACACCTCTACAAACAAATTCTGGCCAGCCTCCGCCTGCTGAAAAGCGCAGACAGCATCGACCTCCAGCTGAATGAAATGTTCGACTATGCCCACATCCTCTATAAGAAAGGATTGTTCCAGCAGAGTCTTCGCCTGCTCGACCGGGCAAAGGAAACCGCCAAAGCCAACCAGAAGTTCAACTTCCTGGTCCAGGTGCTGGCCCTGGAAAAGCGTATTGAAACCCTGCACATTACCCACAGCATGCAGATGCGCGCACAACAGCTGTCCGCAGAGTCCAGCGAAATCCTCAACCGTGTCAATATGGTGGCCCGGCTGTCTAACCTCGCCCTGCTGGTATACAGCTGGTATATCCAGAATGGCCATGCCCGCAACGAAAAAGATGAGCTGCGCATCCGCGAATACGTCGAAGAACACCTGCCCTCCGATGCTTGGCAGCAGACCGGGTTCTACGAACGCCTTTACCTGTACCAAAGCTATAACTGGTACGCCTTTGTCAGGCAGGATTTCCTTATGTATTATCGCTATTCTCAGAAATGGCTGGACCTTTTCGAAGAACAGCCCCTGATGGTCAGGGTCGAGACAGGGCACTATATTAAGGCCCTCCACAACCTCCTTAACGCGCACTTCGATCTGCGCAACTACCGGAAGTTCCAGCTGGTGCTGCAGAAATTCGAAGATTTTTCCCAGACAGACAGGGTCAGGGAGAATGACAACTTCCGCATCCAGTCCTTCGTATATATCACGACGGCCAAGATCAACCAGGTCTTCATGAAAGGAACATTTCGCGAAGGATTGCTCATGGTCCCCGAGATAGAAGAACACCTGACAGAATACGATCTTTTCATCGATCGCCACCGTATCCTCGTCCTGAACTATAAGATTGCATCCCTCTATTTCGGTGCGGGTGACTATGACACCTGTATCGACTACCTGCAGCGCATCATCAATGACCAGGGCGACCTGCGCAATGACCTGCAATGCTATGCCCGGGTACTCCACCTGATGGCGCATTACGAGCTGGGCAATTTCGACCTCATGGAATCTTTGACGAAATCGGTATACCGCTTCATGGCCAAACGTGAACGCCTGACGAAAGTAGAAGAAGAAATGTTCCGCTTCCTCCGCACTTCATTCCATACCTCCAGGTCAAGTATGCGAGCAGAATTCGAAAAATTCCTGGAGAAGATCCGGACCTTCGAAGGTAGCCGCTACGAAGCCCGCGCTTTCGCTTACCTGGATCTCGTATCATGGGTGGAAAGCAAAGTATCTCAACGTCCCATGAGCGATATTATCGCCGAAAAATACCGCAAGAACAAACGGAGCAGCATGCAGGCGGCGTAATCACATCCCGAACACATCCTTTAACGCCCGCCTCGCCGCATGATACCCGCACATCCCATGCACCCCCCCGCCCGGCGGTGTCGAGGATGAACAAATGTATATCCCGTTCTCGGAAGTACGGTAAGGTGACGACCTCAGCGCAGGACGCGTAAACAATTGCCGGATATCGATGATCCCGCCGTTAATGTCCCCCCCGATATTATTGGCGTTGTAGGCCTCCAGCTGCGCGGTGTCAAACACATGCCGCGCCAGGATCCTCTCCCGGAAGCCGGGCGCAAAACGTTCCACCTGCTTCTCTATCGTCTCTGTCATATCGCGCACCGACCCATTCGGTACATGGCAGTAAGCCCAGGCCGTATGCTTTCCCTGCGGAGCGCGCGACAAATCGAAAACACTCGGTTGCGCGAGCAGTACAAAAGGCCGCTCGGGATACCCCCCGGCAGCGGTCTCAGCTTCCGCAGCAGTGATCTCCTCCAGCGTATTACCAATGTGGATGGTGCTCGCCTGGCGACAACCCGCCGCAGTGAAAGGAATACGCTCCGCCAACGCCCAGTCGATCTTGAAGACCCCCATTCCATAACGATATCGCTCTAATTGCCATTTGTACAGTGAAGACCAGCGATGCCCGCCCAATCGCAGCAATTGCCTGGGCGTCATATCCAGCAACACGCAGCGCGAAGAAGGTAACTGTGAAAAATTTTTGACCTCGACACCCGTCTCGATGGCGCCTCCCAGTGAGATAAAATAGGAAGCCAGCGCATCGGCTATCGCCGCCGATCCGCTCCGGGGCACCGGCCAGCCCTTCACATGACCCGTTGTCATGAGGACGAGAGCGATGGCCGAAGTAGCCAAATTGGTCAGCGGCTGTATCGAATGAGCAGCCATCCCGGCCAGTAATCCCCTCGCCTCCCGGGTTTGGAACCGCCGGGCCAGGTGGGTCGCCGCCGAAAGCGCCGGCCAGCCGAAACGGGTAAGCGAAAAGACATCCTTCGGCCAGCTCAATGGCCCCAGCAACTCCGGCGCCAACACCGGCCAGTCCCTGACGAAAGGTTCTAACAACTTCCGGTAAGCATCGGCATCCTTACCCAATCCCCGGGCCGTATCCGCGACGGATCCGGATAAGATGGTCGCAGTACCGTCATCGAAGGGATGGGCCGCCGCCACCGGAGGATAAATCCATTCCAACCCGTGCTCATGCAGCGGCAGGGTCGTAAAGAAAGGCGACCCCGCGGCCAGCGGATGAACGGCCGAACAAATGTCATGCGTGAACCCGGGCAAAGTCAGCTCGGCGCTGCGCATTCCGCCACCAATGGTACTTTTCGCTTCCAGCATCAGCACGCGCAGCCCCTTCTTTTGCAGGGTGATCGCAGCAGCCAGCCCGTTGGGACCACTGCCTACGACAACTGCATCGAAATCGGTGGCGCCCGTCGCTCTTTTACTCATCATTCAAATGTAGTGCTATTTAGTATTTCCCTGCCTGAAGACTACTTTCCGTCAACGCAAAATTCCGGTCGATCCTGTCCAGCACGATATAGATACTATCATGCTTTTCATTAACACCACTCAGGATAACCCGATTCCCGTTGTCAAGGGCATCGTATTGCAACACCATCCTGTTCCTTCTCTCAAATTTGGCCGCGGCATATTCCCTGACCCTGCGTGTCGACTTTCCCCGCGGATCGATCTGGTCCACCTCATTACCGATATGGGCCAGTGCCGCCGCCGGTATCCAGTTCCTGCCTCTGCCTTCTTTACCCCCCTTCGCTGTCTTCTCTACACCCGAAGAAAAAGTCGAGGCCGGTCCCTGCGCAGTGTCTCCACCCGGAACAGCCGCTTTTGCCACTCCATCGCCGCCACCGCCTTGTCTCCTACCCCTACGCCGTCCGCCAGCCGTGGAGTCAGCACCCGCCCTGTTACGCCGCTCGGGAGCCTTGTATTTATCTTCGAGGTATAATACCTTATCTACCGTATCGGCATAATAGTGGAACACCCGCCGCCCTCCGGCAATACCCGTCAGCTCGAAAGTTCTGTTGACGTCCTGCTGCGGATCACCGCCGCCGTTAGAGAGGTCCAGGGGCGTCGGCCTGTTCTGTGTAAAGCTCAGCGACGACCAATTCTCGAACTCCACCTCATGCCATCCCACCGAATCCAGCGGCGAATAAGGAATGATCTTATTATTGACCCTGAATTCCGTCACCGCATAGTTGCCTCTCAACGTCCTTACTCCCGCTACCGCCGGCTGCTTATATGGATCGTACAAGAAATTGACCAACTGGAGATAAAACAATACTCCAAGGAACAGGAAGATAGTCAGGCTCTTCAGACCAGCACGCGTCACCTTCAGCCACCGGGGGAAAGGCGGATAAAAGGGCGTCGATACGGTAAGCCGTTCCCTGATCAGGAGGTTGTATAACTTGGGAATATCATCAACCAAAAGGAACGCAGACAACAGCACAAAATAACTCGCATATACATGGACGCCGCCATCATAGGCCAGGTTAACATAGGTTATATCCCCCAGTGCACCGATCAGCAGGATCGCGCCAATCGTAGTCGTCCGCCGGAAGAACAGCAGCGTACCAGCCAGGCATTCCACCACGCCGGCAAAGACCTGATACCAGGGCACAATGCCGACAGACAACCAAAATATCTTCTGAGTCGTCATATCGCCGAAGTTGGTGTTCAGCAAACCCAGTCCGGGATACGGCATCTGTACCGGCAGGAGCTTGGTAAACCCAAAACCGATGATGCCGATGCCCGCCCGGTACCGCACCACCACCCGCAGCCAGTAGTATAAAGTCTTGTATTCGCTTCTTTCCGTCTTGCGCGCGAGGACAACAAAAGTCCAGATCAGCCCGCCGATGATCGCCGCGATGAGGGTAATCACCCAGTTGGCCCAGCCCAGCAGCGTACTGCCAAATAGCGAGTTGCCGAATACATTGATGCCCGATCCGAAACGCGCGATATCGTACAGATCCCGGTAATTCAAATGGGTCCAGTCGATATGGACCACTGTATCATACCATTCCCCGCTATTAGGAATGGAGATGGCAATAAAAAAGATAAAGGCGATCCGGAAGGCGATCTTTTGCCCTTTGGACCAGTTTGTGGAAGTAATGGCAGTGGTTGACATATCCTTAATTTTTTTGAAATGAACGATTTACAGGCTTATCCCGCCTTCTCTCCCCCTCTTCCGGGACTCTTCCAGCAAATACTTTTTATCGATCTTGTCGAGCACAGCATACACGCTGTCCTTGCCGGCAACTCCCGAAAGGACGATTCTTGAAGTGTCGGGCCGCTCATAATGCAGCACCCACTTTTCATCACTGTAATGCGGATTCTTATTCTGCAGCGTCAGTGAATGATTCGCAGAGTCGATGGTATAACTGTAGTAGTGCCGACCGGCGGATCCCTCTAATTCATATGTTTTGGCATCTTCCCCCGCTTCGGGTTGCTCTATATTCGTGGAATCCAGCACGACCGGCCGGTTGGACCGAATGCTGAGCGTAGCCCATTTCTCGAACACTACATCCTGCCAGCGCGTGGAATCCGTCCGGGAATAAGCCAGGGTATCCTTTCCTACCACAAACTGCGTTACATTATATAGCCCCGCAGCTTCCGGCAGGCCGCGCGTGGTCGGGAACTGATAGCCCCCGCCAAACCGTGTTTTGAACCCATACAGGATAACAAAGAAGAAGATGAAGACGGTCTTCAATGCCAGCCGCGCATAGCGTTGTCCCTTTTCCTTCCAGACGGGATGATACTGGTTGGGCTCGGTCGGCTTCTGCCATACCAGCAGGTTCAGCAGCCTTTCTACATCATAACTCAGCACGAACAGGGAAAGGGTGATCAGGTAAAGGCTATAGACATCATCCCCCCCGCCATACGCCAGGTTACTCATAAAGACATTCCCCAAAAATATGGCGATGATAAAGGCCCCGACGGAAGCCGAACGGCGATAAAATAACAGCAGTCCGCCGATAATCTCGACCAGGCCCAGAAAGGACTCATAGTTGGGGACAACGCCCAGACTCAGCGAGAATAACTTCCACCGGGTGAAATCTCCGTAATTGGTATTGAGGTTGCTGAGGGACGGGTAAGGCGCCTGCAACGGAAACAGCTTGATAAATCCATAGGCGATGATGCCAATGGCCAGCCGGTAACGAACGATGACCCGCACCCAGTAATACAGCGTATCATCCGAAGCCGTCCGCCGACCTCGCGCTTCGACAGCCCCCCAGATCACCGCCCCGGCCGCTGCGATGATCAGCAAAATAATCCAGTCTGTAAATCGCTGAGGACCCGACGACCAGGTCGGACTGTAGTGCGCCAGACTAAAGATGGCCCCATAATGCAGGTGAGCCCAGTCGGTAGAAAATACCTGGCGGTAATATTTCCAGTCCAGCGGGACCGCCTGGAGGATGAAATAGATCAGGAAGATCCGCAAAAGGAACTTCTGAGGCCCCTTCAGGGCGTTGGCATTGTCAATGGTGGTTGAATTAGACATAAATAACCGTTTATGGATGAATAGACTACCGGGATGCCGCCATCGGCCTAATACCCGGGGTTCTGTGTCAGTGCTCCGTTGGACAAAGTGATTTCTTGCGTCGGTATAGGGAATAACAGATTGTCCGGATTGGTAACACCCACTGTCGCGGCCTGTCCCCACCGCACCAGGTCGAACCACCGGTGAGGCTCCAGCGCAAATTCCAGCCTGTTCTCATTATAGATAGCCTGTATGATATCGGGCTGCGTAGTGGCAGTGCTGTTGGGCTGCGCCGCCCTCGTCCGGATCGCATTCAGGTCGCTCAATGCGCCGGACAACTCGCCCTGCTCCGCCCTCGCCTCCGCCCGGAT
Organism: Puia dinghuensis; assembly: GCA_026225275.1. GTDB lineage: Bacteria > Bacteroidota > Bacteroidia > Chitinophagales > Chitinophagaceae > Puia > Puia dinghuensis_B. Next base: position 37,380 of record JAMFSL010000280.1, read on the forward strand.
CAGGTAGACTTCCGCAATGCGGATGATATAGGAAGGATCGGTAGCCGGACTACGATAAAACAAATTTCCATACCACAATCCCGTGGACGTTTGCGCCACGAATGCGCCTCGCCCTGAGTCGGTCAGCAAAGTGGCGATCGTGGCGCTCGGTGCCCATTGCCGGGTACCGCCAGTGGCCGGTGGCTGCCAGTTGCCCCTGCTGCCGTTCGTATAGGTGGCATTATAAGACAGCTCTAATACCGATTCTTTTGTCCCTACGGCGCTGGCAGGCTGAAACCAACTGCTGAAAGGCGTCAGCAGCTGATAAAACGTATTGTCCGCCAGTACCTCCGACGCATAGGCTTCCGCATTCGCCCAGTCCTGCTGGTACAGGTAATACCTGGCTTTCAGCGCCCATGCCACTTCCTTGCTCGCCCTAATCGGGTTTTGCACAGTATCTTTCAGCAGGAGCGAATCCGCTTTATTCAGATCGCTCAGCACCTGCGCGTAGGTCTGCGCCAGCGTGCTGCGGGGAGTACTGGTCTTTTGCGTCGCGCTCGTCGTCGGTACCAGGGTGATCGGTACCCCTCCCCAGCAACGTGCCAGGTCGAAATAGCAAAGCGCCCGGAGAAAATAACCCTCTCCCGTCAGCTGATTTTGCTGACCTGCGGTAAAAGTCGGGTCGACGACCAACGGCACCTTGGCAATGACCTGGTTGGCTCCATTGATGGTTTTGTAGATACCCGACCACACACTTTCGAGGTTGTCGTTGTCTGCCGCGACAGTGTGAGAGATGAATTGCTGGATCACCGATTGAGAACCCGTCCAAACGATATCGTCTCCGCCCAGGTAGCCGAAGGTCTCATACAGGCCACCGTAATAATTCTCGGCCATAGTACGGTAGACGCCTCTTACAGCCGTCTCAGAGGAAGTAGCATCGACGATCGTGACCGCATCGGATACATCGGTAACAGGTAATACAGTCAGAAATTTTTTGCAGCCGCTCACTACTGGTAATGCCAGCAGCGGAAGATACCGGAGCACCCTGATGAGGCTCCGCAATCGAATGGTATATGGATGAAATCTTTGCATATAGTGATAATTGAGAAAAATATTTTAAAAGGTGACGTTTAATCCGAATTGAACCGATCTTGGCTGCGGCGGAGTACCCAGGTCTAATCCCTGTATGGTCTGTATGGAAGTAACATTAGCCTCCGGATCGGGACCCTGATACTTGGTGTACAACCATACATTGCTGCCGACAACATACACCCGCACCAGTTTCACGTGCAATGGGGCGGTAGTCTTGGCGGGAAGAGTATAACCAACACTCAGTTCCTTCAACCGGATGTACCCGCCGTTTTCGAGGAAACGGCTGTTCTGCTGCAGCACATAATTATTCCCGTAAGCCGTCTCTCTTGGGGTTTCGGTAATTTGTCCCGGCGTAGTCCAGCGCCTAAGCTGGCTGGACTGTAAGACACGGTTGGCATCCCGGGTACCGCCGCCTTCCCCGAAATAACGCTGAAGGTCCAGCACATCATTTCCATATTGATAGGTAAAGAGCGCCGATAAGTCAAAACCGGCAAAAGATACAGTATTGTTCAGGCCACCGAAGAACTTAGGTGCTGCATTACCCATTACTTGCCTCGCAGTGGCAGGAACCGTGGCGTTGAGCTGCTGGGCATTTTTGGTGTTGCCTGTGCCGTTGACCTGTCCCTGAAAAACCGAGTTACCGGTCTGGGGATCGACATACAATTGCTTGTACAACCAGAACGAATACAGCGGATGACCCTGCTGGATCACCAGCCAGTCGCGGCTATACTGGTAAATAGGCGTCGACAGCGAAACCACCTTGCTCACGTTACCCGAGATGGAGAAATCGGTCGTCCAGCTGAATCCTTTCCCGCGCAAATTGACGGAATGGATGCCTACTTCATAACCCTTGTTGCTGATCTCGCCCGCATTACTATTGTAGGTGGAGAAACCGCTGATGGCCGGGATGGGCAGCTGTAACAGCTCATGCGTCGTCGTTTTGTCATACACATTGGCATTGATCGTGATCCGGTCCGCGAACAGTCCGACGTCGACCCCGATATTTGCCTGCGCCGTCCGTTCCCATTTCAAATTGGGATTGGCCAGCTGCAAAGGCGCCGTTCCGGGCTGGTAGGTGGAGCCATTATCCGGATAGGCATAACCGCCGGACCAGAGACCCTGTGCGGCATAATCGCTGATGCCGTTCTGGTTACCCGTTATCCCATAGCTACCTCTCAGCTTCAGATCACTGAGCCATTGCACTGTCTTGAGAAAGTTCTCATCTTTGATCCTCCAGGCGGCACCCACAGACGGGAAATAACCCCATTTATTATTCGTCCCGAATTTAGACGAGCCATCGCCCCTTGCACTCACCTCAAGGAAATACCGGTTGTCCCAGTTATAGTCCAGCCTGCCGAAATAGGAGGCTAAGTTTCCCTTATTCCAGGTTTGTGACGAAGTGGTAATGGCTGCCGAAGCAATAGAAGTGTAGGAATTGTTCGGGAACCCTGTACCCGTCGCAGTCGTGCTCTGGATCAGATTGCTTTGCAGGGTATTGCCGACGACAAATCCGAAATGGCTTTTACTGCCGAAAGTCGTCTTATAAGTCAACGTCTGCTCATTGACCCAGCTGCTGTTTTGCGTCAATATAGTCGAAGCCAGCCCATTGGTCGGCGCCGCGCCATCCTGGGTAAAATTATTCCAGTATTCGAACTCATTGTAGTTGTTCCAATCCAGGCTCCAGCTCGACCTGAATTTCAGCCCCGGAAGGATCTGCGCATCGGCATAGACGTTCCCGATATACCGGAGGCTGATGGTATGCATGTCATAATATTTGATCAGGATGGACAGGTTGTCGAATCCGGCATAGTCCAGCGGTGTACCTGCCGCATTGGTAGGAGGCAGATAGGTAGCCGTATTGATGGCCGATTGCAGCAACCCGCCGTCAGGGCCATCTCCCGCCCTTCCCTGCTTACGGTACGACCGGGAAAAGCTATTGCTGGTCCCTACGGACAACCAGTCGGTAACTTTTTGGTCGAGATTGAAGCGGAAGCTGCTCCGCTCGAACCACAGCGGTCGGATAATGGCATCCTGGTGACTCTCACCCACCCCAAAGTAGTATTGTGTCTCTTTATTCCCCCCGCTCAGCGACAGGTTATAATTTTGCAGGCCGGCGGTCCTGAACAGCTCATGCTCTCTGTCATAGGTATGCTGGAGGTTCGGCGTACCCCGATTCGTAGCCGCCGTCGGATTCCAGACATTACCCACGAAGGGAGGCGTCGCATACGTAGCCTCTCCCGATGTGTTGCCCAACGCAATGGCATCCGCCTCGGAATTGGTGTAGTACTCATTTTCCAGCGTGGCATGTTGCGGACCAGTCGTGAGTCCCCACAACCTTGACCCCTTGGCGACGCCTGCGGATGCATCCACTACCAGTTTGGGTGCATTATTGAAGTTCCCGCGCTTGGTGGTGATAATGATAACCCCGTTGGCGCCCCGTGAACCATATATGGCCGTAGCATCCGCATCCTTTAATACCTCCACGTTCTGGATGTCCGCCGGGTTGAGATCGGCCAGCGGCGACGTAGCCCGACCACCCGTATTCAGCGTCTGCAGAGTTTGATTGTTAACGAAAACGCCGTCGATAATATACAAGGGATTATTATCGGCATTAATGGAGGTTGTACCGCGTATCCGCACAAAAACCCCGTCACCGGGAACACCTGTATTGGAATTGATCTGCAGCCCGGGCGCCTTGCCCTGCAGCTGCGCGTCAAAGCTGGCCACCGGTTGGGCCGCCACCTCTCCCTGCTTGACGGTGGAAATGGAGCTTGTCAGGTCACGTCGGTTCTGAGTGCCATAACCAACCACCACTACATCGTTCAGTTGGCCTGATACCGCGGTCAGCGGGATATCGATATTACTATTGCGGTTTTCACTGATTTCCTTTCGCTGGTATCCGACATAGGTCACGATGATCTCCACCGGCAAATGCTGCCCGGTAAGAAACCGGAATCTGCCTTGCTGGTCCGTGACCACTTCATGCGTCGTACCCTTCAGATGGACGGTGGCGCCCGGTAAACCCGTACCCGACTTATCGTCATATACCCTGCCCGTGATCGTCGTGTTGTTATTGTTCTGCGCCCTGGCCGACAGCACGATGAAGGCAGGAAGGAGAACGGTAAATAAAATTCTGCTAAGATCAATTTTGATCATACAATTTGTTTTGGAAAAACCTTATGGGTGATAAATGTGAAAACCAGATGGGATGAATGCGGAATCAACAACAACAACAGCCGCAGCCGGAGAAACAGATATAGCGAACCACCAGTGCTTGCTGTCCATGCAGGATGACAGCGGTAGAGTCTAACGACTTCATGAGTGTTGTTTTACGATTTTGTTATATTAATGGCAGCTGGTGGTAACATCGCCATTAACAATAGTCTACTAATTCAGTAGGGTAAAAGTAGTGTTAAAGTTTATACTCACAAAATAATTTTTAATTACATTTATATATTAACCATAAAGTCATGAAAACCTTAGCCTTTATAACGGCGCCCACCCGGAGTTAGTCCCGCGTTACCATCCTATACCGCGTGGGAGACATCCCCATTACTTTAGTGAACCGCTTGGAAAAATAGTAAGGGTCGTCAAATCCCATGCTGAGGGCAATGTCTTTGATGGACTTGTCGGAAATGCCCAGATGCTGGCTGGCCTTTTGCATTTTCATCTGGATAAAATAGTCGATAGGCGCATAGCCGGTCCGCTGCTTGAACAGACTGGAGAATCGGGAAGGGGAATAATTATACCGATGGCTGAGATCGTTGAGCGTTATAGTTTCATTAATGTGCTCTTGCATAAAAAGGATGGCGCTGTCGATACAATCGATCTTGGCCGTAGGCGAAGCCGCGAAATGCCGATGGTTGTAGATGAACAGGGTGATAAAATGAGATAGGCACATATTGGCGAACAGGAGATTATCAATACTGTAGCCGAGTTCCAGCGTCTTGTATATCCGCGAGAAAAGGCCCGTTATCTCGTTGCTGCTGCGCACGGCATGCGGCTTGAAATGATTTTGAATCACAGGCAGGGCATTGAAATTGGGCAGTTGGGTTCCGCCGAAATGCAGCCAGTAAATCGTCCAGGGATCATCTTCCGAGCTACCATAGGCATGCTCGATCTGCTGCGGCAGAATAAAGCATTCGTTGGGTCCCACCTCATACTTCTTGTCCCCGATCTTGAACCAGCCATGACCATCTACGCAATAAAAAAGGAAGTTCTCGGGCAAGCCTTTTTTCCGGTAGGTGTAATGACCGCTCGCCCGCGGATAGTAGCCCAGTCCACAAATGTACAGTTGCCGCAACAAAACATTGTTCTGAACGCGCGACTTCAGCACAGACTTGGGAATCTCGATACGCTGCCGGCCGATGCCGTGCCAGATATTCTTATGAGACCCTACTTTATTCTGTTCCATTGTCGTAATTTAGTATAACTTCATTCACCCCATGAAATTTTCCTGCCTTTTTTTCTTCCTGTTAACGAACGGCCTCGTCTTTCGCGTGGCCGCGCAAAACCGTCAGATTGACAGTTATGACCTGGTCTGGAACACTCCGAGCCGCGACGCCGGGGAATCGATGCCTTGCGGTGGCGGCGATATCGGACTCAACGTATGGGTGGAAAACGGCGATCTTCTGTTCTATTTTTCCCGCAGCGGCACATTCGATGAAAATAACGCTCTCCTCAAAGGCGGCAGGATAAGGGTCCGGCTTAGCCCCAATCCCTTTGCCGGACCCCTGTTTACTCAAAAACTCGTCCTCGAAGACGGCGGCATCCTCATCACCGGTTCCACCGCCCCTCCTCAACCCACCGCCGGTTCCACCGCACCCCCCAATCCCATCACCGCCTACATCCGCATCTGGGTCGACGTCTACCGTCCCGTCATCCACCTCGAACTCAATAGCAACAGTCCCCTCGATGCCGAAGCCTTCTATGAAAGCTGGCGTACCACGGATCGCATCCTCACCGGAAAGGAGAATAACGCCAACTCTTATAAATGGGCCGCCCGCCAGGCGCCGGACGGCAAAGTCATCACCCGGCGGGACAGCATCCGCTTTCAACAGGACGGCATCGTCTTCTATCACCGCAACCGGCCCGGCCCCACGGTCTTCGACGTAACGGTGCATCAGCAGGGGCTGGACTCAGTAAAATCTCAGCTGACGGATCCGCTGAAGGACCTGACCTTCGGCGGACTGCTGCAGGGTACAGACATGCGGCCAGCCGGAACGACGCAAGGCAGCTACCTGGGTACGGACTATACCGGCTGGAAACTGGCCAGTCACCGCCCCGCCCGCTCCCGGCACATCGACCTCTACCTGGCCACGGCCCAAACCCCCACGATCGAAGACTGGACGACGACGCTGATGCACACCATCGAAGAGGCAAAAGCCCATGAGGCGACAGCACGCGTCGCCACGACGACGTGGTGGACAAAATGGTGGAATCGCAGCTTTATATCTATCCAGCCCGACTCCCCTCTCTCCTCCTTATGGCCAATCGGCCGCAACTACCAACTGTTCAGGTATATGCTGGCCTGTAATGCTTATGGTCAGTATCCTACCAAATTCAATGGCGGCCTCTTTACCTATGATCCCTGTCTGACGGATACGAGTATGCATTTTACGCCTGACTTCCGCAATTGGGGCGGGGGAACGATGACTGCCCAAAATCAGCGGCTGGTCTACTTCCCTATGATCCGCAGCGGAGATTTCGATTGGATGAAGCCGCAATTCGAATTCTACCTCCGGTCTTTAAAAGCAGCCGAAGCCAGAACAAAAGTCTATTGGGGCCATGCCGGAGCCAGCTTCACCGAGCAGTTGGAGAACTTCGGTCTGCCGGACAATGCCGAATATGGCTGGGACATGCCGGCCGGTCACGATAAAGGGGTAGAATACAACGCCTGGCTGGAATATGAATGGGATACAGTGCTGGAATTTTGCCTGATGATGCTGGAGACAGAACGTTATTCCGGCCAGGACATCACCGGCTGCCTGCCCTTTATCCAAAGCTGCCTGGAATTCTTCAATGAACATTACCAATACCTGGCCCGGCAACGTGGTCGTAAGATACTCGACGAACAGGGACACATGGTCCTCTACCCCGGTTCTGCGGGCGAGACCTATAAGATGGCCTACAACTCTTCTTCGACGATCGCCGGCCTTCACACGATCCTCACCAGGCTGCTCGAACTGCCGCCGCAATATCTCAGCGATTCGGCGCGCCGGGAATGGTCGACGATGCTGCACCGGTTGCCATCACTTTCCTTCCGCAGCTTCGACGGTCATCCGACAATCGCCCCGGCACAGTTATGGGAAAGGGTCAATAACAAAGAATCCATGCAATTGTATCCCGTCTTCCCCTGGGGGATCTATGGGGTAGGTAGGCCGGGGCTGGACACCGCCGTCAATACCTGGAAATACGATACGGATGTAGTGAAGTTCAGGTCCTACATTGGCTGGAAGCAGGACAATATCTTCGCCGCACGGCTGGGATTGACCGATGAGGCCGCACGCCTCACCTTCCAAAAGCTCGCCAATTCCGGCCGCCGGTTTCCGGCTTTCTGGGGACCAGGCTTCGACTGGACACCTGACCATAACTGGGGTGGCTCGGGCATGATCGGCCTGCAGGAGATGCTGATGCAGACGGATGGGAAGAAAATATTTTTATTCCCCGCCTGGCCGCGTGATGTGGATGTTCATTTCAAACTCTATGCGCCTTATTCTACTATCATAGAGGC
>JAMFSL010000281.1 GCA_026225275.1 Puia dinghuensis
AATAACAACACTTTAAAATAAAACAGTGAGCAGGCATTTATGTACTACCCGTCAAAAAACCTGCTTTAAATATTGAACAGATGAGAAATTTGGTTTCCGAACAGTGTTCGGTTATCTTTGTCAATTAAGCTACTCATTATGTCGATTGCAGAAAGAAAATTAAAAGAAAAGGAAGAAATGCGGACGCTCATTCTTAATGGGGCCCGTAAAGTATTCCTGCGGGAAGGTTATGAATCGGCCAGTATACGTAATATAGCGGAAGAAATAAGTTATAGCCCAAGCAGTATCTACTTCTATTTTAAGGAGAAGGGTGAAATATTTCAAGAATTACACGAGGAAGGGTTTCGTTTACTGCTTGGCAAAACGAAGGTGCTTGATCAAGTTGAAAATCCTTTCGAGCGCTTAAAAGCCATGTGCGGCGTGTTCATCGATTTCGCTATACATAATAAGGATTTCTATAACTTGATGTTTATCGTGGAGCCACCCATGAAAAAGAAAGCTGACGACGAGAAAAACAGCATGGGTCATCAAACTCTGCAGCATCTGATCAGCGTGGTTAAAGAATGTATCGAAGCAGGAAAATTTAAAAACATGGACGCTGAAAATCTTTCGTTCACCATCTTGTCTTCTTTGCATGGTATGAGCGCTTTATTCTGTAAAGACCGCACAAGTACATTTACAGATCGGTCTTCAGAGCAATTAATTGAAGATGGATGCCAGACTTTGGTAACTATGTTGGAACGAATGTAGATTTTTTTGCCTTTGGAAATTAGTTTGTTGGTTCAGGACTGTGAAGGATGGGAAAAAGTTTAGAATAGTTCGAATAAAGAAAGCCCTCAAATATAATAACTTGAGGGCTTTTAGCAAATTTCAGCGGAGAGAAGGCCAATTAAACTGCTGTAATCTACCGCCGGCTGCAAGCGTGCCGAGGTCGATAGGCGCAAAGCCGATTTTACTGACAATTCCGCTCACGATGGCCTTCGCATCTTTATCATCGCCGGAAATAAAAAGAACCCTCTTTCCGTTTCCAACAGACGGATCTGCGGCAAGTACTTTGGCTGAGAGGGTATTCATCGCTTTAACGACCTTCGCGCCCGGTAAATAATTTTGCACAACTTCACTTGATGCTAGTCCGCCATCTTCAATTCCGGCACCATATTCTAAGCGATTGGTGGCGTCGATCACGATCTTTCCGTTCCAGTCCGTGAGTTCGGTAAGATCCTTGACCTTAGTCCAGGGTACTGCTACTAGAATAATATCCGCTGCAGCAGCCTCAGCCGCTGTTACAGCTTTTGCGCCGGTTCCCAGTTGTGAGACAATATCGGTAAGGGTTTCAGGTCCCTTGCTGTTACTGATCAGGACCTGAAAATCATTGGCCAAAAATCGAGCAGCTGCGGCTTTGCCGATATGCCCTGCTCCAAGGATGCCTATTAATTTCATAGTTTTATTCTTAATAAAAGTATTATATGGTTTGGTAAAACCACCGTCAATCAGTGATATTTCTTATTGAGTTTCATTTTTGGGGATTACGATTTTAAAAACCGTACATACCACCCGACACGGAAATTTGCTCACCGGTGATCCAGGCTGCATCATCTGAAGCCAGAAATACTGCTGCTTTCGCAATATCGGCGGGCTGGCCTCTACGGCCAAGCGGTGTTTTTTCGACAAACATCTTTTCATACTCACTGCCGGCAGTGACGCCCGCGCTGGCTGCGCCTTCCGTGTCCGTAGCGCCCGGCAAAATAGAGTTGATACGAACGTTTTTAATACCCAACTCCTTAGATAAAGCAATCGTGAAGGCATCAAGTGCCGCTTTGGTTGAAGAGTATAATGAGGCATTTTGAAGAGGGTATTTACTTGCACCCGAACTGATATTGATGATGTTTCCGCCCTTATCGCCGAAAAGTTTCAGCGCTGCCTGAATAGTCAATATAGGCCCTAACACATTGACGTTAAAACTTTTACGAAATTCTTCTGCTGAAATTTGTTCAATAGATGCATACCCCTGATATACCGCGTTATTTACTAAAATATCCAGCGTGCCGAAAGCACGCTCAGTTTCTTTAAACAGCCTGATCACATCGGCTTCGTTCGATACATCGGCTTGTACCGCAATGGCTGTGCCGCCATTATCGGTTATCGCTTTAACCACTTTGTCCGCTCCTTCTTTACTGGAAGCATAATTTACAACAACCTTTGCGCCTGCAGCAGCAAAATGTTTGGCAATAGCTGCACCTATTCCTTTGGAAGCACCGGTAACTACCGCTACCTTGTTTTCTAATTTACTCATGATTTCTATTATTAATTATATTCAAGTCCTTCGGTTTTTTCCGTTCTGAATTACACTTCAAAGGTGCTGCATCTTAACGAACTGCATGCTGACACGGATCATTAAATACACACGATAAATGTCAAGTTGAAGTGGTGACTTAAATCAAGAAAACATGGTAACTGCTTATAAGACAACCATTTAATGCAGCGGTTAGAGATCAAGATGCAGAATTCCAGAAAGACCACAACGGCATATATTCCATTGTTGAGCACTTTTTCTCATCCGGGGAAGCATAAAGTTGGCAAATAACGAATTGGAGTCTCTGGCAGAAGTAGGAGACAATTACGTTTGCAAATCCCGACATTGATCAGTCGGATGCTTTTATATCAGGGACGAGAGAATATCCCCAGGCGATTCATTTTAGCAGGCCAATTTGTAATGATAGCGATGCCTGAAATTGCCAAAGGGTCTATTTTAAAGCGTTTTTCTTTATCCTGCTTAAAGTTTCAGAGGATAAACCAAGATAAGAAGCAATCATATTTTGCGGGAACCGCTGCAGAAAATGAGGATAATTGCTGACCAATTCCTCGTAGCGCTCTTCAGCCGAATAGTTAATAGCCTGCATTCTTTTCTGGGCTGCAATGGTGTTGTTTTGACTGATTACGTTCGACATCGCCGAAAAGGCAGGAATCTTCTTAAGAAACTCTTCAATTTCCGCGTTGGTTGATTGCAGGATCTCCAGTTCCTCCAGCGCCTCAATATTAAAGCGGCTTGGCGTTAACAGGTAAAAGCTTTCAAAATCGGCCAGCCACCAGTTTTCCAAAGATAATTTCAGTATATGTTCATGCCCTTTTTCATCTACTGTAAAGGTTCTGGCAGATCCTTTTACAATAAACCCAATGTATTTGCATACGTCTCCTTCCTGTAAAAAGTATTGCCGTTTTCGAAGTTTTTTGGGTTTGAAATGCTCCATCAACAAATGCTTATCATCTTCTGAAAGCAGTTTGCCTGATATTTCTTGAATGTAATCGAAAAGCGCTTCAAAATTGGACATCGTTCAAGTATATAATTATGTGCAATTTACTCAAGCTGCCTGATAAATCCCTGCTTCCGGAAGAAACAGGGATTTGAAGGAAGCTTATGCTGTTGAAATATTTATTTTAGTGTGTATTGGTGAAACCACCGTTAACTTATAAACGGTCATATTGCCTTTTATCTTTGAGTTTATGAATTTAAAGACCGTCCATTCGCTCATTAAGCCTTGGGGCTTATGGGCATCTCGGAAGCCCGGGCCAGTGCTTGCGTGTCGATATACTCCCGGATGTTCGTTATTTTGCCATTCCGAACGGTAATGTCGAAGACCCAATCGTCCTTGAACGGCTTATTCGTGGCTTTGATTTTCCCTGTAGCGACGCCGATGACCAGAACCCGGTCTCCTTGCGCCACGAAATCGGGGGGCTTAGGGTATGTCATTTCCACCTCTTCTGACGCCTTCTGAAGTACCTTCGCCAAACCTGCGTGCCCGCGGTGCGTGCCAGCCAGCGGCCAGTCCTTACCCGGAATGATCCACTCAATCTCTTCGGCTACCAGTGCCAGCAGGCCTTGTTTGTCGCCGCCGCCAATTGCTGCAAAAAAGTCTTGCACAATCTGGACATTCTCTTGTGTTATTTTGTCTTTCATCTTTTTTTAAATTTGCGATAACGATTTATCAGTCGAACTTGATTAAGTCCTGAAAGATGAGTTTACCCCAGCTGTTTCCGTGCGCCTGCACAAGCAGTCCGCCTTCCGAAAGCCCTCCAAGTTTGACTGGTGCGAAACCGAGATTTTCCGCAAGCGCACCGATCTCCGCTGCTGCACCGTCATCGTCGCTCGCCAGGAACACGACTCTCCTGCCACCATGTACGGCCGGATCCTGGTCAAGAATGGCAGCGACCAAATGGTTGAAGCCCTTAACCAGTTTACCACCAGTGAAGGACTGCGCCACGAACCTGGCCGAAGGCAGTCCTCCCATCTTCTCAGGGGGCACGCCATAGGCATTGGTCACATCCACGATGGTCTTCCCCTGCCAGGTGGGCAGGGCCTTCGCGACATCCGGGTGAGACTCGAAATGCACAGCCAAAAAGATAACGTCCGCCTTAACAGCTTCCGCCAGTGTTGTGGGAATGATCCCCGATCCGATTGCGGCGGCATCGGATGCAAAGCTTTCCGGGTCGCGCGTGGTTGCAACGGATACTTTGATGCCGTTGCGGGCAAACGCCTTGGCCAGGGCCTGACCGATCTTGCCAAAGCCGATAATTGCGTAGCTCGCTACTTTATTTTCTAATTTACTCATTTTGAAAATTATTTTAATTATTTAGACAAATAGGTCATTCCACCATCAACAAGGATTTCAGCACCCAGCATAAACGAAGAATCATCAGAGGCCAGGAAAACCGCTGTTTTACCAATATCAGCGGGTTGCCCGATCCTGCCTATCGGCATTTGATCTGCAAAGTGCTTCTTTACCGCTTCCATTTGTTCTGCGGGAACAAACTTGTCAAATGCCGGTGTATCTGTTGTGCCCGGTGTAATCACATTTGTCCTGATCTTTCTATCTAAAAGGTCGCTTGAAAATCCTTTGGCTAAATAGATCACGGCCGCTTTTGCAGCGCCATAAAGCGTAAAATTCGCATAGGCCCGATGTGCAGCATTTGACCCGATCAAAATAATCGAACCACCATCATTCATATAGGGCAGTGCTTTTTGAACAGTGAAGTAAACACTCTTCAGGTTCAGATCAATTGCCTGGTCAAAGTCGACTTCGTTAAAAGTTGCCACAGTTCCTACAGCTCCAGCACCCGCATTGGCTACGACCACGTCTATTTTACCGAATTTTTCAGCTGTTGCTGCAAACACCCTTTCCAGGTCGGCAAGGTTGGTTACATCGGCATTTATGGCTATAAAATCATCACCAAGCTGAGCCGCAGCACTATCTAAAGTTTCCTGATTTCTGCCGACAATAGCTCCTTTAGCACCTTCATTTTTAAATGCTTCAGCAATGCCAAACCCGATACCACTATTGCCGCCGGTAATAACTGCAACCTTATTTTTTAATCTATTCATTATTTCTTTTTTTAAAGAGTGAGCGACAAAAGTCGACTATTTAAGTTATCTTTAGTAACTTTGTACCGAAAGATAACAGTAACACAGAGGTAACAGAGTAACATTGTGATGTGTCAGATTAAAGATTTGCAAGAGCAAGGGAAGAAAAAAGAGAGCCGTTCAAAATTCAATGGACGCGATAATGGGAGGTAGTGTTTTTTCCGAAACATACGAAGGGCTTTAAAGTATCTGTCTAAAAAAATCCTGTGAACAGGATATTGAAAAAATGTATCTGAAACCAATGTTACTACCTCAATATGAGGTGTTAAAAAAAGCCCTATTGAATTAAACAACAGGGCCTTCCGGATTTTGTTTTTTATTTAAATAAAGGGTGATTTGCAGCTTTGTACTGAAATAACAGTATCATCGGTGTAACCAAATAACATTATGGGGTGTAAAATAGAAGAGTTCCAACAGGAACAAAAGAAAAGAATCAGAGCCGTTCAGGATTCAATGGACGTATTGAATGGTAAATGGAAGATTGCTATTATTTCGTCTATTTGCTGTTACGGCAAAAGGCGATTTTCCGATATTTTGAATGATGTAGAAGGAGTTTCCAACCGAATGCTGAGCAAGGAATTAAAGGAATTAGAGATAAACCAGTTGGTAAAACGAACCGTTTTAGATACACAACCCATAACGGTTCAATATGAACTTACGGAACACGGCAATACGCTACAAACCATCATCAGTAATCTTACAGATTGGGGAATAGTACACCGAAAGAAAATTGTCGGGAAATGATGTTCGTTCTTTGTTGGGCGTCGTCCTGCAATTGCTGCCAACAACATCGTATCAGCCATTAGGTTGCCCAATAACCTGTTTACCGACTATGCAGGTACAGAAGTCGGCAGTGACCTGATTATCCTGCAAAAGAATACCGATGAGCAAAACCTGACCGAAGCGGAAGAACTGTTTTGCCAAAGCAGGCTGACGCAGTACAATACACCAGGTAATGCTTTCTTTGAAGACAGCACAAGAATTGTTCATACAGACCGTGTATTGGATACCGATCCTTACTGACAACCTGCATTTATCTATACACATAAAGACGGTGTTGAAGACATAGCCAAAGGTCCTATTAATTGCACAAAAAAGCCGCTGAGATCAATTTGACCCAGCGGCTTTTTTGGTAAACGGAAATGTTTATTACAATACCGGTTTTGTTGGCCTTGTTGGTGTAAGGGCTATCTGTCCCTTAAACATTTTGGCGCCATCGCCTGTCAGTCTTAAATAATAATCTGATGAGCAAGGGGTTCCATCTTCATCAAGCGACAGAAAACCTGAACCTGCAGGTACAAACTGCTGGGTTTCGGCTGTTTTGGCAATCTGGTTACCTTCGTTATATTCATCAAACATAGAGATATAAAGTCCCTGTGCTCCGGCTTTTGTCATATTGTAAAACTGCCTCCACATAAAATCGCCGTGCGCCCTTTGGCGGGCGCTCAGGTCGCCTGGTAATACGCATGGCTGATAGTCGATGCCATTGCCGCGGCAATATACTTCATCGGCCTGGTTTGTGTTTGCATAAAAGCCATCAGAATCATTGGCATTGCTAATTCTTCCAACCATCCATGGTGAGAGCATATTAAAAGCTTTATAAGTACCTAAGAAATCAGGCCTCGAATCACTATTCTGATCACGCCAGTGTGTTGGTACGCCACCAATAACATAGCAGCCCTTGCTTTGAAACCACTTGATAACACTGAGGCAGGTTGCTGCGGTAAAATCGTGGTTATCATCGCTAAAACCAAAGCCCCAGATACATACTACCGGTTTGCCATTTTGTTTGGCATACTGCGGGGATGAAGTAAGCGCCGACATTTTGTTTGTCCAGTCAGTTTCCATTTCGGTAGCCATATTTGTCCAGCCGCTTACATCATACATAATGTAAAATTTAACACCGTTATTTTCGGCAGCTATTTTTACCTTGGCGGCCATGGCATCACGAACAGGGCCTTCAATCCCACTGGGGTTAAAGCGTTGCAGGGCAGCACCATCAATGCCATAGTCTTTCATCCATTTAAACTGAGTATCAATAGTTTGATCGCTAAAAGAAGAAAATACGTTTGCCGGCTGGCCATTATTCAAATTGGCATATTGGGTTGGGAAGGTGCTGGTATAATCGCGCACGTCAGGCCACGCCGAAATAGCTATGTTGGTGGGCGATGGTTCCTGTTCCCAGGTCTGCGCCCAATGCCAGTATAAGTTAATCGGCGATCCGTCGCCTATTGCCGCAAACCATCCCTGATAGCCCACAATGACTTTACCTACCACATCGCCTACAGGCGAAGGGGTATGAACAACTGTAGTATCTGTTTTGGGAGCTGGCGCAGGGCTGCTTTTCTTTGAACAGCTACTTATTATCACGGGTAACAGCGTTATAAGTAATAACGCATTTATCTTTCTTATTCTCATATTCTTTAGTGTTGAAATGCTATGGTTAATAAGTTTATTTATATTGATCTTCTATTTTTTTTCTCCGCTCATATCTGTCTGGATAATTTTCGTTATTGCAGAAAAGTGTTTCAACCTGGTTTTACCTGGTGGTGTTTCTAATAAATGAGATATAGCTATTATTAGTGGGTGTTTATTAATTATAAAATGTAAAAATTAAATGGCAGAGAGACTTGCTCTCCGCCATTTTGATAGTTTAGATTAAGGGGGAATTATTTAGCAACAACTTTTATATCATCAATACCATAATTTTGATCTGATGTTACGTTGGCGGAGGTATCGAAAAATATCTTTATAAAATTCATAGCCGTCAAGTCCGGGCCACCATCTCCCGTAATTTGTGCCCCTGGATCGTTAAAATTGAGTTGCAGGTGATTCCAGCCATTTTTTAATGTAGGGATAATTGTAGCCAGAGGCCAGCCAATACGATTTTTATCCGGATCGCCTGCACTGCTGAATTGTATCTGTCCGTCTAATTTCAGCAACGAAACATCCGGAACATATAGCCAGAGCTGTAGTTGCCCTGTTGCGATGGTTTCAGTTGTATTAACAGGGGCTGCCAGTGTTTTAATAAACT
>JAMFSL010000282.1 GCA_026225275.1 Puia dinghuensis
CGGACATAGGATTGGATGGAAATTTGTGGCGGGGAGCGCTGTCTTTCGAACTGGACGCCTTCTATGAGAAACGTAGCGACATGCTCGTGACGCCCTCCATCACCGTGCCGGTGGAGTATGGTCTTGCACTGGCCGAGGAGAATGCGGGGGTCATGTCCAATCATGGTTTTGAGGCGGTGCTGGGAACGACGCACAGCTTCCATAACGGATTGCAGCTGAGTCTTAATGGCAACTTCACCTTTGCCAAGAATAAATTGATCCAGGTTTTTGAAACTGCAGCCACTTATGACAACCCCAATCGCAGAAGAACGGGAAGACCATATAATACGCCTTTCGGCTATAAAGCGCTGGGGCTGTTTAAAACCAGCGACGACAAAAATGGCGATGGCGTGATCGACGCGAGCGATGGCTACAATGTCACCCAGTTCGGCACCCTTCACCCGGGCGATGTCAAATACGCGGATCTGAACCACGATGGGATGATCGACGACAATGACGAAACGAAAGTGGGCTACCCGAGCATTCCGCAGATCACCTATGGCTTTACGCTGACCGGCAGCTGGAAAGGCTTCGACCTGAGCCTTTTCTTCCAGGGTGCGGCAGAGGCCAGCATCAATATCGCGGGATACCAGACCATTCCGTTCCGCCTGGATAATACTAATACCGGCTATGAGTATTATAACAACCGCTGGACGCCTCAAAACCAGAATGCCCGATTCCCGAGAGCTTATGCGTCGCTTAACACGAACAATACGACCAATCCAAACTACGGCAACACCTTCGGGCCATGGGAATCTTCCGAATGGATGAGCAATACCGGATTTCTCCGGCTGAAGACGGCGATGATCGGCTATACCATCCCGGCAAAGATCACCCAGCATCTCAAAATGAAAACGCTGCGGTTTTACGCGACCGGACAGAACCTCTTTACCGTCAGCCACCTGCATTTTGAGGATCCGGAGACGGGTTACTCGGCCCGGGAAGAAGCCTATCCGGTACAAAAGACAATCATCTTTGGTGCGAACCTGAATTTTTAAATTGACCATCATGAAAAAGCTACAATTTCTTCTATATCTCGGCCTCGCCTGTTACCTGTTACCCTCCTGTAATAAATACCTCGATAATACCCCGCAGAATTCCATCGCAGGAAATGCGCAGTGGGCCGACACCACCACCGCCGATCTTTTCTTAAATCAGATCTATGGTGATCTCAGCAATAACAGCAGTACCCCCGATCCGCAGGACAGCTATACGGACGATAATGACGGCGGCGTCTATTGGCTGTCCTGGCAATGGAAGCAGGGTATCGTCGGAGCTGATATCAATGGCGGCACACCTATGGAAAATGATTACAATGCCGCGGATTACACCGACTGGTCGGCTGTTTATACTTTCGTCCGGGCCTGCAACACCTATATTCAGCAAGTGAATGCCAATACCACCACCCTGCCAGCCAGCTATCGCAACCGGCGGATCGACGAGGCAAGATTTCTCAGGGCCTTCTTTTATACCTATCTGTGGATGCATGTCGGCGGACTGCCGATCATCACCGTGCCACAGGAAGTGACGACCGATACCCACGCCCAGTTGTATCAGTCAAGGACCACTTTCGAACAGACCTTCGATTGGATAGACCAGCAGCTGGATTCTATTGTCAATGATAACTACCTGATTGCAAAATACAATCATGGCGATGCGGATGCAGGCCGGGCGACGATTGGTGCGGCCCTGGCATTGAAGGGATGGATCGAGCTCTTCGCGGCAAGCCCCGCTTTCAATACGGCCACCCCGGTCGTCGGCGCTGATCCCAACCATTTTTATAGTTTCGCCGGCGCCGACAACAGCCGCTATGCTACCGCGGCCGCCACCAATTTGAAATTTATCAACTCGCTGGGCAATTCCGTCTATAGTCTTTACCCTGACCTGACTACGCTGTGGACTGAGGGCACCGAATACAACTCTGAAGTCATCTGGGACAGGCAGCTGGAAGACAATGTCGGCGGAGATAACGGCACTGACCGTGACCTGTTCGGCGGCCCCGTCTATATCCTGGGCCAGTATTACACCTGGGGCAACTATGACCCCACGCAGGAGTTGGTCGATCAGTTCAGGATGGCGAACGGAAGGGTGATCTCCGATCCGAATTCCGGCTACGACCCGCAGCATCCTTATGTCAACCGGGAGCAACGCTTTTATGACTGGATCGTTTATGACGGCGCTCCGTATAAGCAGAATTGGATGCCTTCTACCGATACGATCTATACCCGCATCGATCAGGTCCATCCTTCGTTGAACCAGATCGATTTTGCAACCGCCGACGTATCCAACACTGCCTATTATTTCAGGAAAACGCTTAACCCCGACATCCGGCCGGCGGGCGGTGCGATCGACGGACTGAACTATATCTATTATCGGTATGCAGAGGTGCTGTTGAATTATGCGGAGGCCCAAAACGAGGCTGTGGGACCGGATGGTTCCGTCTATAGCGCTCTCGATCAGATCCGTACCCGGGGATCCCTGCCTACGCTGGAGGCAACCTATGGCGGGCAGGTCCTCAGCCAGGATTCGATGCGGAGTGTTATCCGGAACGAGAGAAGGGTAGAGCTTTGTTTTGAGAACAAGAGATTTTATGACATCATCCGGTGGCGTATCGCCCAGAGCGTGATGAGCGTAGACAGGCACGCCATGAAAATCACCAATTCTTCGCCGAGCGATGATGCGGGTGTCTGGATCTATACGCCGGTGCTCCTGGGTCATCCGCATGTCTTTACGCAACAAATGTATGTCAACCCGATCCCGCAGAGCGTCCTCGATCAGAATCCGAATATCTTGCAGAATCCGAACTATTAGTATGATGCGGAATATGAAAAGTCGATGGAGGGGGCAGCGTATTGCCGGCACATTTCTCCTCATTAGCCTGGGCCTTTCCTTTGTGGTAAGGGCCCAGGTTGATAATTACGGGGCCGACAGGGCCAGCAAACGGTATGTGCCCACTGCGTCAGGTTTGGGCGGACGGAGTGACTTCAACTATCTTGCTCTGGCTGATCATCCCTCGCGGAGCGGAGTGCCTTTGGGTGGGATAGGCGCGGGCAATGTGGAATTTGCGCCTAATGGACGGTTCGTGCGTATTGGTCTCAATAATATTCATCTGCCGATCGAGAGGAGCAGTGCGGCTTTTTTTGCTTTGTGGTATAAGGCCGGAGGGCGGACGACGGCGCGGCGGCTTGTGCTGGACAGTGTTGGGCAATATGGGATGGATGGGGTGCGGCATACTACCTATACCGGTCTTTTTCCGAAGGCGGATCTTGCGACCGATGATGCGGTGGTGAAGACCACGATACATGCCTGGTCTGCGCTGGTCCCGCAGGATGTCAAGAATTCATCGTTACCGGTTGTGTATTTTGACGTCGAGCTGGAAGCTCGCGAAGACGTCGAGGCAGCGGTAGCCTTTTCCTGGGAAGACTTTATTGGAAGAGGATTGAGAGATCCTTTGTCGGTGAAAGGCATGGACGGACAGATCTTTTCGCGGAATAGTCTGGTCAATGGAGAGGAGTGGCCGGAGCGGGGTCCGGTGAGTACATTCTCCGCGCCTTTTGAAAAGCAAGGTTTTTCGGGTGTCCGGCAATATACTGAAGCGCCGATCATTCCGCGGAAGGCAACGTTTCAGAACTATGTAGATGAGGTGGCTGTGCTGGCGCGTGCTGAGGATGGGAGGGTGAGCAGTTTGGGGTCTTTTGATATTCACAGTGGGGCTGGATGGGAAGCGTTTGTTGCCGACGGCGTGTTTGGTGTTGGTGGCGTTGGTGGGGTTGGGGGATCTGGCGGATCAAGGAAGGAGACCTTGAGCGCGCCTGGCGTTCGCGATGGCGGCAGCGCAGTGGCGATACGGACATCTTTGAAGAAGGGGCAGCGAAAGACACTCAGGTTCATGCTGGTTTGGTATTATCCTGAGCTGATCATCGATCGGGAGCATGCCGAGCCGGGCTCTTACTGGGGAGGCGGCAGCGATTATGGAAGATACTTTCATAATTTCTTTCCTGATCTTGGTTCGGTTGTCGGGTATGGGATCGACAAGCATGATAGTCTTTTAAAAGCTACCAGTGAGTGGCAGGAGCCGGTGCTGCATTCTTCTTATCCGGACTGGTATAAGTTCAAGCTGATCAACAGCGCGTATGTCATTTACACCAATATGATCTTAAATAAGAAGGGGGATGTCACGATCAATGAGGGTGGCATGGGCGGTCTGGCCGGAACGATGGACCAGCGGATCAGCTCGCATCCTTTTTATCAGAAATTCTTTACCCAGCTTGATAGATCGGAGATGGGGATATTCGGCGATGCGCAGGCGCTCGATGGCAGTATCGACCACTTCATCGGGCACTATTATGTCGGCATGGGTACGGTAGGCGGCAGGGTCCCGACGGAAGGACAGTGGATGCTGGACAATACCGAAGGCTGGATCATCCAGATCGTCAAGGATTATCAGCAGACCGGCGATTTTCAATACCTGCATCAGTATGCCGGCAGGATCAGGGACGGCATGAAATTCCTCAAAAGCAAAATGGTGAAGGGATCAGAGATCCCCATCGGTCCGACGACTTATGATGACTTTACCCATCCGCCGGTGTACAGCTATGAGGCGGGGATCTACCTGGCCACGCTGAAGGCCGCGGAGGTAACAGCCGCAGCGATAGGAGACAGTGCCTGGGCTGAGGAGTCCCGGGAGCAATATGTCAGGTCGCAAAAGGATATGATGCGACTCCTTTGGAATGGCCGGTTCTTTGCCTACGGATGCGAGACCGACGGCTCCGGCCGTAAAGACAGTATCCTTTTTACCGGTCAGCTGGCGGGTGAGTTCGTCAGCCGCTATTGTGGTTGGGGAGACATTCTGCCGATGGACATTGTGCAGTCGGCGATAAAGGCTCAGTTCGACATTTCGTTGTCGCATACGCCGGATTTTTATGCCAATAAAGTATGGGATATGCGTCTCGGTCATGGTATCGACCAGCGCGGATCGCAATGCTGGCCTTTTTACCTGGAAAGCTATACGGCGTATACTGCTATACAGGCAGGCTATCTTGACGATGGACTGAATATCATGAAACATATTCAGCTGGTGCATCTGCGTAAAGGGCTCGAATGGTGCCAGAACCTTTGGAATCCCGGAGACATCACCTATATGACGGGGCCTGTAACGTGGTTCTCCACCGATGTACTGACGGGAGCAGGGCTCAATCTGCCTGCGGGTGAGCTGAGGCTGGCGCCGGGGTCGACAGGAGATTTTCCTTTATATTTTCCGGGATTTTGGGCGATGCTAAACATTAGCAAGGACAAGGCTTCGCTGAAGATCCTGAAAACGTTCGATCTGGCGGATCGAGTGATCGATGGAAAGGGCGGGGTGATCGATGGAGCGGGTGTGAAGAAAGAGCCTGCGGTGATCAAAACCATTGTCATCGAGCCGATGGGGGAGCCGGCGGAACAGGGTAGCAGGATTACGCTGCCTGCTCCGTTTACCGTAGTGAATGGGGCAGCCCTCGACCTGAGCCCATGGTATCATCAGCTGTTGAGGGATGAGAAAAAGACGGCTGTTTTGGTTGCTAAATAAGTCGTTAGGGGGTCTCTTAGAGCCGAGAAAGTTGTATCTTTATATCTGTTTAATTTGCCATATTGAACAACCTGAGCACCATCAAACTACTGCGTGAGGGCGACCAGTTCGCCTTTCGGCAGGTATTCGATGAATACCACGGTCGAGTGTATGCGTATGTGTATAAGAAGACAGGCTCGGTGTATTTTGCCGAGGAAACGATGCAGCTCACCTTTGTCAAATTGTGGAAGTACCGGCAGTCCCTGAAACCTGAACTCGATCTCTCCACGCATATCTTTCGCATCGCCAGTACCACGATGATCGACCTCATCCGATCTGACAAAAACAAACAGCACCTGATGCAGGCCCTTAAAAGTCAGTCACCGTTGAACACTGAAACGAACAGGTCATTAGAAGAGAATGAACTGAATAATCGGGTGACCCTGCTCGTTCGAAGGATGCCGACCATGCAGAAAAAGGTGTTTGAAATGAGCCGGTTTGAAGAAAAATCTCACCGCGAGATCGCGCTTGCGCTTTCGATATCCGTCAAAACAGTGGAGGTGCATATTACGCGCGCCATTAAATTCCTCCGCCAGAATCTGAATATTTTCGAGGCGATCATCATTCTTTTATGTCTTTTTTCTTAAGTTGATGATTAGGGCTGCAAACTATTCTTCAGCTGCACCAGGTATTCATTCACCGATGTAGCCGTCCCCGACTGGGGATCCTGCACTGAGCAGTTCCTTTTTATATAATCTCTGATGTCCTGCATTTGCCAGATGGCGCCGCCTGTCATGCCGGGGTAGGTTGTTTTGAACCTGATCATTTCGGCTTTGATCTCGTCGGGGCTTTTGCTGTTTTGAGTCGTCGCGCAGGTGCTGAAGGATCCGCGGCAGAGGAATATCGGGTATAAGGGAAGGTTGCCGGGCAGACTGTCTACCCATTGACCGGGTGTATTGTGTTTGCCGCCATCATAGCACTGGAGGTATATGGCATCTATCAGCCCTTTTTTCGATCCGTTGAGGAGTGCTTTCCAGTAAGGCTTATTGGTGAAGGGGCACAGGGTCATGTGCATATTCAGGCGGCCGAGCATTTCTCCCAGGCGAAGAACGGAAGTACTGTCATAAACGGATTCATCGTCGATGGAGAGGGCGTCGGCTAACAATACGCTTTTGAGCAGGTTTGCTATCGTATAGAGCGTGCTGTTATTCCCGGTGCCGGTGATGATGCCGGGGATCTGGCGGGTAGAATCCGACCAATCGCGGATGAAGTCATAGGTATTGGGGGGCTGGTTGTACCATCTGCCTTCCAGCAGGATCTCGATGCGGGAGACCGACCCGGGTTTTTGCTTTAGCGATGCGATGCGGCGGAGCCATTCTTTATCGCCGATGTATTTTCCATCGTGGATGATCGGGTTTCTGCTGTCGCCGGAGTAGACGTCCCCATTTTCATGAATATAAAAACTGGACAGTACGACCGTGTTAAAACCGGACTGCCGAATATCGTCAAAGATGCTATCGGCGCCGGGATAGAGTCCGCGGCCATAGATCGTCAGGTTGGGTGATGCGGGCAGCTGGGCATTTACGTGGCCAAAGAAGGCGAAACTCAGGAGAAAAAACAGACGTGGGTGCATGGTCAAAAATAAGCTTTTGGGAAGGCTTGAAGATAAGGAATTTTATCCTTTGACTATGCGGGTCGCGGACAGATGACAGATCAGCGAGTAGGTATCAGGCAGTGTACCTGGCGGTCAATTCCAACAAGTCAGGCATATAGAAATGCTTGCGTAAGAAGTGATCGGCGCCAGCTGCTGCGGCAAGTTCTGCCACATCATCCTGACCGGAGAAATAGATAACGGGGATCGATTTCGACAGCGGATTGGACTTCAATTCTCTGGTGGCATCCAGTCCACTGATGTCGGGCATATCGTGATCCATGAAGATGATTCCCGGCTGGAATTCACGGACGACCTCGATCAGGTCATCTATATTTTTACAGCTTGATAAGATACGTACAACGTAATTCTTTCTTTTCAAAATGAGGCTGCAGATGGATAGATGATCGACGTCATCATCGACGAGAAGAACTTTTTCAGGGGTATTTGACAGCATAACTAATAAGATTAAGTCACTTTTGACAGGTCCATATCTGTGCCAAAATCCGCTTTCTGCAGTATACGGGTAATCATGTAGTTAGAGCGGGGTGCCGGCGCTGGGGCTGAGCAAATTTTTCTACATCCTGGCGGGTTGGGCAATGCGAATGGCGCGGTTGTTAGGCCGCGCCACTGTGATATAGTAAGAAAGAGTTAGATATATAGGGATGGGTTATCTTCTGCCACCGCCATGTCCGCCGGATCCACCGCCATGTCCGCTGAATCCGCCACCATGTCCGCCGGATTCACCACGGCTCGCATAGGCATGTCCGCCGCCGAAGCCACCGCGATTGACGTTCCCGTGGGGTGCGAATCCGCGATTAGCGAATCCGCCGCGATTAAAGTTGCCCCGATTGGCAAAACCCTGGGGGGCATAGCCGTGATTGGCGTACCCGCGATTGGCAAAGCCAGGGTTGGCATATCCACGATTAACGTAGCCACCACGATTGGCATATCCGCCGCCATAAGCATATCCGCGACCGTAATTTGCGCGCTGGAAGCGACTTACATCAAAGCGGCCACCGACGAAGAACCCGGCATACCTACTTTCAAAGAACGGCCGATAGTGCGCATAGTAGTAATAATCCCGGTAGTGACCGTTCCAGACGGGATAGTCATAGTAGGCATATCCGGGGAACGCATCTGCGAAGAGTACTCCATCGGGCGTGTATTGATCGGGATAGGGATAGGCGCCCTGGTCCGCAGGATAGGGTTGCTGATAGGCTGGAGCAGGCTCCTGATATGCTGGAGGTTGCGTTTGGTAGCCAGGAGCAGGGGTCTGATAGGCTGGGGGAGGCGCCTGATAGCCAGGAGCAGTTTGAGGGGGTTCCGCATATTGCGCTTCGCCGCGGGTGGCGATCAGCATGCTGGCGGCTGCCAGGGCGGTGAGTGTAAGAATCTTTTTCATTTTGTTTGTGATTTTAAGTTAGCGGTTGAGCTTTTGTTCCGTTCCGCTCTTCCTGGATATAAGAAGGTAAACCGAGAGGTATATTTAACGGGAGTTTGTTAACGTTAAGGTAATGTGTGGCGCTGAGCGAGGGGGATGTGGGTTGCCGGTTAGCGAGAGGGAATGGGCTGCCGGTTGAGAAATGTCCTATTGGAAATAATGTTCGATTAAACTGACTGCCTTTCCCAGGCCATCTTCGGCTCTGATGGCTGCAGCTGTAGCCTTACAATTTTCCACTACTACCGGGTTTTCTGTTGTGGTAATGGCGCTGAGCAGCCTTTCCGGTGACAATTTCCTGAAAGGGATATGGCAACCTAATTTTTTATGTTCGATCATCTTACCGTTGAGCGGCTGGTCGGCGAGGACCGAGACGACGATCAGCGGCGTACCGCTGCGCAGAGCTGCTCCAACAGTACCGATGCCACCATGGATAATGGCGGCGCTGCAGCGGGGAAGGAGCCAGTCATGATTTACATATTTAATGACGAAAAGATCTGGATGAACGGGTAAGCCGTTCAATACCGACCAGCCCATGCCCAGCACTATTCTTTTTTTGCCCACGACCCCTTCCAGCGTGCGTAACAGTCTTGCCTGATCGGGAACAGGGATACTTCCGAATCCCAGGTACACGGGCTTGTCTCCTTTTGCGAGCCATTCTTCCAACCCTTCCGGAATTTCATTGATGCCCGGTTTTTCTCTTGCCGGCTGCGGGAGGAAAAAGAAACCGGTAATATGGGCATTTGAAGGCCAGTCTGCTGGCTGTTTGACGAGTACCTGACTGACAGCTGTTATGGCCAGCATATCCGACCGAAGACAGGCTTTCATCACATTAGCGGGCCGCAGGCCGATCCCCTTTCGAAACTGGTTGACCTGTCGCCTGATCATCGCATATGCCAGCCCCATCAACAGATAAGACAGCCTGTTGAACCATACGTGGCCTTTTGTGCCGAAAACCTGGAAAGGGAATTCCCGCGTTGGTATTGGCGGCACACTCAGAAAGACCACGGCGCATTTTTTACGATATTTTTCTGCGATGGAATATACAATGGGTAGTGGGAGTACACTGACGATCAGATTGTCGAAGTGGCTGCAAGCTGTCAGGATATCGCGGTTAGATTGGTCGGCGGTTTGGGCGGAGACTTTTTGCAAGTGGTAGAAGAATTTGAATATGCTCCCGCCTTCCAGGATTTTGAGGGCTTCAGGTGAATTGATCAGGCTTTCGGTGTTGCC
>JAMFSL010000283.1 GCA_026225275.1 Puia dinghuensis
ATACGTTGCCATAGATGGACTAAGCCCCAGATCTTCCAGTTCAAGAATTTGCATTTCAATAGCAGTCATTTCATCCAATTGGGTAACAAGACCAACTATCTTGTCTCCACCGGAAAATAATACATTAATTAGCATTTGCATTATTAGAACACGCCTATTTCGTGAAACAGAGGAAAAAAGGTGTTTTCACGGGTGATATAAGAAGTAATACCTTACTATATATGACAGATAACCTACATGTTTATCTATATTGATCAAGCATCGATAATGTCCTACTTTACCTGACATTTACAACCCTATTCCCCTGATTACCATCGAAAAACTCAAGGAATTCGAAGCCTACAAAGGCTTCTACGACCGTTTTTTTACCGAGAAGGTGCAAACTCACACGAATATCAACAATAGCGAAGATTGGTCCCTCATTGCGGATCTCCTGCAAAATTTCAAATTTATCATTACGGGCATGGCGGGGAAGGAGCTCACGGAGAAGACGTATTCCAAATTGGAGCAGCATTCCGATGATCCGGAGGTGGTTGAGTATATCAGGGTGCTGGCGGGGAAGATATAATGATCTTTTGCACGGGAATATCCCGTTCGGGTCCCAAATAGGCTATGGCCGGGCTTCAAGCCGCACGACACCGCTTTTGCCCTTTAAATGACCGGAATAACCGCCTATCCACTGCGCGCTCCCTTTTTCTCCTTTTAATTTTAGTTTTAGACCATGCGGTAACTTTATCCCGGGCTTGCATCTTATGGAAAAATTTAATATTCGCTTCATGACCCTGCTGCTCGCGGTGGTACTGTCTTTCTTCAGCATCCACTCCGCCGCCCAAAAGCTCATTCCAATGCCTTTTTTTCAGTCGTCCTGGGTACAGGAATACAAGCCATTCCGGATTGCCGGCAACCTCTACTATGTCGGAAGCTATGACCTTGGAGTCTATCTTATTACTACCACACAGGGTCATATTCTCATCAATACCGGTGTTCCTGGCTCGGATACGATGATCCGGCGGCATGTGGAAGAACTGGGGTTCAAATTTTCGGATATCAGGATTTTACTGACGAACCAGGCGCACTTCGATCATGTCGGGGCATTCGCTGCCGTAAAAAAGATGACTGGCGCCCAGGTGATGATCCAGGAAATGGATGCGACCGTAGTGGCAGATGGCGGTAATTCGGACTTTTTTATGGGCGGCCACGGAATGATTTTCCAACCGGTCAAAGCAGATCGATTGCTGCACGACCAGGATACTGTAAGGTTGGGAGATATGCAAATCGTCGTACTGCACCATCCGGGTCATACCAAAGGATCCTGCAGCTTTCTTTTCGATGTGAAGGATGAGAACCGAACATATCGTATACTCATCGCCAATCTCCCAACGCTTCTTGGCGATCCGGAATCCCCGGGTATGCCCGCGTATCCCCAGATCGAGAAGGATTATGCCTATACGCTGGATGCCATGAAAAAACTGCCATTTGATCTCTGGTTTTCCGCTCATGCCAGCCAGTTCGATCTGGATAAAAAGCACAAGCAGGGGGACGGCTATAACCCGGAAGCTTTTTCCGACCGTATGGGATATGATAAGGCTCTCGGAGATTGCTATCAGGCCTATTTGAAATGGAGTAATAAGAAAAGGAGTTCCTAGATCATGCCTTTTGCCTTCCACAACGAAAGAATAGCAGCTTCGTTTCCGCAGGCCAGTAAAATTTCTGCCATCTGTTCATCGCTATGGCCTTCGATGTGGCCATCCATCGCCAGCGCGCCGAAGTCATCAGCGACTGGCAACCGGCCGTGCAATCTCGTACGAACCAGAATGGCTGCTGTCTTTCTCAACATGTCCCGCCCGAGATCGGGATCGTTTTGTTCGCGCATGAGCTGATCCAATTGCGCGTATAAAGCCTCGAGGTGGTCTGTTTCGATGTCGTCCGCCTCGCGGACAAAACTGTAGAAGTCAAAAATGCCTTCTTTCAGATCTTCGTTGATGGTACGAACAAGTTGGTAACCGGCTGAAGGGTAATAGCTGTCATTGTAGCTGTAATTCAGCATGACCAATCCGATGGGTTCGTCCATGTTTTGTGCATTTCCCGAGCAGTCGGCTTCTTTTCGACGATCGTCGACGAGTGCGTCTACCACTGCGAGCGACAACGCCGTGGCTAATTGGTTAATGACGATCTCTGCGCCGACACCCTCGGGTATCCGACTATAGATTAGCCGGTCTGGTCCGTGACCGCCATCGAAAAAACGGCGGATGGTTAGTAGTATATCGTCGGCATCATAGGTATACTCGTCCCTGGTCGAAAATTGTCCAATGCCTGGAAGCTTGCTGATACCGTCAGCCCGAAGGACCTTGCCGCGCTCGTCAAAGTGATGGTGGTCGAGTGATAAGATCAGGTCATTAGGTCCGTTAATCAATCGCTGGCTTATCTCTTCTTTCGATGAACCCAGATAAATGGAATAGGAGCCCCCGCCGTTCACACTCAGGCTGAAATAGACGATCTTTTTTCCATCCTGGTATTCGATCCGCTGAAAGGAGGAAGGTATTTTGGTGTCCAGATTAAACGCGACGTATTCTATCAGCTGGTCGCTGTAGGTATAAAATCCCGCCCAGTCGACCTTATTATAGTTGTGCCGCGCGGTCATGTAACAGGGCAGGCCTTGCTGGTTCAAGCCGTAGGTATAGGTCTCCCGCCAATCTGGTATCTCTTCTCCGACTGTCCAATTCTCTTTGTCTGAAAATTGTTGATTGTCGAAACGGCTGAGGCTAAACCGGGGAGCGCCGGCATACCGGTAGGTTTTTACCAAAGCTTTATAGTGGTCTACAGTGTTCAGTTCGTCGAAGGCCTGGGTCCAGCGCGCCAGAAGGCGGTCCTTCAATTGAGTCATTTCCCTGGACATCATTTAGTCTTTTGCATTTAAAGTTATTTGCCCTTGACCTTCGATTTTATAAATTGTAGTTGTTCGGTTGTCAACTTTGTTTTGTCGATAAAGTTTCCCGCCCTTTCGTGTACTCCTTTTCGGTTAATCTTGTTGTTATTGAAAAGTTTTCCATGTTGCGCCCTTTTATGGTATCGAATTTTTGAGCAAGGTATTTAGTGGTTCAAGATACTAAAAGCACCTTATCCAGACTTTTCTTAACTTGGATCCATTCGCTTTCCGCGAAATTTGGCCCTGAATACTGGGAAATTGGATAATATGAATGTAAGGAATATATTCTGCTGTCTGGCCATGGCTTTTTGCTCCGGGTCACTGGTGGCGCAGGAGACAGACATTCCCGCGAAAATAATGCAGCATGCCTATGACCCGTCAACCCTGATCTGGCTGGCCAGCCCGGCAACAAAATGGTTCGATGCCATCCCGGTAGGCAACGGTCGCCTCGGCGGGATGATCTTCGGCGGCCCCGACGAAGAACATATCCAATTGAATGAAGACACCTACTGGACCGGCGGCCCCTACTCAACCGTTGTCAAAGGGGGCTATCAATACCTGCCGGAGATCCAACGGCTGGTCTTTGACGGAAAGTTGAAGGAGGCGCAGACGGTATTCGGCCGTCACCTGATGGGTTATCCGGTCGAGCAGCAGAAATACCAGTCTCTCGGCAACCTGCTCCTGACGGGTAAACCTTTTGAAAAGATCAGCGGCTACAAACGCTGGCTCGATCTGACGACGGGCATCGCCGGGGTACAGTACACGGCTAACGGCGTGACATACAACCGGGAGGTGTTTTCTTCCGCCACCGACCAGGTCATTGCAATAAGGCTAACGGCCAGCCGGCCCGGTAGTATTTCTTTTACTGCCGTATTACGTGGCAGCCGCAACCAAACGCATTCCGACTACGCCACCGATTACTTCAAAATGGACGCCTCCGACAGCGACGGCCTGGTGCTGACCGGCAAATCGGCGGATTATATGGGTATCGAAGGAAAACTGAGATATGAAGGCCGCCTCGTGGCCATACCGGAAGGTGGGACGATGAAAGTGAAGGATGCCGACCTGATCATTGACAATGCCAATGCGGTGACGCTGTATGTTGCTGCCGCCACCAATTTCGTCAACTATAAAGATGTCAGCGCCGATGCGCATCAAAGAGTAACGGATGTGCTACAAAAGATCAAAAACAAGACCTATGATGACATCAGAGCCGATGCCATCGCCAACTACCAGCAGCTATTCGCAAGGGTGAGCCTCCAATTGCCTGTCACCGAACAGTCCTGGCTTCCAACGGATCAGCGGTTAGCCCACAGTCTTTCGGCCCCAGACCCGACACTCGCGGCATTGGCTTACCAGTTCGGGCGCTACGTGCTGATCTCCTCTTCCCGTCCCGGAACCCAGCCCGCGAATTTACAAGGCATCTGGAACAACGATATGAACCCCTGGTGGGATTCAAAATATACCACCAATATCAATACCGAAATGAATTATTGGGCAGTCGAATCGGCCAACCTTTCAGAATGTGCAGAGCCGCTGATCCAATTGGTAAAGGATGTAACAGACCAGGGCGCGCAGGTGGCGAAGGAGAATTATCACTTTTACCACCGCCGGAGCGTGGCTGTGCGATGAATTGTGGGATCACTACCAGTACACGGGCGATACGTCTTACCTGCGGGAAATTTACCCCGTCATCAAAGGTTCAGTGGATTTTTTTATGGATTTTCTCGTCCCACATCCCAACGGCAAATGGCTGGTCACCAATCCCTCTACATCGCCGGAGAATTTTACCGGCAGTCCGGGTAACTCCCCCTATTTCGACGAAACAACAGGCAGTATGCTGCCCGGCACCACTATTTGCGATGGCTCTTCGATCGACATGGAGATTATTACGGACTTGTTTACGAACTATGCCAAAGCTGCTGCCATCCTCGGGAAGGACACCGGTTACGCCGCGAAAGTACAATCGACAAAAGCGAGACTGCGGCCACCACTGGTCGGCGCCGGCGGAGCCCTGCAGGAATGGACGGAAGACTGGCCTCAATTAGAAAAACAGCATCGCCATTCATCGCCTTTATACGGATTATATCCGGGCCATGTATTTTCCGTCCGGTACACGCCGGAGTTGATCGACCCTATCAAGGCGGTACTGAACCAAAGAGGCGATAATAGTAGCATGGGGTGGTCAAAGGTGTGGAAAATAACGTTTTGGGCAAATTTGAGAGCCGGCAACCGGGCTGACAGTATATTGAACAGCTATCTGAGCGAAGCATGGCCGCAGCTCTTTACCCGTGGGGGGGCGACGGTAATGCAGGTCGACGGTACGCTGGGGGTAACGGCGGCGATCTCCGAAATGCTTGTTCAATCGAACAACGGGTATATTGATCTGCTGCCAGCGTTGCCCGCGGGGTGGTCGGAAGGAGAATTCAACGGCGTTTGTACGGTCGGGGCATTTGTACTGGATATTAAATGGCAACATAACCGGGTTATTTCTGCCAAAGTCTTGTCCAGAAAGGGAGGGCTATGCAGAATTTTTACGGGTGCAAGAATGGTGGAGTTTCCGACGGTGGCGGGGGGTGTGTACAAGATTAGTCCCTGAGCGATTAGCCTCTTACTCAATTACGGGAAATAACCTTATTTTAGCCGAAACATGAGACCAATGCCAACCAAAAACTTTCTGCTCCTGGCCTCCTGCGTGGTAGCCCCGGGAACCCCCGCGTATTATCAGCCGGTTTATTATGGGCCCGGCATCGGTTTGGGCACTATTATCGCGGTGGTCGTTTCCTGGAGCAGGAATAAGTCGATTTTGCTGGCGATTGTCGCCGGGATATTGGGCTGGATTTATGTTATTTATGCGATCATTGTTCCGAAGAGATAATTAATACACTTGAGCACTCAATTGATCACAAGGAAGTAAAAATAACAAGCGCCTCCCAGCCGCCCAAGAAGTAACGGCCCCCTGAAAGGTTACAACAGTTAAAGCGTATACTTTAC
>JAMFSL010000284.1 GCA_026225275.1 Puia dinghuensis
CCTTTGGTGCTCAAGTGTCTTAACTGTGAGCAATGAAATAGTGGGCGAGGAACGCAAGGCAGAAGATCTGCAAGCCAGCGACGATTTATTTGGCCAGGAAAACATACCCGTAAAAATCTCCCCGGAACAGGCCCGGATCATTTTACAACGACACGGGCTGGACGTCAACCAGCAGCAGGCAGAGGCTATCCTTAGCTTTCTCCGCCGGTTGGCTATTCTTACACTCTCTCAAATGCTAAAGAAATGAAAGTAGCCGATTTGTATATCCGCGTATCGACCGATGAACAGGCGGACAAAGGATACAGCCAGCGCAACCAGGAAGAAGTGCTGCGCCGTTACTGTGACATCAACTCCATCACGGTTCGAAAAGCAATATTGGAGGACCATTCGGCCAAGACGTTTAACCGGCCGGCGTGGATGGCTTTCCTCAAAGGGCTCTACCGGCAAAAGGGGCAGACGGACCTGGTGCTGTTCACCAAATGGGATCGTTTCAGCCGCAACGCGGCGGACGCCTACCACATGATCAATACGCTTAGGAAATTGGGCATCGAGCCACAAGCCATCGAGCAACCACTGGACCTGACCATCCCCGAGAACAAAAGGATGCTGGCCTTTTACCTGGCTGCCCCGGAGGTCGAAAACGATCGGCGGGCCTTAAATGTTCTGCACGGGATGCGCAGGGCGAAAAAGGAAGGCCGTTGGATGGGTGGCGCGCCGGTAGGATACATGAACCGCATCCGGGAAGATGGGCGAAAATACATTGCGCCAAAGGCTCCTGAATCCAATATCATGCAATGGGTCTTTCAACAGATTGCCGAAGGTGATTGGACTACGGAACAGATCTGGAAGGAAGCCAGGCTAAAAGGCATGAAATGTAGCAAGAACAATTTTTGGGTGGCCATCCGTAACCCAGTCTATTGCGGGAAGATCTTTGTACCGAAATATAAGGATGAAGAAAGCCGCTTTGTTCCAGGACAGCACGAACCGTTGATCTCGGAAATACTGTTCTATGAGGCGCAGGATATGCTGGATGGCAAAAAGAAAAAACAACGGACGAAGATGCTGGTCGACGATCAGATTCCCCTGCGTGGCTTCCTGGTCTGCCCCAGCTGCGGCCGCATGCTGACTGGAAGCGGTTCGAAAGGCCGGAAATACCGCTATTTCTATTATCACTGTAGTTCCGCCTGCGGCGTCCGGTACCGGGCTGATCATGCGAACAGGGAATTTGTTCGGGAGTTGAAGAGATACGTTCCCCATCCGGCGGCAGTGGAGCTATACAAGAGAGTAATAGGGGAGGCCCTGCAATTCCAGGTCAAAGATCAGCGCGCACAAAAGAAAAACATGATCGTGCAGATCAGCGAGCTGAATGGCAGGATCACGAAGGGAAGGGAACTGCTGCTAGCTGGTGACATCGACGGCGTAGATTTCAAAACGATCAAGACCGACTGTGAGAAACAGATCTCGGTGCTGGAGGCAAAATTGAATATGGTAAGTGATGAGAAGGAAGATCTTGTACCGGTTGTTAACAAGGCTGTCGAAACCCTGGCCAAGCTCGACGCTATCTACCACGAAGCACCGACGATTAGGAAACGTCAGATCGTTGGTTCGATCTTTCCCGAAAAATTGACGTTTGACGGCCAAAATTTTCGAACCGCCAAACTGAACGAGGCGGTTCAGCTAATATACACGCTGGACGCGGCTTTCAGGGAAAATAAAAATGGGACAAGCGGCGAATTTTGCGACTTGTCCCATGAGGTGAACTGGCTGGGACTCGAACCCAGGACCCATACATTAAAAGTGTATTGCTCTACCAACTGAGCTACCAATTCATTCCAATCAACAATCCAATTGTCTTGTTTTTTGGGAGTGCAAAAATAAGGCAAAAAGCATTGCCGGCAAATTTTTATCTGAATATTTATCCACGGGAAATGAATGGTTATCAACTTTCTGCGGGCATGCATCATTCCCAGAAAATCATCGTCATTAAGGGTAGAGCTATACGTGCATGAAGGATGAGGATGCGTCATAGCGGGAAGAGATGAGAAAAGTCGAAAATAACTAATTAATTAGTTGGTAAACTAATAGATTAGTATTAACTTGACTTAAAATTGAATTCAATGCAGAAATTAGCTAAAAGGGAAGAACAGATCATGCAGGCTTGCTGGCATCTCGGCAAAGCATTCATTAAAGAGATCATCGCTGAACTGCCTGACCCGAAGCCCCATTATAATTCCGTTGCCACTATGGTCCGTATCCTGGAAGATAAAGGTTTTCTCGGCCATGAAATCTTTGGTAACACATTCCGCTATCATCCGGTTGTCACTAAGGAACAGTATCAGAAACACGCTTTCGGCGATATCGTCCGGCAATACTTCAACAATTCTTATCCCAGTATGCTGGCCTATTTCGCCAAAGAACAGAAAATGTCCCAGGAAGAACTCAACGAAATACTAGAGATCATTAAATCCCAGAAGAAATGATGCCTTATATCCTGCATGTGTCGGTTATCGTTGTCGTCTGTTTTTCTTTCTA
This sequence comes from Puia dinghuensis, assembly GCA_026225275.1. Lineage (GTDB taxonomy): Bacteria > Bacteroidota > Bacteroidia > Chitinophagales > Chitinophagaceae > Puia > Puia dinghuensis_B. The sequence goes on from JAMFSL010000284.1 coordinate 2,533, forward strand.
TAAGCTCTTTCTGCAGAAAGCAACTTTCTATCGACTCAACAGATGGACCCTCCTGGCCTGCCTGGCCGCCTCTTTCCTTCTCCCTCTTTTGCCTGTCCCTCACGGGCGGAACTGGCGCGAAAGAATGGATCCTTCCTTCCATTCGGCGGTGAGCGCCATCGCTGCGGGAACGATGGAGACTAAGTCGGGCGGGGATGAAACCGGATCTCGTGTGAAGGAAAAGGCTTTGAACACGGATGTTATTGCTGTTGAGCAATTCAGAACTGTCTCCGGTGTGACGAAAACGCATGCCAATGCGATGAAAGCCCGCTCAGGTATGATCGACATCCGTCAAGACGGGAATGAAATTGTAACTGGCGGAATTGAACCCTCTCAGGTCAGTGCCGCACCGACAACAACCCAAAATATAAACAGCAGGCCGGGTGACGAGGCGGTCCTGATGATGGTCATGCATGCGCTGTTTTATGGCTATATTATCGGCATCTGCCTCTTCGGCGCTCACTTTATTTTGCAGATCGCTGTACTCTGTTATCAGGCTTATACCCAGCCGGTCATCCGTGACGGCCGCTTCCGCATAGTAGAGACCCGCGGCAACCGTGCTCCCTGCTCATTTGGCAACAACATCTTTATCAACCCGGCTTTGTACGATCCGGAAACCTACCAGCAGATACTGATCCATGAGAAGATCCATGTCAGCGGACGCCACACCCTGGATATCCTGCTGGCGGAAATAGCGGTCGTCCTGCAATGGTTCAATCCCTTTATCTGGCTCTATCGCCGCGAAGTGGAAAACAACCTTGAATTCCTGACCGATCAGTCCGTACTACAGCACCGGGATGTCGAAAGATCCGCCTACCAGCTCAGCCTGCTCCGGGTCTCGGCCCCCCATCTGCCCTTTAGCATCACCAATAATTATAATCAATCACTCTTAAAACGTCGTATCGTTATGATGAATAGCCAACGCTCGCCCCGTTCGACCGTCTGGAAATATTTTTTCCTCCTCCCTTTATTGACGGTCCTCGTCTTCGCCTTGAACAAGCCGGCAGCTTTCGGTCAGACCGCTACATCGACGGCTGCTGGCTCTGCCAAAGATGGATCTTTGACCAGCGGCCAGTCCCGGCAGACCGCCTCTGCCATTTCCGGTTCCTCCGTCATCGGAGACACCACTATTCGCCCGGCTACAAGGTCCACCGACAGTCAGCCTGCGCGCGCGGTACCGAATCCGGCTCCGCCAACCGAAGCGATTCCCGCCCAGCCTGCACCCTGGGGGTCACCTGCTGCTCTGCCGGAGATCGATCTCAGTCTCCAACCGGAGATCAATCTCAGTCTTCAACCGGGGATTAACCTCAGTCTCCAACCGGAGGTCAACCTCAGCCTTCAACAGGCCAACCAGGCGGTACTGAACCTGCAGACCAACAAAGAGGTAATTAAACTCCAAAATGAGCTGCATGAGGACATAAACATCGATCTCAACTCTGATATTCATGTAGACACCGACATGCACATGACAGGCGATTCTGCCCATTGGGAAGGTTCCTGGTTCATCACAAGCAAGAGCGACGATGAATTTGAGATCGAGCTTCGTGCCAGTAACGACGACCACTCCTGGGAATCTTCCTTTTCGGTCAAAAAGAATGAGATCGATCCCTTTCCGGGCCAGGGAAACGTCAGCTTTAAACTGGTCCGGGAAGCAGGCACCATGAATTTCAAAGGTCAGTTCGATGGTCAACAGGGGTTCGGGCATTTCCAGTTCCAGCCCGACCTTGCCTATCTCCAAACATTGAAGCAAATGGGGGTGGAAGATCTCGATAATAACAATGAAGAGAGCTTTTTCTTCCTGAATGTGAAAAAGGACTACGTTGCTATGTTGCAACGCAACGGGTACACGCCCATGTCCCGGCATAGCGTGATCAGCCTTTCCGCTATGAAGATCGACGAAGATTTTCTCAAATCAATGAAAGGAGCAGGGATCGAAGGCCTGGATGATGTTCATAGCCTGATCACCCTGAAGGCAATGCATATCGACAGAGCATACGTCGACGACCTTCGTGCGGCAGGTTACGACCATCTGGCTGTACATGAGCTCGTCAGCCTGAAAGCCCAGCATATCGACGGGCAATATGTCCGTTCAATGGCGGCAGGAAAGAGCGACTCTTTTATTCCGCCTCACGAACTGATCGCTTACAAGGCATCAGGAATTGATTCGGGTTACCTCGCGGCCCTGCGGAAATTGGGCTATGCTCCCATCGACCGGCATGAAATATTTGCCCTTCATTCCATGCAGATCACACCCGACTTCATCAAGGGATTCCAGGATGTCGGCCTTACCAACGTTCCGTTACGCACCCTGCTTTCTTTCAAAGCCAATGGTATTACTCCTGAATACGCCAAAGCATTTCACGATCTTGGTTATACCGACATCGAAACGAACCGGCTGGTGTCACTGAAGTCTATGGGCATCACGCCGGACTTTGTACGGGAATTCCACAAGATCGGCTATGACCATATACCGCTCAACCTGCTCACATCGCTAAAGTCAATGGGTATCGACGCTGCGTATGTTGCCAGGATGAAAGAAAAAGGGTTCGATTCCCAGGACCTCCGCAAATACATGCGGCTCAAACAAGATTTCAATTAACAGGCCGCTATCGGCGGAGAGAATATAAATGAAGCCGGCCCGGAATATCCGGCCGGCTTTTCTGACAATAGGCGCCTCATAGATTTAATCTATCAGTTTATAGAAAATGGAGATGATGTTCTATCATCCATTGTCTTACTTTCGCGTCATCTTGCTGCGCTATCAGTGCAGCCTATCCGAAAGGATCATCTGATTGCCCGCCATACGAACGAATCGCTTCATTTTATCGTTAAAAACAATTCAAAATATGCCCAACAGAGTTTTGTCCATTGGCGAAAAGTTTCCTGCATTCAGGAAAAAAGCAGTTGTATCTATCGAGAAAGGAAAAGAGTTTACAGAAATTACCCACGAATATGCCAGTGCAGAAGGCAAGTGGACGGTGATGTTCTGGTGGCCTAAGGATTTTACCTTCGTATGTCCCACCGAGATCGCTGAATTTAACAAGAAGAACAGCGAATTTACGGACAGGGATACTGTTGTGATCGGCGCTTCCACGGATTCTGAATTCGTGCATGCCGCCTGGAGAAGAGACCACAGTGACCTGCGTGATCTTAAGTTTCCCATGCTGGCTGATACCTCCAAATCATTGGCCGAAGAACTCGGTATCCTGGACCAGGAAGAAAAGATCGCTTATCGTGCTACTTTCATCATCGACCCTCAGGGTACCGTGCGTTGGGTGAGTGTTTATGACCTCAACGTCGGCCGAAGTGTGCAGGAGGTGATCCGGGTACTGGATGCTTTGCAGACGGATGAACTGTGCCCCTGTAACTGGAAAAAGGGCGAAGAGACGCTGACCACACAGCTGAGCATGAACTAAACCATTTTGGACCACCGGACGCCCGGTGATTGTCATACATTGTCATAAAGAGACCGCCCTTTTCCATAGAATGGGGGGCGGTCTCTCACTAAAAGCCCATCATTATATGAGCACAACAGCTACTATTCAGAACGAAACCTTCCAGAATCTGCTTAATGAACTCAATCTTTCTAACTACGAGCCTTCCGCCAACGTGCTGGCGCTGGTAGCAGCCGAATCCCGGTTCATTAAGGATCTGAAGATCAATACAAGTAATGTACTGAACAACAATCAACACCTCAGCAGGAAGGAAGCACTGCTTCTGGCCCTTGCCGTAGCTGTGAATGAAAAATTCACGCTGCTGCAGGAGTCGTTGACCATCCTGGCCAAAGAAACCGGGTCATCCGATGCCGAAATAGCCGAGATCATTGCCTGCACTTCCCTGATGAACACCAACAATATTTACTATCGTTTCCGGCACTTCATCAAAAAGGACTTTTACAACAACCAGCCCGCCGGCATTAAGATGAGCATCATGGCCAATCCCGTCCTGGGCAAGGAATTTTTCGAGTTGGTCAGCCTCGTTATCTCCTCCATCAACGGCTGTGAGTTGTGTGTCAGCTCGCATGAGCAGTCTGTGTTACAGCACAACAGTACAGAGTCGAGAGTACTGGAAGGAGTGAAACTGGGCGCTGTCCTCAAAGGGTTGATCACCATTCTTTCTTGAGCGTAGTCTTGAGCGTCGTCTTGGTCGTCGTCCTGATCATCACTGCTTCGGAAGCGCTATACCTACCCTTACCTCTTTGTCCATTTCAATCGTCACCTTCCTGCCGAACAGCCGGCTATGGCCGCTCCAGGTTGTTTGAACGGTGTGAAGAGAAAAGAAGGGGATCGGTTTTCGCTTGAGCAGGTATGCGATATCGGCGATACTCAGGTCGTCCTCGTCTGTCGATGTATTTACTTTCACGTCGATGAAGAAGAGTGGACGTAAAATGTCCTTGTACCGCTGTAATGCCAACCAGTAGAGATGATCTTTTTGCGGTGTATCTCCCCGGAGCTGGACCGTTCTCTGCGGATAGCGTTCCGTATAGATCTCGACGATCTGTATCAGTGTGGCCAGCACGGTCTCCATATCCCCCAGGTCGGTGATCCGGCCAGGATCGTCCTTTTTAGTGACAGGCAGATCCTGCAGGTCGAGATTGTAGATGCCGGCGCGCCCCTGGCCATTGAATCGTACCTGCCTGGTAACAGGATCGTGCATTCCCCGACTGGTAAATTGAAAAGCGCTGAAGTCACGGAATGCCTGCAAATGCATATATGGAGGTTGAAGCATAAAATAAGTGTTTAAAAGTGATCAAATCTGTTTACGAATTCTTTTCCGGGTTGTTGTTTTTTTTAACATGGTATATTCCGGAACCGGCACCTGCTCTTTGCCGGCATAAGATGTGGTCATCGTCTCTTCTGTAAGATCCGTCTCATCTTCCGGAGTCTCTTGCGGAGAGGGATCAGCCGGCTCATCTCCGGGATTGTCAGCGGGAGGTAATACTGGCTTGCCGTCGGTCTTTTTCGCAGCCTTTGCGACATGCGGATAGATATTAATCGTCTTGAACATCGGGTTGGCCTCGATGTACATTTTCTCCGATTTCGTCGACTTGTCGAAAGTGACCGATTGGAGATTTCCACGCTTCAGGGACTGGTATAGTTCCTCCTTCGTCTTTTCCTCCTGCAATTCCCTGATCGGATATTTCCCCAGCACCTTTTCCAGATCGTAGCCATAACGTGACCCGTATTGCTTGACCTTATAATTATCGTGCAAATCTTTTTCCCCGAAATCCAGTTTGATCCAGGCCTCGTACTTTTCTCCTTCCAGGCTGATCATATTTTTGAACACCGACCTTCCCTGAAGCAGGTTAAATGACTGCTTGAACGTGACACCTTTACCCAGGTGAACGTAAAAGGTCTGCGCCCTGTTTTTGACCGATTCTTCCGGATAAACCAATAAAGCGTCGAACTTATTGAAGTAATATCTGTCCTCCTTTTCCGAATGCCGGAAATACATTTTGGCCTCCAATCTGGTATCTTCGTCGAAATAGGCATCGGTGTACAGTTCAAATCCTTCGATTCCTTTTTGTATTTGTTCTTCCATCTGCTGATTCAGCAGGGCATTATCCCCGAACCCCAGGTATTTCAGATCATCCCGGAGAAAATTAAGATGTTTGCTTTCCATTTTTTTAATTTTTTAGTAATGATCAAATAAAGTTGCCCGCGACTCAGATCAGCCGCGCGTTTGCCAGGATAAAAGGGGAAGCCAACACCTGCAGTTGCCGTATTCCGTTCTTCTCCGACACTTTGATCAGCAGCCGCTGCCCTCTGCCTAGTTTCAGCCTGGGCAGCACCATTACGCTCGTCACCCGGCCAAAACTTTTCACCCGGACAGCACTGTCATAGACATATACAGGGGATAGCTGCCTGAGCTGCACAGGCGGCTGTTTATGCTGCCGCTTTTGCATGACGAAGAAACCGACGCTGTCGACGTCGTAGTCCAGCGGTGACCGGTTTTTCAACCTCAGCGCGAAGAATAGCACCGGTCCGCGGGTATAAAGCCCCCTGACCTGTAGTTTCATCTTCCCATTCCGGTTGTTGAGGAGATAGACCCGCTGGATGTCCTTCGCAATTTTCACACAACAGGCCTTCAGTTCGGCCTTATTATACGCGGCAGGTTTGTCTCCCTTGTCTTCCGCTAGGTTAGGCGTACCAGGCATAGGAGGACCCGAGCCGGCAGTGACGAATAAATCATTGAGTGCCGGTCGATTTGCTGCCGGTGGCTGTGTGGCAACATGATCCGGTCGGCCGAGCAGGGCATACACTGCCAGAAGAGCCAATAGAACTCTCATTTTAATGTAGTTTAATAATTAGAAAATAAGACACTAGACCGGCCGGTTAGAGTCGATGTTAATTCCCCCAGGGACAGTCGCTACGGACTGTCGCACTGGGTGGAATAAAATTAGAAGGATTGAAAGAAGGAGAAAAAAATCTGGCAATGCAGTTTTGAAAAAAATTCTGTCAAAGGGCCACGAAAATGATATGTTTTTGTGAAGGAGGTCACTTTTTTGAATTCTTTGATTTTTTCGGCACTTGTCCGGTGGCAATTGTTCTCGCTTTTATTGCTTTCTTTATCGTATTCAGCGATGTCGGGCTGATACCCAACAGTGTTGCCATGTGTTTGTCGGGAAGTATGCTGACCAGCTCCGGCTTGTTATTCAGCAGGTGGTAGTAAAATTGTTCCGAAGTTTTCTTGCGGAGAACGGCTTCTATTTCACGTGTCTGGCAATAATAGTCGGTCTGCAGGTTAAATGTCAGCATCAGCAGGTCAGGGTATTTTGATAACCCTTCGTAAAGGTCGGCCCGGGATATCGCATGTACGATAGTGGGAGCCAGCGTCCTGACGAATTCAGTAGAAGGCAATACTTTGAAGAAGCTGTTGACCGACGTGGCGAAATCGTTTTTCTGCATTCCCCAATGGCAATAAACTTTTTCAGGCGTCTGTTCAAATGCGCCGAGCGCTCCTTTCTCTATAAACCATAGATGATCGCAGATTTCTCCCTGGTTATGGATGATCTTGTTGTTTTTGTATTCTATCCTGTTTGTCCGGGAGGCGATCCAGGCTATGGTGCCTGGCTTAAGCGAAGTAAGTTTGCGCAATTGTTCAATGAATTCTTTCATAATTAAAGTTTTAATAGTTTTATAACAGTATCGGATATCCGCAAATACAATGCCCGTTTTTGGGAGTATAAAGAGGTAATTTGTTCCGTGCGGTATAGCTGCAGTAAACCCGGTTATTCCCAACAAAAATTGTTCAAATTCCTTAGTTTTGATGCCTTGACCGTTGCACGGGCAGCTGAGGTATGCGACAGGGGAGGCCCTCCGGCGGCATGATATTTTATGAAAGGATAATGGATCGTATTGCCGCTTAAGCGTAACTTTACCATCGCGTCGGCAGTATAAACACGAGTCTTATGGCTATCACCACCAACAACAGGCAACGGATCGTTATCATTGGCGCCGGCTTCGCCGGACTGCGCATTGCACGGGACCTCAACAACACAGCTTACGACATTTTCCTGGTCGACAAGCATAATTATCACCAATTCCAGCCGTTGATGTACCAGGTGGCAACAGCCAGGCTGGAACCTTCCAGCATCTCCTTTCCGCTGCGCAAGGTTTTTCAGCATTCAAAAAATATGAATATTCGCATTGCCGAGGTGCAGCGAATCGATACCGCGAAAAAGGTCGTTCATACAACAGTTGGCGATATCCCTTATGACCGGCTGATCATCGCACTGGGTTGTACGACGAATTATTTCGGTAATGCCCGGATCCAGTCTCATTCTTTTCCCATGAAATCGGTGCCCAATGCGATGGCCCTACGTAACCGGATTCTGCAGACTTTCGAAGATACTATCGAAGCGGGACCCGCCGAGCTTCAGGCCCTGCTGAATTTCGTGATCGTCGGGGGCGGTCCGACCGGTGTCGAACTGGCCGGCGCTATGGCGGAAATGAAGAAGAACATTCTGCCGAAGGATTATCCGGGTATCGATTTCTCGCGCTTGAACATTTACCTGGTGGAAAGCTCCCCCAATACGCTGAACGCCATGAGCGGGCCCAGCAAGATCAAGTCCCGTCAGTATCTGGAGGAATTCGGCGTTACTGTCCGTACCGGCACCGCTGTGGAAGACTACGATGGCAATACGGTGAGGCTGAAAGGCGGCGAGACGATCAGTGCGAGAAACCTGATCTGGGCGGCAGGCGTCATCGGCAATACCCTCGAAGGAATGCCTCCCGATTGTATCGTCAAGGGGAACAGGTTCAAGACGAACCGCTATCACGAGGTGGAAGGGGTCGACGGAGTTTATGCCATCGGCGATATTGCCTGGATGGTCACTCCTAAATACCCTAACGGGCATCCACAACTGGCCAATGTGGCCCTGGCGCATGCCGGTAATCTCTCACGCAATTTTAAAAGGGAATTAAAGGGTAAGTCCCGGATTGAATTCGAGTACAGCAATAAAGGCAGCATGGCCACGGTAGGAAAAAGAAAGGCAGTCGTCGATCTGCCGGGCTTTTCATTCCAGGGCTTCTTTGCATGGCTTACCTGGATGTTCGTCCATCTCATGCTGATCCTCAGCGTGAAGAACAAGCTGTTCATTTTTCTCAATTGGATGATGAGCTATTTTGCGAATGATTCTACCCTACGGCTCATGCTCAAACCCAGCACCGAATCGTAGCACTCCGCCGGCTCTGACCGTCAATTTGGCCGAATTGATCCCATTTTTCCTTACTTTTGTCACGATCAATTATTTCTATGGCTGAAATTATCGTAGAACTAAGGAATGCAAACATCTACCAGGGAGGAAATCTGATCTTACAGGACGTTAACCTGACTGTGGAGAAAGGACAATTCGTTTACCTGGTGGGAAAGACGGGCACCGGCAAATCGAGTCTCCTGAAAACGCTGTACGGAGACCTGATCCTCCGTGAGGGGGAAGGACAGGTGGCAGGCTTTAACCTGAGAGGAATGGACTGGAAAAGTGTGCCCTATCTCCGCCGTACGCTTGGTGTCGTGTTCCAGGACTTTCAGTTGCTGACAGACAGGAATGTCAATGACAACCTTAAATTCGTACTTCGTGCCACCGGTTGGAAAGACGTTCGCCTCATGGATGAGAAGATCTCGGACGTACTCGATAAAGTGGGAATAAAATCAAAGGGATTTAAGATGCCTTTCGAAATGAGCGGAGGCGAACAGCAACGCGTAGACATCGCCCGTGCGTTACTCAATTCACCCAAACTGATATTGGCCGATGAGCCAACCGGCAACCTGGATCCGGAGACTGCTGACGAGATCATGCAATTGCTGTTCAGGATTTCCGGCGACTACGGCACTTCAGTCGTCATGGCTACTCACGATTACCGCGTCATCAATAAATTCCCTGCGCGCATGGTCAGGACGGAAAGGGGGCAGGTTACCGACAACGCCACCCTGGCCTGGGATTGATCGGCCGCCCCGTGACCTATGATGATTGGCCCTGCCAGTGACGCCCAAGCGTATTTCTACCAGATAGAAGCCACCAGTTTGTTTACATTCTTTTCCTGGTTATATAGACAGGTGAGCACTTTTTTTCTTTCCCGGATCTCATCGCCCTGCATAGGCCGCGTGTACAACTCCGATATCAGCGACCGCATCCTTTCCGCCGAATCGGCCAGATGACAGATGGACTCCAGCCCGGAGCCTTCTACCGACTCACTGTTGACAATGCAATGCCGTCCATTGAACAGCGCATTCAATAATTTCAGTTTTACCCCGGTACAGTTCATGGAAGGCAGGATATTAACCTGTGCCTTGCTGATAAGATCCTGCAACTCTTCCTCCGAGGGATCAGCAATCAGGCAGGCTTGCGGATATTGCTCAATGGCCTTGGTCAACCGGGCCGATGGCTCCTTGCCGGAAATGACCAGGGGCAGTTCGAGTGATTGAAACACTTTCTTCAACAGCCATATAATGGCCCGCTCATTTTCCGCGACTGAAAGATTACCATGATAGAGGCAGAAGCAGCCCGTTCCCTCCCTGGTATGTACCGTTTCATAAGGCAGGAACACGGGCAGCGTATCGATATTGTCCGCTCCGAATTCGTCCCGGTATAACTGGCTGTCTTTTGCCGATACCGCCAGGATCTTCACTTTGCCGGCGATCCGCCGTTCATAGGAACGCAGCAGATTGCTTTCATGCAGATAATATATCTTCTTCCAAATGGATTTCTCGGTACGATACAACCCGCGGTAATACTGGTATTCCACATTGTGCAACCGGAGAACGATCTTGCGGTCGTCGAAACGCTCATCATTCAACAGATAGGTGCAATGGATACCTTCCAGCAGGATGGGATAATCGTCCTGTAACAGCCGGTCCAACAACTGACCATTTGACCTCGAACAAACGATATAAGGCAGCTTGTGGGAAAATCCCTTGTGCCCTTCATGGCGGGAGTAATAGTTGACCTCGACGCAATAGTCGCCCAATACCGCCTGGCGGCCCCGCCCATACTCGAAGCAATGCAGGTGGATGCGGATCCCGGCTGCATGAAGCCCTCTTATCTTGTGGAACAGGTCAACGACACCCCCGTAATCCACCGGGTAGGGCACATCCAGACATACAATATGAAGGTGTTTGTCTTCCACGTAGTAATTAACTGATTTGCTGCTCAACTTGTTCGAATATTTCCACCACGATACGGCCTTCTTTTTCCCAATTCAGGTCTTCTATGACCTTCGAGGTGTTATTTTTCCACCTTTTCAGTTGGACCGGATCCCTGCTGATGGCTTCTATGCGGGCTGCTATATGCGCAGGGTCATGGTTATCAATGTAATCACCCACCTGGTATTGATCGACGATCTTTTCGAGCTCCGCCAGCCGGCTGACCAGCACCGGGACGCCGCTGTGCAGATAATCAAAGATCTTATTGGGGAGTCCGTAAATATGGTTGATATTGGTCGGTTTATCCAGGGATAGACCCAGATCGGCCCGTCGCGTGACCGATCGCAGTACTTCGAGGGGGACTTTTGGGATCAGCGTGATCCTGTCCGACAAACCCTTTTCGCGCACCATGCCAACAATCCGGTCGAAGATATCTCCGCCGCCGATGATGACCAGATGGAAACGGTCCGGATCCAGATAGGACATGGCCATGACCAGTTCTTCTACGCCTCTTTCCGGGTTGATGCCAGCCCCCTGGAACAATAGAAAAAATTTATCGCGAGGCAATTTTTTTTCTATATCGGGAGGCAGCGGCTGATCGATGGCTGCCCATTTCCGATAGGGAACATTGCGGACAGCCCTGAGTGTTTTGCCATAGTCCCTGCGATACAGTTCACAGAAAGAATCGCAGATCGTATAAATATATTGGAGCCGTGGAAAAATGAATTGTTCGATACGCAACCATATTTTCTTCACCAGAGGGCGGCCGTCCAGTTCCGGCATGCCCATATAATATTCGTGGGTATCATAGACCACGGGTTTACGGCGGATATGTCCTGCCAGCCAGACCGCAGGCATCACATCCAGGTCATTCCCCAGAAAGATATCGCCCTTTACCCACAGCAGACGAAGAAAAAGGCGAAGGTTGAATTCGCCATAAAAGAATACTTTCTTCTGGAAGAGCATGTGGATCCTCGTGGCCGGATAGCTGCGTGGTGACAGGGGCAAACTCTTTCTGCGTCTGGAGCCGATCAGCAGTACGTCATGACCGGCCTCTTGCAGGGTAAGGCTGACCTTGTTGACCCGCTGGTCAGTGACGAGGTCTGAAATAACGGAAATGATCACCCGTTTACCCATGCAAATAATTTAAGATGAGCCGGCTGATCTTTTCCGCGGCATGTCCATCTCCGAATACACGGGTATCGAAAGACCGGGTGGGTCCCTGTAGTGCCCTGAAGGTGGTAAGGATGGCATTTGTATCCGCCGATGCCGCAAGGCTGGGACCATGCTTTGACATTTCGGGCCAGAACATTTGCCGCATCACTATGACGGAAGGTTTTTGGAAGAAAAAAGCTTCCCGCGATAGTCCGCCGCTATCGGTGACCACATATCCGGCAGCCTGTACTAACGTCAGCATATCCAGATAGCCGAGGGGTGGGGTAGTGATCAACTTCAGCTCCATCCCCTGTGCGTCGATCACCTGGCGTGTTCTGGGATGAAGCGGAAAGATAACAGGGATGTCGCTGTGAATGTGGTGTAGGGCTCGAAGGATGGCTGCCAGTGCCTCTGGGTTGTCGGTATTCTCCGCCCGGTGGATCGTTGCCAGCACAAAGGGCTGGCCGGCCGGGACCAACGTGGAAACGTAAGTTGAATTTTCTTTCGCCCGCTGGCTGAACAGCAGGGCGGCATCCAACATCAGATCTCCTGTATTGTGTATCTTTTCTGCGGGCATTCCTTCCTTCAACAGGTTCTCCACGCCGAGGTAGGTACAGGCGAAGTTCAGATCTGCCAGCCGGTCACTGAGATACCGGTTGGATTCTTCCGGCATGTCCTCTTCGCCGGTGCGGATGCCGGCCTCAATGTGCATGAGGGGAATATTCCGCTTTTTAGCGGCCAGGGATCCTGCCAGTGTCGTATTGGTATCTCCGTAGACAATCACTGCGTCGGGACGTTCCAGCGCCAGTATCCTGTCCAGTTCGATCAGCATGTGACCGATCATTTCCCCATGCGGCAACGAATGGATCTGCAGCTGGTGGTCCGGCACGGGGATGTCGAACTCCCGGAAAAAAACGGCGGACATGTTATCGCTGAAGTGCTGACCGGTGTGGATGATCTGTTGCTGTGCCGACTCCGATAGGGACCGGTGCAACAGCGATAGCTTGATGAATTGCGGCCGGTTGCCTACTATATGGATGATGCGTTTTGCCATTGATTGATTTTTTCGATGAGCAGCACCGTCTGTTCTGCTTCCACCGCGGAGGCAAGATCATAAGATTCCTGCCGCAGGGCTTTTACGAGTTCGTCATAGACTTTATCATGGTTGCTCATGCTGCCGGAATACGATCCGTATTCATTGGCAGGCCGGGAAGCCGACAGGGTGGGGGCTTCCATTCCTTCGACCTGGAAATAGTCCAGCTCGTTGAGGTATTCGCCGCCGATCTTCACTGTTCCTTTCTCTCCCAGTACCGTGATCGATCCTTCCATATTTTTCGCATAGGCGGCTACGGTATAGTGCAGGGCGCCGATAGCGCCTTCGTCTGTTTTCAGCAGGATCACTCCGGTATCTTCTCCCTCGGCTATACCTTTCAGCATGAAATTGTCCTTTGCAACACTGAGCACCTGCAGATCTCCCAGCAGCCAGCACAATAGATCGATGAAATGGCTGAACTGGGTGAAGAGGATGCCACCGTCCCGGTCCTTTTTTCCATGCCAGTCGCTGTTGTGGTAATATAGCGGCGGGCGGTTCCATAAGCCGTTGACCTGGAAGGACAATATTCTGCCCAGCCGTCGCTGGTGCAGCAGGCGGTGTAATAACAGCACAGGCGGATTAAAGCGGTTTTGCTTCACCACGAAAAGATGCCTTTCTGCCTGCCAGGCGGCGTCGATCATCGCCCGGGCTTCCGTACCGGAGAGACACATCGGTTTTTCACACAGGACGTGACAGCCACTTTCCAGGGCCTGAATGCTATGGGGAGCATGCAGATAATTGGGTGTACAGATGGCGACCAGGTCCGGTTGGCCGGCCGACAGCAGCGCATCGAGGGAGGGATAGGCCAGGGCGCCGAAGGTCTGTGCCAGATGGGCTGCTTTTTCCTCGGCGATATCTGCCACCGCGGTTAATATGCCGCATCGCTGCATCTGGGCGGCATGCCGCCAGCCGATATGTCCGGCCCCGACCAGGGCGAATCTAATGGATGGGGGGATAGAAGGGAGGGGATTACTCATTCCCGGTGATCTTGGTTAATTGATGATCCTGCAGCAGGTAGACCTGGCCGCTCTCGGGGCAGACTGCCCGCCCGGTAGTATCGGGATGGAGCGGATGGCCATACTCACTGATCCAGCCGGATTGGCGGGCCGGATTGCCCTGCAACAGGCTGTAAGGCGGGGCGGGATGCGTCAGCACCGCGCCGGCGCCGATAAAAGCAAATTGACCGATCTCGTTACCGCAGATGATCGTGGCGTTGGCGCCGATAGTCGCTCCTTTACGGATAAGGGTCGGCCTGAACTGGTCTTTTCTGGGGATGGCGCTGCGGGGGTTGATGACATTGGTGAAGACGGCGGAAGGTCCGAGGAAGACCTCGTCTTCGCAGATCAGGCCGGTGTAAAGGCTGACATTGTTCTGTACTTTCACTCCCCGGCCAAGGATCACTCCGTCGCCGACCATGACGTTCTGCCCGATCGTGCAATCGGGGCCGATCACTGCGCCGGACATTATGTGGGAAAAATGCCAGATCTTTGTGCCGTCGCCGATGATGGCGCCAGGGTCGATCACTGCCGTAGCGTGGGCAAAGTAATTCATAAACGGCCGAAAATTAGCCAAATAAGCGAATATAAACGTAATTTTTACGCTATTTTTGCCCTTAATTTTTAGTATTATATATTTTTCCCTTAATTTTGCCGCCTGCTAATTCGGCAGAGATGTATTAAATTAATTTTGAGATGCCTTATTTGACAAAAGAGAAAACAGCGAATTTCTTTACCGATTTCGGTGGTAAAACCACTAACACAGGTTCTATTGAGGGCCAGATTGCTTTGTTGACAGAACGGATCAACCGTATCTCCGAGCACTTGAAAGCCAATAAAAAAGATTTCTCAACTAGCCGCGGCCTGATGCAATTAGTGGGTAAAAGAAAGCGACTGCTCACCTACCTGAGTAAGAACAACCTCTTGGGTTATCGCCAGCTGATCGAAAAACTCGGACTCAGGAAATAATTCATTATATGTATAGGACAAACATTCCCAACTGACAACACGGTTGGGAATCGTTTTTTTATACTGGAAGGTTTTGTCGCACTTGTATACAAATTTTTTAACAAAGAATTTCGGTTTACCCATTTGTCCCACCTCCGGTAAACCGTCATTCCACAAAGACGAACAGTCATGCTTTCACAACCCATTAGTGTAACGTTTGATATCGGCGGAGGCCGGATGGTCTCCATTGAGACCGGTAAGCTCGCCCGCCAGGCCGATGGAGCCGTTACCGTCCGCCAGGGCAATTGTATTATCCTTGCCACCGTTGTTGCCAACACAGATGCTAAGGAAGGACAGGATTTCTTTCCCTTATCCGTCGACTACCAGGAAAAATTCGCTTCGGCCGGCCGTATTCCGGGCTCATTTTTCAAAAGGGAAGCCCGCCTGAACGATTATGAGATACTGACCAGCCGTCTGATCGACCGGGCGCTGCGTCCCCTCTTCCCCGAGGATTATTTCTGTGAGGTGCAGGTGCTGCTCAGCCTCGTATCCAGCGATTTCGAAGTCATGCCGGATTCCCTGGCCTGTCTCGCTGCCTCTGCTGCGCTTGCGGTGTCCGATATTCCCATCAAGGAGATCATTTCTGAAGTACGGGTCGGTCGCGTAGATGGCAAGCTCATCGTCAACCCATCCCGTTCCGAGCTCGAAAAGTCCGATATGGAATTCATGATTGCTGCCACCGATAAGAACCTGATGATGGTCGAAGGTGAGGCGCATGAATGCAGCGAAGAGGACCTCGTCAAGGCCCTCGAACTGGCGCACGATGCTATCCGGGTGCACATCAAGGCCCAGGAAGAGTTGAAGGCAAAGGTCGGGATCACCGCTAAAAGAGACTATGCCAAGCCAGAACATAAGGAAGAGCTGATGCAGAAAGTGACAGCCTTCACGAAGGATCGCATCTACCAGATTGCGAAGGCCGGCAGCAGCAAGCACGAACGCAGCGATGCCTTCGACAAACTGAAGAAGGAACTGATCGAGAGCCTTGGTGCAGAGGCAGCAGACGTCGATAAGAAATTCGCCAAGAAATATTATGCCGATCTGCAATGGGATATCGTTCGTAATATGATCCTCGACGATAGGATCCGCCTGGACGGCCGTTCACTCGAGCAGGTCCGCCCGCTGGCCATGGAAATAGATCCGCTGCCTACACCGCACGGTTCTGCCCTGTTCACCCGCGGCGAAACGCAATCCCTCACTACCGTCACCCTGGGTACCCCCCTCGATGAGATCCTGGTAGAGAGTGCCGCCAAATCAGTCGATTCCAAATTCTTTTTACATTATAACTTCCCGCCTTTCAGTACCGGCGAAGTGAAGATGATGCGCGGACAGAGCCGCCGCGAAGTCGGTCACGGTAACCTGGCCATGCGATCGCTGAAGCAGATGATGCCCGGCAGCGACTACCCCTATACGGTGCGTGTCGTCAGCGATATCCTGGAATCCAACGGTAGCTCTTCCATGGCTACTGTTTGCGCCGGAAGTTTGGCGTTGATGGATGCAGGCGTACCCTTTCCCAAACACGTCAGCGGTGTAGCGATGGGACTGATCACCCGTCCTGCCGATGGTAAATACGCCATCCTCACGGACATCCTTGGTGATGAAGACCACCTCGGCGATATGGACTTCAAGGTGACCGGCACGCGTGAAGGCATCTGCGGTGTTCAGATGGACATCAAGGTCGACGGCCTCAGTATGAATACTATGCGTGAAGCGCTCGAGCAGGCCCGCAAAGGCCGTCTCCACATTCTCGATGCGATGTATGAAACCATCCAGTCGGCCCGTGCGGAAGTAAAACCGCATGCACCGAGAATGGTGAAGATCTTTATCGACAAGGAATTTATCGGCGCCGTCATCGGACCACAGGGGAAGATCATTCAGGAGATCCAGCGCGAGACTGGTGCTACCATCAACCTGGAAGAAGTCGGCAACTTTGGCGAAGTCAGTATCTTCAGTCCGGCGAAGGAAGGACTGGACAAGGCTGTCAATTGGATCAAGAGCATCGTTGCCCAGCCGGAAGTCGGCAGCGTTTACGAAGCCAAGGTCAAATCGGTCATGCCTTATGGAGCTTTCGTGGAATTCCTGCCCGGCAAACAAGGTTTGCTGCATATCAGCGAAGTCTCGCACAAGCGGCTGGAGACCTTGGAAGGTGTTCTCAAGGAAGGCGATTCCGTCAAGGTCAAGCTCATTGGCCTCGACCAGAAGACCGGCAAATTCAAGCTCAGCCGCAAGATACTGATGCCTCAGGCGGAAGGTGCGGGTGCACGCAGGCAGGGCGGCGATGACCGCGATGACCAACGTCAGTAAAAAGCATTTTTGCTCATCATAGAGGTCTGTAGCTCCGCTGCAGACCTTTTTATATATAAAAGATATATGAATCACCTTCAAGTGACCATTCCCACCGCTGATGCTGCCTTGCAGGAGATCCTGGTCGCTCTGTTGTCGACCCTTGGCTATGAGGGCTTCGAGCAGGAGGATGCGGCTTTGCAGGCGTTTGTGCCGGAGGAACAATTTGATTCCGAAGCGCTCGACCAGCTGTTGCAGCAGGTGCCGGGTCTTCCTCCTTACTCCACGACGCGTCTGGAAGAAAAGAACTGGAATGAAGAGTGGGAAAAGAATTTTCACCCTGTCATGGTAGGCGATTTTTGCGCCATCCGAGCGTATTTCCACGACCCCATCCCCGGAGTGACACATGAATTGGTCATTACTCCCAAAATGAGCTTTGGCACCGGTCATCATGCGACTACCTATATGATGCTGGCGGCGATGAAAGATCTGGACTTTCGGGGGCGATGCGTGCTGGATTTCGGCACCGGCACCGGAGTGCTGGCCATTCTGGCCGAAAGGCTGGGCGCCGGGCAGGTCCTGGCCATCGACAATGATGACTGGAGTATCGACAATGCAACAGAGAACGTCGCCACCAATCATTGTACCCGTATCATCGTCCGGAATGCCGAGAGCATTCCTGCGGCAGGATCCTTCGATATCATCCTGGCCAATATCAATAAACACGTAATTCTGTCTCAACTCGCTGTCATGGGGCAACAATTGGCACCGGGGGGCGTTATATTGCTGAGCGGCTTGCTCATAAACGATATTAAAGATATTGAGAATGAGGCCGTTAAAAACAATTTAACCGTAACCCTACGGATGACAAAAGGCGAGTGGATTTGCCTGCAAAGCGAAAAAATGACCAAAATAAGTAGTTGAGAGCGAGAGGAATTGAGTCAGTTTTTCGTTATATTTGTTATCCAGCCCTAGCATAACCGAGCGAAAGCGTAACCAAGCGAAGCGAAGTTCAGGTCAGCTGGCCGTAGGCCCATCATCAACCGCGCACCGGGGATGGGTATATTGGAGGAAAATCCAATTCGGTGCGCCAACTCAACCGTTTAGATGAAGGAAGTTTTACTTATATTCCTCGCATACCTTATCGGCTCTATTCCGACCGCAATTTGGGTCAGCCGATCGTTCTTCGGGATCGATATTCGCGAATACGGCAGTGGTAATGCCGGTGCTACTAATACCTTCAGAGTCCTGGGTTCCCGCTGGGGAACATTCGTCATGGCTGCGGACGTCCTTAAGGGCTTCATTGCCACCGGTCTATACATCCTGGTTCCATATTATCTCCACGATGAGACTGAACGCACAAATTTTATGGTCGGGCTGGGTCTGGCTGCTGTTACAGGGCATATTTTCCCCATCTGGGCAGAATTCAGAGGAGGTAAGGGTGTTGCCACCCTTTTTGGGATGATCATCGCCATCCAGCCGCTGGCGGCTATAGTTTGCGTGGCTGTGTTTCTACTGGTATTGTACCTGACCCGGTTCGTTTCGCTGAGTTCTATCCTTGCCAGCCTTGCTTTTGCCGTACTCATTCTCTATATATTCGATGCCCACGAGACCCTTTACCGGGGATTCGCTATCGCCGTAGCCCTGTTGGTGGTGTTGACGCACCAAAAGAATATTTCCCGGCTGATCCGGGGAAATGAGAACAAAGTGCCCATCCTCCGTTATCGTGATCGTCGTCGCCAACGCAGACAAACCAGTACCGACAAATAGGAAGTCGCAAAAAGAATAACAATTTTTGCTTATTTTTGCACTCCCACATGGGAAATGCACTCTACGATACACTCATCACTGAAAATTAAACGATCCAGAAATGTCTCAAACTTTGCTGGAAAAGCTACAGTTGAAGGACGAAAAGAACCTGTTGATCCAGGGTCTGCCGTCTGCCATTGAAAAGCAATTTGTAAAGCTTGCTTTTGCCAAAAATCTAACCCCCCTTTTAAAAAGCAGAAAAATAGATTTTGCGCTCGTTTTCGCGGTCAATGAGCAGCAATTGGGGGGTATTGTCCGGGAAGTGCTGCCTGCTCTTCAACCGGATGGCAAATTCTGGGTCGCCTATCCCAAGATCGGCTCGAAGATCGCTACCAGCCTCAACAGGGATTGCAGTTGGGCGTGTATCACCGGGTGGGGTTACGAGCCCGTACTGCAAGTGCCACTAGATCATGTATGGACCGCCATACGATTTAAGAAGGTTGATACCGTCGCTCAATTGGCCAGGGCTGCAGTGCATCATGATGATATTTTGGGGGATGAAGTATTAGAGTCGGCCGGAATCGACCCCATTAGCAAGACTGTCTATCCGCCAGACGATTTTGCCAAAGAATTACGTCGCAGCAAAGTCGCTTCCCACTTTTTTGAAGAGCTCTCTATTACCGATCAAAAAGAATATGTAGTGTGGATCTCCAGCGCCAAAAAGGAAGAAACGCGCTCTCGTCGTCTGGGTCAGGCCATTGACAAGCTGATCGCCGGCAAAAAGAACCCCGCAGCCAAGTAGCGTGCGTATCGTACGACGAAGAGCAGGACGAAGATTCATCTGATGTATACTTTTAAGTGAACCCTTATGGCAATTTGTAGCAGGCAAGGTCTGATAACTGAGCTATTAGACCGTACCGAGCTGATCAAAGCCGGGACGCATACCTTTCTTCGGTTGACAGAAGAGCAGCTGACTTGCCCGCCCGCTCATGGGCAATGGAGTATTGTTCAGATATTCGGTCACCTCCGTCTTGCCAATAACATCTATATCCGCAACATTCTGCCCCGGATCACCCTGGCGCCGGATGCCCCATCCGATCAGCATCGCAGTGGCTGGCTGGGGGACTGGGCCTATGAGAAAATAGTGCCCCGTCCTGACGGCAGCGTCATGAAAATGAAAACGGTGAAATCTGTCAGTCCGGGAAAGGAGCTGGAGGAGGGGAGGGTGGTGATTGAAAGCTTCCAGCGGCAGTGCGACGCGCTGGACGATATCCTTCATCATGCATACACCAAGGACCTTCGACGGATCAGGGTTCCTTTTCATTTCGTTCCATTCCTGTATTTCAGCCTGGGGGATACTCTGCGTTTTGTCGTCGCCCACAACGAAAGGCATCTGCTGCAGGCACAACGGGCAGTAACGGTCGTCTGCTGATCATTTCACGATTACTGTTCCCATATGCCGCGTCAACTGGATTTCCAGCTCTTTCAGGTGCCGATGCGTCTGTAGCAGCACCATCAATTCTTCATCTTCATGCGGTTTGGCAAGATCCTGCTGATTTTCCTCCATCAGGCGTTTGATCTTGCGCAATTTTACATAGTGCATGGTGGATAGGACATCTTCACGATACAATTCTTCGGGTGTGGTGATCTTACCTTCATAATGATTTTTCCAATTGGGACTGATTTCCAGATTAAGGTCCATGATCGAGACTGCGAGGGTACTCAATTCCTGGTCTTCGTGATAAAGAAAGCTCTTTGTGGTCGGCTCCTGGCCCTTTTCATACAAATTCTTATAGAGATCCAGTATTTTCAAAAGCCGCTTGTTATCGATCATTTCATAGAGATCGATGCATTCAGCCAATATGTAGTCAGCCACGGAACTCTGCTCATCCCAGGCTTTCAACCCAAAATCCAGCAAGACCCTGATCATTCCTCTTTCATTTTGTTCGTGCCTGAGCAGCAGGCTGATCGATTCTTCGTCGGGCGGCAGGGTAGCATCCGCAGCCTGTGAAGTTCCAACACCTATTCCGCTCTCGCCTGTCGCGGCCTGAGCGGCTGCACGGCTTTCCTGTTTTTCAATCCTTCCGCGGATGAACTTATTGACCAGCGAATGAAGACCTTCCTCCTCGATGCGCAGGATCTCCGCGCATTGACGGATATAGTCCTGCTGCCGGGTAAAATCCTCTGTCTTATTGATTTTGGCGATCGTCTCCGCCATCTGGTTCACCAATTCCGCTTTCTTGCCCGAATCGCCCGCGGCATCCTTCAGAGCTACTTCCAACTGGAAAAGGATGAAGTCTTTCTTGCCCGCCGCCACAAAATCCCGGAAGGCTGCCGCCCCCAGTTTGCGGACATAGCTGTCGGGGTCTTCTTTATCAGGGATCAGCACCAGCTTCACGTCGAGGCTTTCTTCCAAGGCCATGTCCAGCCCTCTTAAGGCCGCTTTGATGCCGGCGCCGTCCCCGTCATAAATGATGGTCAGGTGCTTCGTATATTTTTTGATCAGCCGCAGTTGATCCACCGTCAGGGAAGTCCCGCCGCTGGCTACTACGTTTTCGATACCGGCCTGGTGCAGGGAGATCACATCCGTATACCCTTCGACCAGCAAACATTCGTTTTGCCTGTCGATCGCCTGACGGGCCTGATATAATCCGTACAGGATCTTGCTTTTGACATAGATCTCATTTTCCGGCGTGTTGATATACTTTGGCGCCCGGTCATTACTCCTGATAATCCTGGCTCCGAATCCGATGACCTTGCCCGTTTGATTATGGATCGGAAAAATGATGCGCCCCCGGTAATTATCCATTGGTCTTTCGTCCCGCACCACTACCAGGCCGCTTTTTTGAAGATATTCCAGATTGTATTGTGCCGCCAGTGCCGCCCGGGCAAAAACATCCCGCTGATCAGGACCATAGCCCAGTTGGAATTTGCGCATGATCTCTTCATTGAACCCGCGCTCTTTCAGATAGCTGAGGCCAATATCCTGTCCCTCTTCGGATCCGAACAGGGTATCGGAAAAGAATTTTTGAGCAAACGTATTGATAATATACAGGCTATCTGCCATCTGCTGCTGCTGCCTCACTTCCGGGCTGACCTCTTTTTCTTCTATCTCGACGTTATATCGGGCCGCCAGCCACCGCAGGGCTTCTGCATAGGAATACTTTTCATGCTCCATGAGGAAGCTGATCGTATTGCCGCTTCGCCCGCAGCCAAAGCATTTGTAGATTTCCTTTACCGGTGAGACGGTGAACGAAGGTGATTTTTCATTGTGAAAAGGGCAAAGTCCAAGGTAATTCACGCCTCTCTTCTTCAGTTTGACAAAGGTGCCTACGATCTCGATAATATCGATACGACTGAGTATTTGCTGTATGGTTTGGTTTGCGATCATTCCGGGCTCAATTTACGCCAAAGCCGGCGCATTACCGGCGATGTAACCGGCTGACAAGTGATATAATGGTCGAACGAACAATATTGACAATGAATAAGTTGGCTCGACGGCATAGGGGTTTACCGTATTTTTTCTGTAAAACCGAGTAGTTTTAACCATAATAAAACTCCGTTTTTGGCGCTTTATATGCAAAATATCTATCCTTTGAAACCCGGCCCTTATTCGCTACCATATGCTGTCATATCCAACATTGCCATCGTGCTGTGCTTCATTCCTTTTCTGTTACTGGGCTGGAAAAAAATGCGACAGGTAAATACCTATTGTGTGTTGGGCATCTATTGGTTCCTGAACGGGCTGGTCAATCTCCTGGCCCTTGATTTCGCCCATTTCAGCGTCAGCAATCTTTTTCTCCGGCAACTGAATATGTATTACAACCTGGCGGAAGCTCCGCTGGTGCTCCTGGCCTTTGCCTGTGCACAATCAGGTCGCGGTCGCCGGCAGTTACTGCTTGTCCTGCTACTGCTTGTCGCCGGCGAATCTTTTCTCACCGTGCTTCATAAGCATAATTTTCCCGCGACTACCGTGATCCTGGCGTTAGGATTGCTCCTAATCATCGCTTATAGCCTGACGGGTCTTGTCCAGTATATTAAGAAGATGGAACATACCCGGTTTGAAAACTCCATGGTATTTGTTTACGGCTCGCTGCTATTTGCATACGGAAGTTTTCTGATCATCTACATTTTTGCCCATATCCACGCCAGTGGGGGGGCGGAGAATGATACAGACAGCTTCCTCTTATATTATATAAGCCTGCTGTTATCTTCGGCCGTCACTTCCGCAGGGCTTTGGAGTTATGGAATAAGGAATTCCCATCAGCACGATTATTCCCTGCCGGATAATCGGACTTCTGATCATCGCAATGATCATCGCAATGATCATCGGAGTCGCTATTCCTCATCTTCTTCATAATTGTAGGTGTCCTGGCTATCATTATAAATAGACTCCCACGCTTTTACCTTATCGTCTCCCAGCAATTCGAGAATGTCAAAGATAGGATCGCTCTTTTTCTTCCACACTGTCAATTCCGTCTCGGCGTAACTGGATACATACATACAATAATCCGTCTCCATGTTCACCCTGATCAAGCCTATAGGCCCTTGCTCCTTTTCCTGTATCAGGTAATAACAACTCTTTTCCAACAGCGCATACGAATACATACATCACCTTTTTTTAAGATAAAACAATACAGATCAAACAATTCCTAACAGAAAAAATGGGTAGTATGTGGGTTTTGGCCGGCTGGACGAAAAAGCTGGAGTTAGTAAGGCTTTCCGTCCGCCGCACCACAAATTTACAATTTTTGCCGGATGCACGGACATATCTTCTACGCCCTTTCAGGCCTTCACAAATAATTAACCTTTATGCATTGATAATCAATATATTATAGCGTATGAGTTTTAAAAAAGAGAATAAAAAAGGCCGCCTGGAGGCAGCCTGCAACGCCAGACTTATTTTTCAAGGGTAATCTCGCCGGCATCAGCTGTCTGGCCATCGCTGACCATGACGCCGTCTTTAGCGACATTTTTATAAGGAGATTTTGCCTCAATGATCAGTTTGTAGGCGCCCGGTTTTGCATCGGCTATCTCGTATGATCCATTGATGATGGGCGCTTTCAGTGTGTCGACAGCGGACTCTGCCCAGACACGTATGCCTCCGTCGGCGGGGATCACCGATCCCCTGATCGATCCGCCCCGGAAAGGCTGGAAGGCAAATGATCCTGCTATGACAACGGCAACAGCCGCTAACCGAAATAGAGTGATATCCATAATTCAGCCATTTAGATGAACAATATGTTTTCCATCGCTACGGCAGGGTTACCGATTAACTTTTTGCAAGGACTATGCCACTTCCGGGCTGCCGACGAATTTTAAGGCTACGTTACCTGTCCTCCTTTTTCCAGCTGCAGGAACTTATCAATGCAGGTGGGGAGCTCCTGACGGTAGTGACTGACATAGATCAGCGTCTTATCGAAGGCCTCGCAAAGAGCCGTCACCAGCGATCTGAAATAGGCCGTTTGTTCTTCGTCTAACCCCTGGGAGGGCTCATCGAGGATCAGCATAGGCGGGTTTTTGATCAATGCCCGTGCCAGCAATACCATCCGCTGTTGTCCCGTGGACAACTGCGCCAGTCGTTTGGTGCGCAGGTCCTGTAAGGACAATAGCTGCATCCAGAGGAGTGTTGTCTGTTCCTGTTGGCCGGTCAAAGGCCGGAAGAGGCCTATGGTATCGAACAACCCCGAAGCGATGACTTCTAAGCAGTTGGCGCCCGTATCGAAATAGAGATGCAGTTCCGGTGACACGAACCCTATTTTTCGCTTGATATCCCATATCGTCTCACCTGTTCCGCGCCGCCGGTCGAATAACCAAATCTCGTTGGCATAAGCCTGGGGATTATCTGCGGTAATGAGGCTCAGCAGGGTGGATTTGCCGGCTCCGTTCGGACCGCTGACATTCCATCTCTCACCTTTCCTGACCTCCCAATTGATGTGGTTCAGAATGGTTGTCTCGCCGTATTTAATTGTCGTGTCCACCATTTTCACTGCGACCGAGAAATCGTTTCCGATCGCCTCATCCCGGGCCGCCTCTCTCAACCGGGTCAAAATATCGATATTCAGCCGTACTGTCGCATGGGGCTGTATAGTGTGATGGAAATCCGCTTTGGGTCCGCTGAAGGACCAGCGTCCTTTTTCCAACTGTCCGATATGCGTGATGCAATCGGGGATTTCCCTTGATGAGGTGATCAACAGGATCTGCATGCCGCCTGCCGCCAGCCGGTTGATGATACTATGCAGGGTAGTCCGGCCTTCTGTATCCAGCCCCAGGAAAGGATTGTCGAGGATCAGACATTCCGGGTTTTCCAGCAGCGCTATGGCCAGCTGTACTCTTTTGTTCTCGCCATTGGACAATTGGATCAGTGGTTTGTTCAACAGGGGTCGGATATGTAGGCTATCCAGCCAGGATTCCCGACTTTTCGACGATTGACTTGCCAGAGGCGATGCCAGTATTTCATCGCCTTCCCAGCCGGCGTATTCTGCCAGTTCCTGCGCTACGGTGATCGTCTTGTCGGCATCGGACGCATTGAACCGTTGCTGGTAGTACAATTCCGTGGCTCCCGCCTGGTTGCGAAATCTGTGCTGTTGCTCTACCATGGCGATCCTGGGTTTTCCGGGATCGCTGCCGGTGGCTGTATCGGCAGGTTCGTTCATTTGCCCGGTGTAAAAATGCCTGCCCATCAGGGCGTGTGCCAATATGGTCTTACCACTGCCCGACTCTCCGGTCACGGCCCATTGTTCCCCCCGCCGGATCGTCCAATCCAGCTTGTCCAGGAGCCTGGCCCCGCCCATTTGTACGGTAATACCCTTCAGGGTCATAAAAATATCAGCCATGCTGCGAATGTAAGGATGGGACGGATATCCACAAGTGTAGAAATCCAATAATCTGTCTCTGATTTCGTTTGCCTATATTGCAACTTTTATCCAAAGCGGACTACAGGTCCACATCGTAACCCTTTTATGGTAGAAAAAGCTAATTTATTCGAGTATAATGATGATAGTGTCAGAACCCTGGACTGGAAGGAGCATATCCGGCTGCGTCCCGGGATGTATATAGGCAAGCTGGGTGATGGCAGCAGCCCGGACGACGGGATTTATGTCCTCCTCAAGGAAGTGATCGACAACTGTATCGACGAGCATACGATGGGATATGGCAAGCAGGTGGAAATCGCCATTGACCAGAAGACTGTCACTATCCGGGATTATGGCCGCGGCATTCCTCTGGGAAAGGTCGTTGATGTTGTCAGCAAGATCAATACCGGTGCGAAATATGACAGCAAGGCCTTTCAGAAATCGGTAGGTCTCAATGGGGTGGGTACGAAGGCTGTGAATGCACTGAGTAGCTATTTCAAGGTCACGGCCTTCCGTGACGGTCGTGAAAAGACCGCCGAATTCGCCAAGGGTGTCCTGACGAAAGAACATAAGGAAGCGAAGACCGATGAACCCAACGGCACGCTGGTCACTTTTATCCCCGACGAGTCGGTTTTCAAGAACTTCCACTATATCCATGAATATATGGATAACCAGCTGTGGAATTATTGCTATCTCAACGCAGGTCTGATCATGCAGTTCAACGGGAAGAAGTATGTGTCGAAGAATGGATTGCTGGATCTGCTGCAGCGCCGGACCAATGAAGACGAGTTGCGCTATCCGATCATCCATCTCAAAGGGGAGGACATGGAAGTCGCGATCACGCATAATAATGACTATGGTGAAGAGATCTTTAGCTTTGTCAACGGTCAGTATACGACCCAGGGCGGTACACACCAACAGGCCTTCCGTGAGGCTTTCGTCAAAGTGATCCGTGACTTCTACAAGAAGGACTACGAGGCTGCCGATATCCGGCAAAGCATCACTGCGGCTGTTTCCATCCGCGTAGTGGAACCCGTCTTCGAATCACAGACTAAAACTAAACTGGGTAGTCTGTACATGGCCGAAGGCGGAAGCTCTATGAAGAACTTCGTGAATGACTTCCTGGCCAGGGAACTGGATAATTACCTGCATAAAAACCCATCGACTGCAGATGCTTTGAAAAAGCGGATCGAACAGAGCGAACGCGAGCGTAAGGAACTGGCCGGCGTACGCAAACTGGCGAATGAAAGGGCTAAAAAGGCGAATCTTCACAATAAGAAATTAAGGGATTGCCGGTTTCACTATAATGAGGAAGCTACCGGCAAGGATAAGGAACAGATACTGGAAAAGCAGAAGGAAAGCACCATCTTCATTACCGAAGGGGATTCTGCCAGCGGCAGCATCACCAAGGCCCGGGATGTAGAACGCCAGGCTGTATTTAGCCTGCGTGGCAAGCCGTTGAACTGCTATGGACTGACCAAAAAGGTGGTTTATGAGAATGAAGAGTTCAACCTGTTGCAGCATGCCCTCAACATCGAGGAAGGCATCGAAGGGCTCCGGTACAACAAGATCGTTTTCGCCACCGATGCCGATGTCGACGGAATGCATATCCGCCTGCTGCTGATGACCTTTTTTCTGCAGTTCTTTCCCGACCTGGTGAAGAACGGGCATGTGTATATCCTGGAAACGCCGCTGTTCAGGGTGCGTAATAAGCAGGAGACGCACTATTGTTATGATGAAACAGAAAAGCAGGCTGCGGTGAAGAAATTAGGCAACAAGCCGGAGATCACCCGCTTCAAGGGTCTTGGCGAAATTTCGCCTGATGAGTTTGCCCGTTTTATCGGCGCTGATATGCGCGTACAACCAGTGATGGTCATGCCGGAAACCCACATCCAGCAGATACTGGAATACTACATGGGCAAGAATACCCAGGAAAGGCAGGAATTCATCATCAACAACCTGAAGATCGAGCTCGATCTGGTGGAAGAGACACCTGCTCCAACGACATAGTTTTAGCCGGCCGGCTGCGGTGTGAGCATGGATCACCATGTGGATATCTTCACAGAATTTTGCCATTAAAGAGGTTTAAAATTGCGAAAACCTTTTTATATGAAGAAAGAATTGATTCACGAGTTGTTTGAAAAGTTTGAACAATCCTGCTACATTTATAAAGATGTTGAATGCTGGAGTGCAAGAGAGTTGCAATTGCTCTTTAACTATTCCGAGTGGCGTAATTTTGTCAAGGTAGTCGATAAGGCAAAAGAAGCCTGTAAGAATGTAGGCGAAAGGGTATTCGACCATTTTGTTGATCTCAACAAAATGGTCGAAATTGGAAGCGGTTCCTCCAGATCAGTTGAAGACATAGCTCTGACAAGGTATGCATGTTACCTGATTGCCCAGAATGGTGATTCCTTAAAAAATGAGATTGCGTTTGCACAAACTTATTTCGCGGTCCAAACCCGTAAGCAAGAGTTGATCGAACAGCGGTTACTAGATATAGAGAGAGTAATTGCCAGAGAAAAATTGTCTAAGTCTGAGAAAAAGCTATCCGGGATTATTTTTGAGCGAGGCGTAGATGAGAGAGGGTTTGCCGTAATAAGATCGAAAGGCGATCAGGCTTTATTTGGGGGATTCTCTACACAGGAGATGAAGAAAAAGTTAGCCGTCCCGGACAGCAAGCCATTGGCTGATTTTCTGCCGACTTTGATCATCAAGGCGAAGGATTTTGCCACGGAGCTGACAAGTCATAATGTAGTGGAGAAAGATCTTAGGGGAGAGCAAATGATCTCTGCCGAACATGTCGATAATAACAAGGCTGTACGAAAGATGTTGGTACAAAGGGGTGTTAAGCCCGAATCTTTGCCTGCTTCTGAAGACGTTAATACGGTAAAGAAGAGATTGATGACCGAAGATAAAAAAATTTTAAAGGAAGTAAAAGAGGTAAAGAAAAAAAAGAATTAAATCATGATCGTATGATCCATATTGTATTTCAACCCAAGGATGCCGAGGCGTTAAAAGCCTCTTTCCTGCTGGATGTAGGATTGGAGGGAGACGTGCTGGTGATCGCTGACGATTTTGCGGTAGGCCCGCTGTCGGATCTTTACACGCCGGAAGGCATTGAAGCGCGTAAATCATGGTGGCGTGGAGTCTTGGCAGGCGGCGATATTGACGGTTCCGTCGACGACGGCAGCGTGGCCGACGACAACAATACCGTTGCCGCGCTGAAACAACGCTTGCAAAATGATCCGGCCGAGATCTGCTGGATCTGGGCAGCCCAGAATAAGCATGATGTCAGCGGTTATTACTGGCTGATGAGCCAGCTGAAAGAATTTCAGGGCAGGATATTCATTCTATACCTCAACAATCTTCCGTTCATCAGCGAGAAAGGGAATATCTTCTATCCGACCTGGTTGTTCGAGATCCCGGCCCGTGAATTCCTGAAGGCCCGCAAGCTGGCCAGGTCGATCACGCTCAGCGAATTCGAGATCGACCCGGACGAATGGACACGGCTTTGCCAGGAAGACAAGGGTGTGCGTATCCTTGAAGGCGGGAAGAAGCTATCTCAGCATTCCTATGACTACTATGACGAGGAATTGAAGAAATTCATCACCGGCGACTGGATCAAGGTCAATAAGCTGATCCATCAATTCCTGAACAAAGCCAAACAGACGACAGGGGATGCCTACATGCTGTGGCGGATCAAACAGCTGGCGGCGGCAGGCGAGCTCGACACGCAGGGTGAATTGAAGGGAATGAAGGACTTCGAGATCAAGGGGAAAGCTTCGGCACCGGCAGAAACGACGGCAACAACTACAACGATATGAAACAGCTGATCAAATGGGAGGAGGGAGCGATGTTCCTGCTCAGCATTGTTCTGCTCAGCCGTCTGCCCTACGCCTGGTATTGGTGGCTGGTCTGGATACTCGCGCCGGATCTCAGCATGCTGGCTTATCTGGGCGGAAACAGGGTAGGAGCCATCGGTTACAATATTGTTCATCACAAGGCCGTGGCTATTGCGCTCTACCTGGTGGGCCTGTTCACGAGCCATCCCGCGCTGGAATTTGCGGGTATGATCCTGTTCGGACATTCCTGTATGGACAGAGCCATGGGATACGGGCTGAAATATTTCAGCGGCTTCCAGGACACGCACCTGGGGAAGATCGGGAAAAAACAATGAACGTCATGAATATAAAGGGCATCCACCATATCGCCATTCTGACGGACAACTATGAGAGCAGCAAGCGCTTTTATACCGAGGTGCTCGGCTTTGAGATCATCCGGGAGACCTATCGGGCCGAGAGGCAGTCTTATAAACTGGACCTCGCGATAGCAGGCCAGTACCAGGTTGAGCTTTTCTCTTTCCCGGAATTCCGCGAACGTGGCAGCTATCCCGAAGCCAAGGGACTGCGTCATCTCGCTTTTGCCGTAGACGATGTCGAGGCCGCCGCCGAGGAGTTAAAGACGAAGAATGTCCTTGTCGAACCTGTCAGGGTCGACGAGCTTACCCATAAAAAATTTGTTTTTTTCAGCGATCCGAATGGCCAGCCTCTGGAACTATATGAGAAATAGCCTATTACGGATCAAACGAAACCTGTAAATTTGACCATGGCCAAAATAAAAATAGCCGACGATTTTCACGAGAATGAATCCGGGGTAACGGGTCAGTACAAGACCTGGTTCCTGGACTATGCTAGCTATGTCATCCTGGAAAGGGCCGTGCCTGCCGTAGAGGATGGGCTCAAACCCGTTCAGCGCCGTATCCTCCATTCCATGAAGGAAATGGACGACGGCCGGTTCAACAAGGTGGCCAACATCATCGGCCAGAGCATGCAATACCATCCGCATGGGGATGCCAGTATCGGCGAAGCCCTGGTGAATATGGGCCAGAAGGATTTGCTGATCGATACTCAGGGCAACTGGGGCGATGTCCGGACCGGAGACGATGCCGCCGCCTCACGTTATATCGAGGCCCGTCTCAGCAAATTCGCGCTGGAAGTGGCTTTCAATGCCAAGACCACGGATTGGCAGCTCAGCTATGATGGAAGAAAAAATGAGCCCATCACGCTGCCCATGAAATTTCCACTGTTGCTGGCGCAGGGCGCTGAAGGCATTGCCGTCGGCCTTGCCACCAAGATCCTTCCGCATAATTTCTGCGAACTTTGCGAAGCCGCGGTCAAACACCTCAAAGGCAAAAAATTCGAATTGCACCCGGACTTTCTCACGGCCGGCATGGTCGATACGACGAATTACAACGATGGTAAAAGAGGTGGAAAGGTCCGCGTCCGCACCCATATCGAGGAGTTCGATAAAAAGACCCTGCTCGTCAAAGACGTTCCTTATGGAGTCACGACCACTCAGCTGATCGATTCCATCCTCAAGGCCAATGACCAGGGAAAGATCAAAATAAAGAAAGTGACCGACAATACCGCTGCGGTCGTCGAGATCCAGATCGACCTGGCACCCGGCATCTCTCCGGATATTACGATCGACGCCCTCTATGCCTTCACCGACTGTGAGGTCAGCATTTCACCCAATGCCTGCGTCATTGTCGATAAGAAGCCACAATTCCTGGGGGTTAAAGAATTACTGACGCTGTCAGTAGATCACACCAAGGAACTGCTGAAAAAGGAACTCGAGATCCGGCTGGCCGAGCTGCAGGAAAAGTGGCATTATACCTCACTGGAAAAGATCTTCTTTGAAGAAAAGATCTATAAGGAGCTGGAAAAAAAGCATGAGACCTGGGAAAAGGTACTCACGGCCATTGCCAAAGCTTTCGAGCCATTCCGCAAACAGCTCCGGCGGGATATCACCCGCGAGGACATTGTCAAGCTGACGGAGAAACCGGTCAGACGTATCTACCGGCTCGACATCGACGAGCTTAATGCGCAGATCAAAGGGTTGGAGGCCGAGATGAAACAAGTCAGACACGATCTCAACAACCTGGTGGATTTCGCTGTGGCCTATTACGACAATCTCCTGAAGAAATATGGTAAGGGCCGCGAACGCAAAACGGAGATGAAGCTGTTTGAAGCCATCCAGGCGCAGCAGGTCGCCATTGCCAATGTCAAGCTGTATGTCAACTGGGCAGAGGGCTTTATCGGTACGGGGCTGAAAAAAGACGAATTCGTCACCGACTGTTCAGATCTGGACGATATCATCGCCTTCACGAAAGGGGGCAAAATGAAGATCGTTAAAGTATCGGAAAAGGCTTTTATCGGCAAGGATATCCTTCATGTGGCCATCTTCCGCAAAAATGACGAGCGTACTACGTACAATATGATCTACCTCGACGGGAAGGGTGGCATCAGCTATGCCAAACGGTTTAACGTCACCGGCGTCACCCGCGATAAGGAATACGATCTCACCAAAGGTGATGATGCGAAGAGCAGGGTACACTATCTGTCTGCCAACCCCAACGGTGAGGCCGAAGTGGTCAGGGTTGTCCTTAGCCCCAGCAGCACCGCGCGGCATAAGGAATTCGACTTTTACTTCGAAGAACAGGAGATCAAGAACCGCAGCAGTCTCGGCAACCAGGTGACGAAATATCCCATCCGGTCAGTTAAATTCAAGGTGGCGGGCAAGTCCACGCTTAGCGGTCGCCGGTTGTGGTTTGACGAGACCTTCGGCCGGTTGAACACCGAAGGGAAAGGCGAATACCTGGGCAGCTTCGGCGGGGACGAACGTATTCTTGCTATTTATTCCGATGGCAGCTATGAGATCACCGACACCGAGCTGACACATCGGTTCGATGCGGGCAAGCTGCTGGAGATCCGCAAATTCGATCCCGAAAGGATCATCACTGCGATTTACCTGGACAATGAGAAGCAGCAGTTCAATGTCAAGCGATTCAAAGTAGAAACCACTACCCTCAATAACAAATTCCTCTTCATCAAGGAAGGGGACGGCAATAGGCTCGAAGCGGTCACCCTGCATCCGGAACCTGTCGTCGTCATCAAGTCTGGCCGCGGTGCACAGGCCCGCACACAAAAGATCAAGATCGCGGGTTTTGTGGAGGTTATGGGATGGAAAGCTGTCGGCAGCAAATTATTCGATTATGCGAAGAGCGTCGAAGTAGAATGGGGGCATAAGGAAGAGGCCAAAGAACAGCCGCCACAGACGGA
>JAMFSL010000285.1 GCA_026225275.1 Puia dinghuensis
AACCGAGCGAAGCGAAGGTTGCGAACGAGGAGGAGCGTGGCGAAGCAGCTCCGACGAAGGTCTTCAGGGCTCGAAACCCGGAGACAACCTGAAAAAGGACATTGGCTTATAGTTCAATGGAAGAACACTACGCTACGAACATAACTGAGCGGAGCGAAAGTTACGAACGAGGCCTTGAACAGTGTTCAAGGACGAAGTTCTACAGGAGTTCGAATCTTCTTAAGCCGGCTAATCGATGGCTCGTAGCTCAATGGTAGATGCACCGCACTTTTAATGCGGGGGCTCTGGGTTCGAATCCCAGCGGGCCAACAAAGGATGAATAGCTCAATGGCAGAGCGGCGGTTTGTTAAGCCGCGGGTTGAAAGTTCGAATCTTTCTTCATCCGCAAGGGCGCTTTGGCAGAGATGGTTCTATTGCGGCGGTTTGAAAGACCGATAATCGAGGTTCGATTCCTCGAGGCGCCACCCTTAAACGACCCTATTTGGAAATAGGAAGACAAAAACGGAACCAATGGAACAGAAAAAATGGAGAAAATTCGACGGGACCCCGATAAAAAGGGACCTGCAAGACGAGATCAGAGCCGTTCTTGTTCGGGAAAAGAATGCCGGTCATGATCTGAAGGCCTGCGTCGGCACCGACAGCCAGGTAAAAGGCAGCCTGACGGAATTCGCAACCGTGATCGTATTCATCCGGAAAGGAAAAGGTGGATTCATGTACATAAAACAGGAAACCACCAAACAGAAAATGAGCGTCAAAGAACGGATGTTGAAGGAAGTAGCCAAAAGCATCGACGTAGCATATTCGCTGTCCCGACTATTCGGCCAATATGATGTCGATCTGGAAGTGCACGCAGATATCAATACGGACCCGGCATTCAAAAGCAACCAGGCACTCAAAGAAGCTATGGGCTACATTATGGGAATGGGTTTCGCCTTCAGGGCCAAGCCTCACGCCTTCGCCAGCTCGAGCTGCGCGAATAAAGTAGTGCAGTAGCGAACATGAATAAAACGGAATAAAGTATTTTCTAAAAGGAGGAATAAAAGCGGTCCCGGTTTAGCCCCGGGGCTGCTATTCCAAAATTCAGGCGGCACGAATTGGTCAATGAGTAAAAAGGACAAAAATATTCCCAATAGGGAACAACGAGGTGAATATCCGCTCCTTTCAACCCGGGTGAGGGCTTACAAAGGCCCCACAGTGCAGGGGTAGTAACTTCCTGTATGCTGTTGACGAATGACGGTATTTATCACCAGGACTATGTGTCGGAGGTTCGACTCCTTCTCCCCACAAGGGATAGCTCAGCGGTTAGAGCAATAGTACCTGGATGCGTGGGTTCGAATCCCACTTCGCCTGTCACGCGAATAGCTCAAGTGGTTAGAGCATGTTAACTCAAAAAAGCCTGGCGCCACCGGCCGGCAAAGAAAATGATCCCGCCATCCGGGACATGATCCGAGCAACCTGGTATACGCTATGCGACCGGTCCGGTAAAGACTGGAACCTGCTGCTCTTCGACTGATGAATGCCTGTACAACAGAAGTATGTTCAGGCGCAACCAGAACAAGCCAGCCAGCGACCAAACTTTGAAAGATCTGCCCCGCGAATAGCGGGTGGTCGGTGCCGCAGGCTTTTTAAAACAAATTTTTAAAAAAGATTAAATAGTAGAAAAATGAAACGCGTAATCATCAACACCTACCAGATCGGTTTGGTGTTCAGGAAAGGCGCCTACCAGCGGATGTTGAAAGAAGGCACGTACTGGTTATGGCCAGCCGAAAAAGTCGAAACGTACGACGTTACAAAGCCATTCACCCCGGCCTATGAGTTGAATATTCTCTTGCAGGATACTCAGCTGGCAGAGGCACTGCATGTCATCCAGGTTAAAGATCATGAGATCGTCCTCCTGTATGAAAACGGCTTGTTCAAACAGGTCCTGACGCCGGGACGCTACACTTACTGGAAGGCGGTCATCGACTATAGCTTTGTCCGGGCCGATCTGAGCAAGATCGATATCACGGAGAATATCGACCGGGCAACGTTGCTGAGCAAAGCTGTAACGTCTTACGTTCGTACTGCGAGCGTCGAGAACTACGAAAAGGCAGTGCTCTTCATCGACGGGAAGTATCAGCGGATCCTCGATAATGGGGTATATTACTGGTGGAAGAACAATATCGGCATTCATGTCGGTAAAGTAGATATCCGTCAGCAGCAGCTGGAGATCAATGGTCAGGAAATCCTGACCAGGGACAAAGCCGCATTGCGTCTCAATGCCTGGGCACAGTACCGGGTAGTAGACATCGAGAAGGCCCTGTTGCAGAACAAGGAATATGAAAAGCAGCTGTATGTCACCTTCCAGCTGGCTACCAGAGAATATGTCGGCGGCTTGCTTTTCGATGAGATCCTGGAAAAAAAGGACCAGCTGGTCCCGTTCATCCTGGAAAAGGTCAGCGCCGCAGCAAGTGCCCTGGGTATCGCCGTATCCGGCTTTGGTATCCGAGATATCATCCTGCCGGGTGATGTCAAAGAGATCATGAACCAGGTATTGATTGCCGAAAAGAAGGCGCAGGCGAATATCATCCTGCGTAGGGAAGAAACGGCCAGCACCCGTAGCTTGCTGAACACAGCTAAGCTGATCGAGGACAACCCAATGTTGTTCAAACTGAAGGAAATGGAGTATGTGGAGAAGATCGCCGAAAAGATCAATAGCATCAGTGTCAGCGGTAACGGGGTACTGATCGATCAGCTGCGCCAGATCTTCGTTCCGCAGAAATAAAAACAACAAAGATGGACGATCAGTTACCGGTCGTCCGTCTTTTAACAGATTAAAAAAATGGCCAAATTAAAATTACGTGGCAAAGACTTACGGTCTATCGGTTACCCCGAAGGACCTGTTATTAGCATCGCTATGAAGGTGATGGAAAAGAGCTATAAGTTCGAAAAAGAGGAGGATGTGATGAATTTATTGAAATTAATACTGGCGTCGCCGGTGGAATATACCGACGATGCCATACTGGGGCTGATCGCACAACAGCTTATGCCCAAACCCGAAAAAGATGGCACTGCCATCGCCCTGAATGAAAAAGGCATTGCGTTCAATGTATTCGGCAGCGAAAACATCGAAGCCGGAGCTATGCATCAGATGCACCTGGCAGCCAAATTGCCCATCGCCGTCGCAGGCGCATTGATGCCCGATGCCCACAGCGGATATGGATTACCCATCGGCGGCGTATTGGCGACGGAAGGTGCAGTGATCCCATATGGGGTAGGAGTGGACATCGGTTGCCGGATGTGCCTATCCGTATTCGATATCGATCCTAAGGACCTCGTGCAGAAAGAGGCCTGGTTCGCAAGGGAATTGAAGGAGGCGACCTTATTCGGCAGCGGCCGTCAGTTCGACCAGTCCACGCCCCATGAGGTGATCGACCGGTCTGAATTCAAAGAGATTCCCTTGCTGAAAAGTTTGCAGGGCCGGGCCGCAAAACAATTGGGTTCTTCGGGATCCGGTAACCACTTCGTGGAATTCGGTACGGTAACGATCGGAGAAAAGGACGAGATCCTCGGACTTGCGCCTGGGAAATACCTGGGTCTGTTATCGCACTCGGGCTCGAGAGCGCTGGGAGCGAATATTGCCGATCACTATACGCGGATCGCAAAAGAAAAGCGGCTCCTGCCCGGCGAAGCAAAAAATCTCGCATGGCTCGACCTGACTGAACAGGAAGGCGTCGAATACTGGCTGGCCATGAATTTGGCCGGCGATTATGCAGCCGCTTGTCATCACGTGATCCACGCGAAAATCGCAAAACAGCTGGGCCGTCAGCCATTGCAATTAGTGGAGAACCACCACAATTTCGCCTGGAAGGAAATCCACGAAGGGCGGGAATTGATTGTTCACCGGAAAGGCGCGACACCGGCGGCAAAGGACGTGCTGGGCATCATCCCAGGCTCTATGACGGCACCGGGATATATCGTCAGGGGAAAGGGCGAAACAGCCTCCTTGTCTTCCGCCGCCCACGGCGCAGGCAGAAAGATGAGCCGGTCGGCCGCTATCAAATCCATTACCCACGAGTGGTTGAAAAAAACCCTGCAGGAGCATGGGGTGAAGCTCTTGGGAGGCGGATTGGATGAAGCGCCTCAGGCCTATAAGGATATAGAAGAAGTGATGCGTAGTCAGCGGCAGCTGGTAGATGTGCTAGGACAGTTTACACCGAAGATTGTCAGGATGGACGGATAATGTCAGCGCCTCCGTTCACATGTATCCAGCATGTCCAGGATAGCCCTCTCCACTCTGTCTTTTTCATCAAAAGCAATCAGGTGCCCCCTTCCAGGTATCATCCGGATATCCAGGGAGGGGGCATTTATTAAATGCTGTCTCGCAAAACTCTCATTCGATGTATCGACCAAATGATCGTCCTGCCCCTGCATATAGATAACGGGAATATGAATGCCCGCCCATAACGGCAACATCTTCGTTAGTTCTTCCCTGTGATGGATTTTTTCCCGGTTTGCCGTTTGCAGCATGCGTGGAACGACCCAATGGATCAGCGGACTCTCGACAGGATGGGTGAACCAGAAATACTCCTCGCGGCCAGGTCCCAGCGGCGGCGCCATCAGGATCAGCCCATCTACCAGCTCGGGGTAATCCATTGTCAGTCGCGCCGCAATCGGGGACCCATAGCTGACACCTACAACGATAACAGGACGGTGCACCTTGTTAAGACTGTCCAGGATCAACTTGATAATGCTTGCCTGGGCAGCAAGATCCGGCAAAGGATCCGCCAGCCCGGAATACCCATAGCCCGGCCTGTCTACTGCATACAGCGTCGCCCTCGACAACAGTATACTGTCGGATAGATAGCTTTTCCAATAACTAAGACTGCTAGGTGCCCCATGGATGAAAAGTATGGTCGCGGCGGTGTCATCCCCCACCCGGATATAACGTACTTTGCGCCCTTTGGCCTCATAATACGCGAGATGAGGCTCGATGTGACGGGAATGAAACCAATCGGTCAGGTCTTTATCATCCATCCTGAATTGTACCAGCCGGTCAAAGACAAGACAGATAACGATCAGGAGTATTAATATGCCCAACACTATTCTGATAAGGATTCTGCCGATTCTTGCCATCATACAGTAGAAATAACGGTTATTGCTTATCCGATCTAAGCCATATTAAAATTAAGCAAAAGGCTTCTTACATACTATATTTTTACATAATCGTTTTAATTTTAGCTAATCGCTCCATCGGTTATTCGTCGCGACAATCGCCGGATTGATGTAAAGTTTTACCGGGACAGGCAGAATAATATTTATTTTGGTCCAGTTAATTCGGTAGCTTATACACATAAATCCTTGACCATGACCTTTACACTGCTGTCCCATCAATGGCGGGCCTTTTGGCGAAGTCGAAGCGCCGGCAAAAACCTGGCCGCACAGATCTTCATCGGCTTTATGTCCCTCTACCTGTTAGGCTGCGCCTTCTTTCTGG
>JAMFSL010000286.1 GCA_026225275.1 Puia dinghuensis
GAGTGGAGATCAACGGTGAGATCCATTATAAAAAATCGGAACCCCACAAGGCTTCTGTTACGGGCGATACTGTAGGTGATCCCTTCAAGGATACATCAGGACCTTCCATGAATATCCTCATCAAACTTATGTCGATCGTCTCGCTGGTCATCGCGCCTACCCTGGCCAGCATCTATAGTAATCATGAAGGGACGTCAATCCGGCACCGGCAGGCGGAAACCGTCACCGTGGCCAAAACGCCTACAGTAAAGGTATCGTCGGCCTTTACTGCGCGTTAACAAAAAAAATAATATTTTTTTGTTCAGCAATTCAAATGAAGTTATATCTTTAGTCCACAAATAACGACACTAATCAGATCCAAATACCGAAGTCGCCGTGTTTCCACACGGGGGCTTTTTTTTTGCCCCCCAGGGGCAAAAAAAGCCGTGAGGCAATCTTTAGATTCTTTGCCCCCCACTTTTTAGATTTTCATTTACGAAATATATCGTAAATTGTATTTTAAATATGTCTTTATGTCGACAAAGACCATCAAACCTACGGAAAGCGAACTGGAGATCCTGCAGGTCCTCTGGGTGAAGAACCAGGCCACTGTTAGGGAAGTGCACGAAGAATTGCTGAAATCGAAGGAGGCTGGTTATACCACTACCCTCAAGCTGATGCAGATCATGCATGAAAAGGGGCTCGTGAAAAGGGATGATTCTGCAAAGACCCACATTTACCAGGCTTCTGTCAGCAAGGAAAGGACCCAGAAACATCTGCTGGGCAAAATGATCAATACCGTGTTCGGCGGTTCATCCACAGAGCTCGTCATTCAGGCGCTGGGGAGTCACAAAGCCTCTCCGGCCGAGTTGGAAGAGATCCAGCAATTATTAAACGACCTGAAACAGCAATAAGCATGCATTTTTTGACCCAATCCCCCTTACTGAAGGCAATGGGCTGGGCACTGTTTGACAGTCTCTGGCAAATGGCATTGCTGTGGTTGCTGTACAGCCTGCTGATTTTTACTTTCAGCCGAATCACAGCCAGGATCAGGCACGGGCTGGCATTGATGCTCATTAGCCTGGGAGCTTTCTGGTCAGGGGCGACCTTTATTGCGACGTGGTGCTGGCCACGCGAGGATCATTGGAGCACGACCGCCTGGTTGGATCTGTTGCCGGTTACGCAACAGGGAAGGCTATGGCAGGCAAGCCGCTACTTTACGGATGTCATTCTTGTTGATGGTTCCTCGCTATATCTGCTGGCACTGAGCGGACTGCTGATCCGTTATTTATATCATTACCGGCAGTCCCGGCAACTCACCCGGCATGGTCTCTCCAAATTACCTTCGGAATTGCGGGTCTTCGTGTCGGCAACGAGCAGCCAAATGGGTATTCGTCCGATCGTCAGCGCCTGGTTGTCGTCGCAGGTCGATGTCCCCCTCACCCTGGGCCATCTGAAACCGATTATCCTTTTGCCGGTGGCAATGATCAACCAGCTTACATCGCAGCAGGTAGAAGCCATTCTTGTGCATGAGCTGGCCCATATCCGGCGCCACGATTACCTCTTGCACCTGCTAGTGACGATCCTGGAAGGGGTTTTCTTTTTCAATCCGTTTACCCGGCTGCTGATCCGCCAGATCAAAAAGGAAAGGGAGAACTGTTGTGACGATCTCGTATTGCAATTCCGGTACGATCGCCATTCTTATGTCAGCGCGCTCTTGTCACTTGCCACCCGCAGCCAACTTTCCTCCCGGGGTTCAAGGGTAAATCGGGCAATAGCCGCCACAGGCGATGGAGACCAGTTGCTGTTGCAAAGGGCCAAAAGGATCCTACAGCAAAAACAATCCTATGACCGCCCCGGCGTTCGTCCCTTCATATTGCTGCTGTTGACCGGACTGATCACCCTGGTCACGGTGTACGGACCTGCCGGTCCGGTGATGGACAGGCGGATGGCTGCATCTGCCGTGCTTGCCGGTCCTGCTGTGCGCCATACGCTCCCGACCACTTCCACTACGATGAGCCCGAACGCCACCGTGCGTTCGCCCGGGATGTCGGCCCGGACATCCCCCTCAACTCCACGCGTGCACCGGCGGCAGGTGACGACTAGCATAAACAAGATCGTCGTCGGCCCGGATATCGACAACGAACAGGCGGAGGATAATAATATTACATTTATCAATACTGCTGACGATGCGGACAACCCGGACCAACCCCGACAAGAAGCGGCTCCCAGGGAATATTCGATCCGACTGACCGGGCCCGGTACAGCGCCCGATATAACACCCGGCAGGGTCATCCAGCTACGCGGTACTCCTTTTGTACCGAATTCCAGTTTTTCTTACCTGCTCACTACTGCCGACAGCACTCATTTAGCCGAACAACTGCTCTACCTGCAAGAGTCGACCCGGGCGGAAATACTCACCGCTATGAACAACCTTCAGTGGCAATTCGAAGAACAGATGAAAAAGCTTATTGCCCAGGAAGGAAAGGCCACGGAATCCCTGCGATTGCGGCCACAAATCCGATCCCGGGAATTACTCCTCCAACAGCTTTATCTGAAGAAGATTGCCGAATGGAAAAAACGGCTGGAAAAAGCCGGCCACCTCAGGAAGATCGTAGATATCTGATCGCCTGCTTTCCTTCGCAAAACAGCAGATCCAGTATAGAGAGATTGGGGACGAATCCGATCCTTTCCTCGAATACCTGGCGATAGGGATGCACAGCGGCATTCCATGGTAATGCAGCGGCGGCGTCTGCCGAGCCGGCAGCGTTCAGCCCGGCCGTCCCCCCTCCCCGATGTTTAGGCAGGATCTTTCCCCGCCAATCGGTCACCTGGTCGGAAGCGTATTTCTTTTCATAGCCATCCGTCAGACTTACCGGAATAGATATTCCCAGAACCTTCAGCGTCCAATCAAAGCACCGCATATTCCAGTCCAGTAAAAAATCGCATGGCTTCCCATACAGCCCCTCCAACTCATCCCGGTAAAATTCAAACCATGGCGAGCGACTGTAACAGGAGACGATCGTCTTCCAGTGTTGCGACTGCCAGGATTGGGCGGTGGAAATCCTGACATCCTTCATGAGGGCCTTTTGATCTCTTCCCTGCACCAACGGAATGCTCAAATTGATCACCCCTTCGGCACCCACGATCCGGCAGCGATTGCGAAAACTCATTTTTTGATAGTTTTCGTATTGCTCAAAAATTATATTTGAGAAGTTATACGAACTTTTATATAATATAGAAGATGGAAAATACTGTAAATCAATTATTAGAGTCATTGTATTACTATAATTACTATTCATTTGCAACAAGAGATTGAAAAATAGCTCCTGATGTGAAATTGTGGGCTATTTTTATCAATTTTTAATTGAAGTAATGTTATTTAAGGTATTGATAAATAATTAATTAAATAAAATAACTA
>JAMFSL010000287.1 GCA_026225275.1 Puia dinghuensis
CAGTGTCCAGGGCATCGGCCTATCACCCGGGCAATACCGGTAGTCTTTCGCATTCGACGGCGATGAATCATGCAGCGACTGCGAACAGACCGGCGGCAACGACGGGGGCGAATCATGCCATGAGTCCGGCGAATCATGCATCGGTTCAGCATACGGC
The DNA here is from genome assembly GCA_026225275.1 of Puia dinghuensis. GTDB lineage: Bacteria > Bacteroidota > Bacteroidia > Chitinophagales > Chitinophagaceae > Puia > Puia dinghuensis_B. The sequence goes on from JAMFSL010000287.1 coordinate 158, forward strand.
GCCTTCACGTCCGATGACGCAGCATAGCGCTGTTCACACGGCTCCACATCCGATGGCACATGGTGGAGGGGCACCACGCGGTGGGGCGCCACATGGTAGCGGTGGCGGCCGGCATCGGTAAAAATTTAAAAGGTATTGCTATCTTAGTTCAATGAAAGCGATATCTCTTGTCATCATTATCATACTTGGAAGGATAGGTGCAATGGCTCAGCCGGCGACCTATCCTTCTTCTTTTACCGTAGCACAGGATGGCAGCGGGGATTTCAGGACCGTACAGGAGGCGGTGAATGCGGTTCGTGATTTGTCACAACAAAGAGTTGTCATCCACATCAAAAATGGCGTTTATCGTGAGAAAATCATTATCCCTTCCTGGAAGACCATGATCAGCCTGTCGGGGGAAAGTGAAGACAGCACGATCATCACTTATGATGATTATTCCGGCAAGCCTAATCCGGGCGGAAAGGATGCATTCGGGAAAGACAAATTCACGACGTATACTTCTTATACCGTGCTGGTAACCGGAAATGATTTTACCGCGGAAAATCTGACCATTTCGAATACGGCAGGCAGGGTAGGTCAAGCCGTAGCGCTGCATGTGGAGGGGGACAGGTGTGTCTTCATTCATTGCCGGTTATTGGGTAATCAGGACACGTTATATGCCGGGACCGAGAATAGCCGGCAGTATTACCAGGATTGTTTTATCGGGGGGACGACCGATTTCATTTTTGGGGAGGCGACCGTGGTCTTCGACCGTTGTGAGATCCGGAGCTGGATCAATTCTTTTTTGACGGCTGCTGCTACTACGCCCAGGCAGGCTTTTGGATTTGTGTTTTTGGATTGCCGGCTGACGGCCGATACCGCTGCGAAAAGAGTATTCCTGGGGAGGCCATGGCGACCTTATGCGCGGACAGTGTATATCCGGACCGACATGGGTGCGCAAATTGCGCCGGCGGGATGGGACAACTGGCGGAATCCTGCCAATGAGCAAACGGCGTATTATGCTGAGTATGAGAGCAGGGGGGCGGGTGCGTCGGTGGTCGGTCGGGTAAGTTGGTGTCATCAGCTGACCGATAGTGAAGCAAAAAAATATACGGTGCAAAACATTCTTGGTGAGTGGGTTAAGCCTTTCGAGTAATTGTAATGGTGGATGGTGCTTGGAAATATCATTATTAAAAAATTATCTTTGGGTTAACTTTATGCAAACGGTTGCGGCGTAAAACGATTTTTTGCAATTTGCGAGCTGTATGGACAATTTATCCATTTCTCTCTCCGCCAAACTAACTGCTATCAAGGAAGGCGATCATGAAGCCTTCATTGAGGTATATCATATTCTTCATGCGAAGCTCTTTCGCTTTTTTCTGAAAAAAATATTTCTCCACGAAACGGCGAAGGATCTCACCCAGCAATGTTTTATCCGGCTGTGGCAGTTCAGGCATACGCTGTCTGAGGATCATCCCCTGGAAAAGCAGGTCTTTATTATAGCGCGGAGCCTGTTGATCAATCATCTTAAGAAAGAGGCGACGCAAAAAAAGGCAAAGACGGCGCATGGCCTGACTTTTATCAGTGAGGCTGAGCCGGCGGAAGACGTTCATTTTGAGCGGGCTGACGAGGTGAATGCCGCTATCGAGACTTTACCGCCGGTACGCAAGAGGGTCATCATGTTAAAGGCTTTCCACGGATTCTCCAATAAGGAGATCGCGCAACAGATGGAGATCTCCGTCAAGACGGTCGAGGACCATGTCACCAAAGCCTTTCGCCATATCCGTCAGGTGATTGCGCTGGTGATTGTGCTATTGGCCACCCGATTTTAAGCCATCTTATAAAATTTTCTTAAAATTTCTTTAGTGCGAGCAGGGGTAAAACCTCATCACAAGTGTATATAGCTTTGCGAACTACAGAATTACTTTTATAAACCATCATGGCAGCTATCAGCGAAGCATTGTTAGAAAAATTTCTGAAGGGTCTTTGTACAGAGGAGGAAGCGATTGTTGTCGAAGCGTATTTTCATGAACATCCTGAAGATATAAGCCTTTTGGATGATTATGAGGAGGCGGGTGAAGGTGAGGCGGTTCCTGCGGAATACAGAGAAGAGATGCTGGTAGCCATTCAGCGGGCGACGGTGGTGAGGGGCAGCGGCAGGGTAAGGGCGTTGCGGATAGGTGTGGCTGCGGCGGCGGTGATCCTGCTGGTGGCGGGCTGGTGGTGGCTCAACGGTCAGGTCAGGCCGACGAGTACAATGAATCAGCCTGTTGTAGCGGCGGTATGGGTAGGGAGGCACAATGCGGACAGCAAGAAATTGGTGTTCAAACTGCCGGACAGTTCCGATGCTATCTTATCGCCGGGTGCAACGATCATTTACCGGAAGGACTTTGGGGCTTATGACAAGCGGGAAGTGAAGGTGGAGGGGCAGGCGGCCTTTTCGGTGGTAAAAAATGAGCAGCAACCTTTTATCGTGTACAGTGACAGAGTGAAGACGACGGTATTGGGGACTGTATTCGAGGTGACGGCGGAGAAAGACAGCAATAATATCAGTGTGCGGCTTTTGGCGGGGAAGGTCATGGTGACCTATGATCCGCTGGCCGATGACAGCGCCCGGCAATATGTACTCAAACCCGGAGAGGAGTTTGTTTTTGGCAAGGCCAATGGCAATGTGGTCATCAGGGACTTCAGGAATCATGGCGAATACCTGGCGCAAAGAACCAACAAGCGGACGGGCAAGCCGGATAGTCTGGCCAACTGGTACATGTTCAATAATCAGACTTTATCCGATGTCTTAGATCAATTAGCTCTACTGTATAATGTTGACATCCAATATTCCAAGGAGGACCTTCGCAACAAATACTTCATTGGCGAATTGCAAATGAAGGATTCCCTTAGTGAGATCATGAGAGACATCGCTTTGCTAAACAAACTATCGGTAACAGTGTCAAACGGCAGATATGTCATAAAGAGACAAAGGCCGTGATGATTAAACCTTAATCCACGATTCTCAAGATTTAATCCGAAAGTAACAATGGGCTTTTAAAAATGCGCCGAAAAACGGCGAGGGGCTCCTTTTTCTCAAAAATCGAAAAATTAAACAATGGACAACAGACTATCTGCTGGCCTTAAACGGCAAGGGTTATTTTTTGGCTGTCTCCTGACCGGCCTGCTGCTGTGTTGGGGGATGTCGCCGTTGCATGCACAGGATGCTGCAAGCGGTGGCGTTAGCGGTATTGTACGAAATGAACAGGGCGATCCGATGAGTGGTATCACGGTAGTTGCCACGAATCTGACGACACATCTTACTGCCGGGACGATGACCGATACCGTCGGGCTTTTCCATTTTAAGAAATTGCCTGCCGGCGGCAAATACAGCTTCACTTTTACCGGTATTGGATTCGAGTCGCAAACATTGGCTCCATACAGCCTTAAAGAGAGCGGGTTGACATCGATCCTTGTCCGGATGAAGGCTGTCAATAATCCAATGAGTGAGGTAGTCGTGGTAGGTTATGGCACGCAGAAGCAGGCCGAAGTGACCGGTGCCGTTGCACAGATCAGCGGAGAGGTGCTGAGCAACCGGGCCATTCCCAATGTGTCACAGGGATTGCAAGGTGAGGTTGCGGGTTTAAACCTGATCATGTTCGATGGCAAGCCCATTCAGTCTCCACAGTTCAATGTCCGTGGTACGACTTCCATCGGCGCAGGTGGTGGTGCTTCACTGGTGCTGATCGACGGGATCGAAGGTGATCCCAGTCTGATCAATCCGAATGACATAGCCAGCGTCACGGTGCTGAAGGATGCTTCTTCTTCGGCCATCTATGGGGCAAGGGCGGCGTTCGGCGTCATCCTCATCACGACGAAGGTGCCGAAAAAGGGCCGGTCCACGCTGAGCTATTCTGCCAACTACTCCCTAAAGTCACCGACGACGGTCCCCAAGATCGTTTCGAATGGGTATCAATATGCGTTAGGATTCGACTCTGCCTGGACGGCATGGAACAACTATTCGCAGACTCCTGCCGGGATCAATGCAACGCAGGTTTTCTCGCAGGCATATATCGATCAATATGCACAGGTGAACGCCGATAAAACGCAGCCCAAGACACAGGTGCAAAATGGTCAATATGTCTATTTTGGCAACACAGACTGGTACAAGTTGCTGTATAAAAAGAATTTGGGCGCGATAGACCAGAACCTGGCGATGACAGGTGGCAGTGAAAAGGCAACCTATTATATCTCCGGTCGCTATAACGGGCAGGATGGGTTGTTCAGGTATAATTCGGATGACTACCATTTATACAACCTGACGGCGAAGGGAACTATCGATGTGACCGATTGGTTCTCCATCACCGACGCCATGTATTACAACAGCCGGTTTTATCATAACCCCGAGAACGTGTCTGAAGGCGGGGATATCTGGAGAGTTATGGCCGATGAGGGGCATCCTTCTTCGATGCTGTTGAATCCCGATGGTACATTGACTAAATCATCGGCTTATACTGTGGGTGACTTTTTCTATGGTAAGAACGGGCTGAACCTCACTGACAACAACCTTAAGAATACGGCTGCTTTTACGGCGAAATTTCTGCACAATAAGCTACAGATCAAGGGTGACTTCACTTTTGAACAAACCGACTCCAATGTGACAGAAATCCAGATACCAGTGCCATATAGTACCGGTCCCGGTTTGCCACTTACCTATGCAGGCGCCAGCACCAACGATATCCGGGTAAATGACAACACGACCGAATATATTGCCACCAACCTGTACGGGCAGTATGAGACGAGGATCAAAGACGATCATTATTTCAAGGTGCTGTTGGGATACAACTATGAGCAATCTACCTATAATTCGTTGAATGCGACCCGTAATGGGCTGGTATATAGTGATGCGACGAATATCAACCTGGCAGAAGGAGCCAGTGTCAATACGCAGGGGAACTATCAGAAATGGGCTATCCTGGGTGGATTCGGCCGGTTGAATTACTCTTATAAGGATCGTTACCTGCTGGAATTAGACGCCCGGTATGATGGGTCGTCCAAATTCCCGTCTAACCAGCGGTATGGTTTCTTCCCTTCGGGCTCCGCGGGGTGGAGGGTGAGCAAGGAAGCTTTCTGGCATGTCGATCCCAGGACGATCACCGATGTCAAGATCCGTGGCAGTTATGGCAGCCTGGGTAATGGCAGTGTCAATCCTTATCTGTACACGCAGAACTTTACCATCAGTCAATCTGGCGCTGATCTCAACACCGCGAAACCTGAATTAACGACCAATCCGCTGGTGTTGCCGAGTGGGCTGACCTGGGAAAAAGTGACGACAGCCGATCTGGGATTGGATGTAAGCTTTCTCAACAGCAGGTTGTCTTTTACCGGTGATATCTGGGACCGTACGAACGACAATATGTTCACGGTAGGTCAGACGCTGCCGGGTGTATTCGGCGCGGCGGTACCTTATGGTAACTTTGCCAATATGGACACCAAAGGTTTTGAAGCCAATCTGAGCTGGCATGATCAGGTCAGGATAGGCCGCAAGCCGCTGCATTATAATATCGCTTTCTGGATGTCCGATTATAAGACCAAGGTTACGAAGTATGATAATACTACCGGTACCCTTGCGTCTACTTATTATCGCGGGGAGCATGTCGGTGAGATCTGGGGATTTGTGAATGATGGCTACTGGACGCAGGCCAACTATACGCAGGCTGCTACGTTACAGCCTACTATCCAGGCTTCTACGAGCTTCCAGACGTTACCAGGGGATATCAAGTTTTCCGATTTCCGTCATCTGGGCGTGATCAACCTGGGCGCCAATACCGTATCGAATCCCGGTGACCGGAAAATCATCGGTAACGCCACGCCGCGCTATTCCTATGGCTTCAAGCTGGGGGGCGACTATAACAACTTCTTCATCAATATTTTCCTGCAGGGTGTCGGCGAGGAAAAATGGTGGCCTGGTGCGCAGGCTGATGTATTCTGGGGCCAATACAACCGGCCTTATGACTACCTGTTCAAGAACCAGGTGGGCAAGATCTGGGAACCCAACAATCCCAATGCCTACTTTCCCCGCTATCGTGGTTATGTAGCGCAGAATGGCACCACGGGTGAACTGTTGCTGCCGCAGACCAAATACCTGCAGAATGTGGCCTATATCCGGCTGAAGAATCTGCAGATCGGTTACAATCTGCCGGCTGCTTTGGTGAGGAAGACGGGCTTTACGTCGGCGCGGTTCTATGTCACCGGTGAAAACCTCTGGTCATATACACCGATGTATAAGGTCACCAAGAACATCGATCCGGAGAGCATCCAGCAGTCGGACGTGATCCTGACGGGCACGGCCAATTCCGGGAATGGCAACAACTATCCTATCCTGAAGAGCATGACTGTCGGGATGCAGTTAACCTTATAAAAATTGATTTAACCTCAAGGGTCTTTCAAGGGCCAAAAAAATACAGAGATGTACAAGATAAAAAGCAATTTTCTGATATGGGTTGTTATGCTGCTGACAGGCGGCAGCCTATTGAGCGGTTGCGCAAAGGAGCTCAACCAGCAGCCGCAGGCAACGGCGAGCCAGCAAGCGGTGTTTTCCAGCACCCAAGGATTGTCGCTCTATACGCAGTCATTCTATTCGGTGTACAACAGCTCAAGTGCTCCCTGGGGGCAGATGCCGGGGGAGAATATTTATAAAACCGACGCACAAATATCGGACTTCGGTGCGCAGATGTCAGTTCCTACTTACCTGACAATGGGCGCCTATACGTCTCTGACTACGCCGGAGTCGATGTGGAACAGGCAACCGCTGCGGAATATCAATTATTTTCTGCAGAACATACCTACTGCGCCTATTCCTGGGATAGCGGCAACGGACATCGCCAATTATCAGGCGATAGGGAGATTCTTCCGGGCCTACTTCTATTACAATATGGTGCAGACGTATGGCAACTTACCCTGGATCAATACGGCGCTGTCGCCAACCGACTCCGCGCTGTTTGGCCCCCGCATTTCCCGGGTGATCATTATGGATTCCGTCGTAGCGGATCTGCAGTTTGCAGCAGCCAATCTCCAATCCCAAGCCGATCCGGACCTGACGTATATCAACAAATGGACGGCTTATGGATTGCTGTCCCGGGCTGCTTTATTTGAGGGGACTTTTGAAAAATATCAAAGTACGTCGGGAGGAACGCCCACTTTTTTCCTGCAGGCAGCCGAAGCGGCAGCGCAGGCGGTAATGGCCAGTGGTTCATTTTCCCTGAATACGGCAGGCGGCACCGGCTTTGGGGGCGCTTACCGGAGCTTGTTCATCAGCACCACCGGCCCCGTTACTCCGGAAGTCATGTGGGGTGTATCCTATAGTCAGTCGCTGAATGTATTGAATGACGCCAACTGGTATTATACCAGTTCGACTTATGGGGACCGGTTCAGCTTTACCCGCAAGTTTATCAACACCTATCTGACATCGACTGGTACGCCGTTCACCAGCGTGCCGGGCCATGATACCATGTCGTTCGTGCATGAGATGCAGAACAGAGACGCCAGGCTGTACCAGACGATCAGGACGCCGGGATATTCGCGGACGCTCGATGGGGCTTACGCCGCTGCGCCTCCTGTCTTCAACTATACGTATACCGGCTATATGCCGATCAAATGGTGCCTGCAGGATGAGATGTACGACAATGGCGGACTGGGTATCAATTACACGCCGTTGATGCGTTATGCGGAAATCCTGCTGAACTATGCCGAAGCAAAGGAAGAGCTGCAGAACGGAAGCCTGACCGCCACCGACTGGGCCAATACTGTTGGGGCCATACGGGCCAGGGCTGGGATCACGGGTCCCACCAATGTATTGCCGACAACATTGGATCC
>JAMFSL010000288.1 GCA_026225275.1 Puia dinghuensis
ACCTTAACCCTGCGCGCCAGGAATTTCGAGAGTGACAAAGTAAAGGTCAACGATAAAATGGGCAATCCCATCGAGATCAGCGTTATTCTTGTATGGAGAGTAAGGGACACGTACCAGGCCTCTTTTGAAGTAGACGATTATGTCAACTTTATAAAGATCCAGACAGATTCGGCTGTGCGTCAGCTGGCTGCTTCCTATCCCTATGATCATTTCGAGGATGAAAAGGCGACTGTCACACTGAGTACAAACTTCACGGAGGTCAACAGCAGCCTGGAAAAAGAAGTCTCCGAGCGGCTTTTACTTGCCGGGATCGAAGTAGTGGAGGCGAGGATCACCTATATTGCCTACGCACCGGAGGTTGCCCATTCGATGTTGAAGCGGCAGCAGGCTTCCGCGGTTGTTGCTGCCCGGCACAAGATCGTAGAAGGAGCTGTCGGCATGGTGGAAAGTGCCTTGCACCTGTTATCCTCTAAGAATATCATCGAGCTGGACGAAGAAAAGAAAGCGGCTATGGTCAGTAACCTGATGGTCGTGCTATGCGGTGACCGGGAGACTCAGCCTGTCTTGAATACGGGCACTTTAAATCATTGATGAATGGCGGAAAAAAAATCTTTTGCTTTAAGGATAGATGCCACGACGATGAAGGCCATCGAGAAATGGGCGGCAGATGAATTTCGCAGTGTCAACGGCCAGATCGAATGGATCCTTCATCGTGCATTGAAAGAGGCCGGCAGAGTAAAGGACCGACCCGACACGGATGCAGTTGGGGATCAGGGGCATGACGGCGGTACTGACGGCTGAAAAGGGCGACGAACCCGGCATTATCAACAGACGGCCTCTTCCATCATTATCGTTTTATGTCGAAAGGAACGATGATACGGAGCACAATATTCCGCCCCAGGTCAGCAAAATAGTAGCGAAACCGGTCAAGATAATCTCTGTAATCAACATTGGTCAGATTAGTAACTGATAGGCTCACTTTCAATTCATGTTTGTCGAAGGGTGCGGAAAAACCGGCAGAGGCCCCCCAAAGCATGTATCCTGGCGGGGGTGGTGCGAAGTCACTGTTTGGCGGAACGCGGGTTTGTTTGGCCTCAACAAGGTTATTGATTTCGAGAAAGATGTTTTTCCATTTGTGGATGGACGGCCATTCGTACCGCAGACTGTTGTCAAATCTGTCAGCAGGCACATCGATCAGCCAATTGTGAATAGCTTCATTCCGGGCGCGGACTATGCTTGTCTTGGAAATAAAGCTGAAATTCTTCGCAAACTTATAGTTGACGCTGAGGTCGAGGCCTTTAAACAGGGCATTGACCTGCGTGTAGGTAAATGACGGAAATGTTCCCTCGATGGTCGTGATATAAGTCAGATCCGGTTGAGCGTAGATGTAATGGTGGAAATAGTTCACATAAACGCCTGCCTCTACAAGCAGGTTGGTATTACTGTATGTAAAAGAAACGTTGTTATTATACGCTTGCTCTAAAGTCAGGGCGGAATCCCCGAATTCCCACGCCGCTGCACTTTGATGCACACCGTTTGCGTACAATTCTATCACTTGAGGTGCGCGCCAGGCAGTGCCGAAATTGTAATCTGCAGACAAGTGGTCGTCAAACTTATAAGTTGCTCCCACATTTATCGTCGGCTCCTGCCAGTTAAAGACCGGCTTTTCTTCCTCGGCGGTGGTCGCATCGTCTTTATAGACATCCAATCTCCGAAGATCATATCGCGCACCAGCTTCCAGGATCCATTTTCCTGTTGCATATTTCTCGATGGCAAAAACACCTTCGCCGAAATCGGCAAAATTGGGGATCAATTCCTGGTAGGCCGTTCCCTGTTGAATATTCTCATGATTGATGAAATTGAACCCGAGGCTTCCGACTATTTTACCGGCAATCGGGCGATGTTCCCAAATAAGGTCGATTGTCGACGTGTTCAACTGAAAATTAAGATCGGGAATTCCATTGGTATTGAGTGCCGTATCGGTATTGTCGGAAGGATTCGCGTCGTATTCTTTCCGGGTATCGCGCTGGTAGGCATATACTGCTTCTAACCGGCCAAGGCTTTTGGGAAAATCAATGTATCCGCTGACTTTTGCCAATTGGTGATTGACCGTCTGGTCCGGCCGGCCAAATGCATAACCAAAAGATCCATTCCCAATGGGTCTTCCCCGGGCGATATCCTCTTCCAAATCGGTCTCATTGTCCGCCACCGAGGCCTTCGCGATGCCAATTTTGGTGTTGAATTGGCTGAAATAGAGCGAACCTCCATAATGAAGCTTATTGTATTGAAGTGTTCCGGAGTAGTCATTTTCATTGTAGCCGGTGTTGTTCAAATAGTAATCGGCCGTCTGCGAATTGCCCGCCTTTTTGATGGTGCCCTGAACTCGCCAGCTTAGACCTTCCAGTCTATCGGCAGCCGCGCCTTCTACATAACCGGATGCCACGCCGGCCCGACTATTCGTCATGCCAACCAAATTCACTTCCCCATCAACGGTACCAGGCTTTGTAGGCAGATCCTTTGGATCCAGTAGTATGGCCCCCCCAATCGCGTCGGACCCATAGCGGATGCTGGCCGCACCTTTGATGACCGTGATTTTCGTCGCTATAAAAGGATCGATTTCCGGTGCGTGGTCATTGCCCCAGTTCTGGCCTTCCTGCCGTACGCCATTATTCATGATGAGAACCCGGTTACTGTATACACCATGAATGACGGGTTTCGAAATACTCGGACCGGTTTGCAGACTGTTGACACCTGCAATACCTTTAAGCGATTCACCGAGGGAAAGTCCCCTTGTTGCTTCCAGCGCCTGACCGGACAGAATACTTTTTATCGCGGTAGTGATCTGATCTTTCCTGATTACCTGGCTGCTGATGGTAACGCTGCTTAATTCCTGGGCAGTGCTGAACAGCAATACGTTGAAGGATGCATCATGTTTGACGATAATGACTGAATCGAGCGTTCGGTACCCCGTGTAGGAAATGACGACCCGGTATTTCCCTGCGCACAAGCCGGTCAGGCTGAAATTACCGGCGCTGTCTGTCACCGTTCCGTTCTGTTTTGCGGCGTAAAACCTGACGGAGGCTCCGGAAGCATCCAGCCTGTTGGTGTCACTGATGTAAACGTGTCCTGTCAGTACCAGCTGGCACCCGGGCTGCTGACCGCGGGCTACTGATATCAGCAATATCGAGCAGACAATAAATAGTGTCCGCGAAAAAATATGCATACGTATAAAATTATGTCCGCCGGGGTGTCGATATCCACTGCCCCGGCGGACAGCTTAAAAGATTACTTCTTGTGTTTGCTGAACTGATAAGCGATGCCCAGGGAAAAATTCACTGATTCCAAAGGTTGGTTATATTCCTTCACCTCTCGTCCTGCATTATTATTCCTGCCTGAGTTGGGGATCGTGAAATCCGGTTTCGTGTAAAAATAATCCGCCCGGGCGTCGATCGCCAGGCAACGGGTAATTTCATAACGGAATCCTGCACCGATGTCCCACGCAAAGGTCGTTTTAGATGCAGATCCCTGGACAACGGATTGATCGAACACACCGCCGTCTTCGATGCTGACGGTAATATTTGGCGTGGAAGCGTGGGCGATGCCGACCAATGCCCTGGCGGTCAGATCGAATTTTTTAGCCAGCGGAAGGTTGAAGTAAATACCGGGCATAACGCTCCACATTTTGTAATCAGTGGTAGTGGTTCTGGTGGTATCTACGTCGAAGGATTCTTCATATCCCTGGGAAAGTGAATCCACATTCTTTAAGTGATAGGTACCATATTTGATCAATCCCCCAATTCCAAAATTCCGAGAAAAGAACCATGCGCCATTCAGGGCGCCAAAGCCGCCTAATTTTCCATAACCGCTCAGATCGTTAACCGTGCCGTTAATGCTCATGAGTGAACTGGCAGTGGAGGCTTTACCGAAATTACCTAAAGGCAGAGAAATGCCCCCTTCTGCACCGATAAAGGTCGCGGGCTTCTGTTGGGCGAAAGAAGTAATGGAAAGGCTGAATACAGCAGCCAGTAAAAGCAATATTTTAGTTGACTTCATGATATTTTTTTTGCAATTAAAATGTGGTTCGACGGCACTAATAGATGGTGATGGCATAAGTGACGTCTAAATCTGTAGATCCCGGATCATATGTCCCGTTTTTCGCGTTCGGCTGGTGGCGTAATACTACCCGTAATATTCCCGAACTGGCAGCTCCGGTAACGAAATTGTCCTGCAGCCCAATTTGCAGAGGCGGGTTATTGTTATCCATATCCGTCCTGTTAACAACAAGGTTCAATGCGGTCGCGGCGGAAGACGCTGTCGACTCATTGACCGAAATACCGAATGCGGTAGTATCAGAGGCTGGCTGACCGGTTAGCCAGTCATCCTGAGGTATATAAGTGGTCGTATTGCTGACGAGAAAGTTTGAGGCAAGGACGGGGGACGGTTCAAAAAAGAAGAGATGATAATTTTCTCTTGCAAGGATCTCTGTGCTGACCGTATCGACGGGAGTCTGGGTCTCATCAAGGATGATCACCCTGCCGGTATAGGTCGCGTTGGCCTTCAGGCGTAAAAAGGCAGCGCTGTTGTAAATCGAATCGACCTGGTATGTGTGAGTATAAGGACTCATTTGGGTCGACGAACAAAGCTGCACGTCGGTCGGATCTGTAGTATTGGTCAGTTGCAATTGGACTGTTGTCAAGAATTCATTACCGGGTAGTGCAGGCGTTACAGTTTCTGCGGACTTGCTGCACCCTGCCAGTGAGAAAAAGAATAATGCTATGGCGGCCACGAAGAGATTATTCCATGAGGAAAATATCTTTTTCATCTTATGAAATTATAGATTATGAAATGAGATTCTAATAGGCATTGCCCATGGCATTATAATCCATGAGAAATATCCGTCATAGGCCAAACTCTCCCTTCAAACGCTTGAAGCGTTAAAGGGAATGACTTTACATTGAAGAGATAAAAATTGAAAAATTAACAGCGGATGTCATCCACCGGCGGCCCGCGTAAGGAAGAGAATTTTTTGTCGCCGGAAAGAAAGGAAGAATAATGCGTCAGGATGACGGCGGTCAGATATCGCGTAAATTGATCGTAGTGCACGACGTCCGATTCGATCAGCGGCATCATGACGTCTTCGAAACAATTACAGATCAGTTGATGCTTCTGTATGACAGGCTTTCCTTTCTCGGCAGATACAACTGAATGAGAGCGATTTGTTTCATGCAGCCAGTTATGCAGCCACATCTCCCCACCTAGTTTCTGAACGAAAACCAGAATAAGCAGTACTGAAACAATGCGAACATTTAGTTTTTGCATCACCATTGCAAATATAGACAAAAAACGAATAGTCAATAAATATCCGTTAAATTTATCTCTACATGCTAAAAGCCCCGGACATTTGTTCCGGGGCTTTTTATTATTCGATCTTTTTTATACTTAATTCTTCGCCGGATGGCCGCCGCCATCTTCCGGTTTCTTACAACAGATCGGCAGTCTTTTATAAGAGTCCGGCTCGGCCGTTACATCATCGGCGTCATAACCGCAATTAGCAATGTCGGTTTTGATGTTCTCCACGTTGGTCCGGTCCGCCATATATTTCACCGTCGCGATCTTTTTCTTAAAGTCCACATCCACCTTTACGATACCATCTTCATGGCTCAAATAATTTTCTATCCGCGTTTTGCATTGGTCACACTGAACAGTGGGCGTTTTGATAACGACGGTTACGATATTCTTTTGCTGGGCCATTGCCGCACCGGTCAGGCCGATCAGCAGGAAAAGCATTAATTGCATTTTTTTCATATGTAATGGGATTTGTATCACTTAAAAGTACAAAAAAATCTCCACTTTATATCCCCTTCCAGTTCGCCGGATCCTTGCTCCATTCCAGCAGAATGACTTCTTCTTCGGGGCTCACCATTTTCTTTTCGAGCGCCAGGCTGATCAGGGTAGGGTAGTCGGACAGGGACACGTAGGGCACCCCGGCCTGTTCAAAGGCCGTTTTTACCGTTCCGAAGCCATAGTTGAAGATCGCCACCACTCCGATGACCTCGAGCTCCGCCTTCCGCAGGACGTCCACAACCTGCAGGCTGCTGTTACCCGTCGACAGGAGGTCTTCGATGACCACTACCGGCTGCCCTTTTTCATAGTGTCCTTCAATCTGTTGACCCAAACCATGGTCCTTGGGTTTGGACCGGACGTAGATATAGGGTAGTTTCAACTGGTCTGCAGCCATAGCCCCCCAGGGAATACCCGCGGTCGCTACTCCTGCCAGCATTCCTGCTGCCGGGAACTGGGCGAAAATGACATTGCACATCTCCGATTTGATGAAATCCCGGATATAAGGAAAGCCAAGGATCTTCCGGTTGTCGCAGTAGATCGGGGATTTCCAGCCCGAAGACCAGGTAAAGGGTTCCTTGGGGCTCAAGCGGACAGCCCGGGCCTGCAGCAGCTTTTCCGCCACCGTTTTTTCGTTGGTAGTAATGATTTTCTCAGCCATGACACGAAAATAAGGATATTTGGATCATGTATATTAAGATCTACTTCAACGATAAACCTTTGTTTCTGACCGACGGGATGACCGATGAGATTCAGGTCTATGCACATCATGACGATGCTATCCTGATCGATGAGTTCTCACATCCTGCCGTTAATGCCATGATCCATGAAATGCGCCGTGAAAAGGTGCACGCGGGCATTTTTATTCACTCCGATCTGGACATATTGAAAAAAGCGTTCTGGAAAAAATTCAACCTTGTGCAGGCAGGTGGCGGACTGGTTAGTAATGAGCAGCAGGCCTATCTATTCATGTTCCGGCGTGGTAAGTGGGATCTGCCAAAGGGTAAGCTCGACCCCGGCGAAACGTTGGAGCAATGCGCCATTCGCGAAGTAGGGGAGGAGACAGGGCTCAGCGCCGTTCGGCTTGATTCTCCCTTGCTGATCACCCATCATACCTATGATGAGAATGGGCGGCATATCCTGAAGGAAACCCACTGGTACCGGATGAGTGTCGCCGGTGCCGGAGCAGAGATCCCCGTTCCGGATGAGCGCGTGGCTCGGTTTCAGCAGTATGAAGCGATCACAGAAATCGCATGGGCCAATAAAGAAAGGATCGCGGAACTGGCGAAAAATACTTTCCCGTCGATTATCGATGTACTAAAGGCGGCGGAGATTATTTTTTGATAATGGCGACGGTGAGGCGGCTGACGCACACCAGTTTATCCTTCTCGTCATGAATGCGAATATCCCACACGTGAGTAGTCTTCCCGAGGTGCAGGGGCCGGGCGATGCCGGTGACGAATCCTTCACGAACGCCGCGCAGATGGTTGGCATTGATCTCCAGCCCGACGGCATTATATTGACTGCGGTCCACGACGAATGCAGAGGCGACACTTCCCAGGGTCTCGGCCAATGCAACGCTGGCGCCACCGTGCAGCAGACCATAGGGCTGACGGGTACGATGATCTACCGGCATGCGTCCTTTCAGAAAATCTTCACCGACTTCAGTAAATTCCATGCCCAGGTGCTGGCCCATGGTGTTCTCGCTCAATGGCTGAAGTTGGGCGGGTGTCGGGACGGGTTCAAACCAGATAGACATAATTAATATTTTGATTTAGACTTAGCCAGTGATCGTACCACTACCTCCGGCAGGAATTGGCCGACATCGCCGCCGTTCTTCAATACGTCGCGCACCAATGTGGAGGCGACTGAGGTATACTGGGGAAGGCAGGTCAGGAAAATCGTCTCTATATTTTTGTCCAGGCTCCGGTTCATATCGGCTATGGCCTTTTCGTATTCGAAATCGTTGACATAGCGGATACCTCTTAGAATAAAGTTGGCGCTCACCTGCTGGCAGCAACGGATCGTCAGCCCGTCGAATGCGACGGCTTCTACTTTGGGGTTGTCATTATAGATCTCGCGGATCCAGTCAAGACGTTGTTCTACGGAGAACATGGGCTCTTTATTGACATTACGCCCGATGCCGATGAAGAGTTTGTCGAACAGGGGAAGCGAACGATTGATGATATCCTGGTGTCCGATGGTGATGGGATCGAATGTCCCCGGGAAAAGGCCGATACGTTTCATGACGATCGCTGTTTTATTTGGTAAAGACTTTAGTTGGTCGACCTTCCCGCCAGCAGATATAACACTGCCATCCGAACGGCTACGCCGTTCTCCACCTGGTGTAAGATAAGGGATTGTCCGCTGTCTGCCACATCGCTGTCCAGTTCGACGCCCCGGTTGATCGGGCCCGGGTGCATGATCACGATTTCTTTACCGAGGCTGTCCAGCAATCGCCTGTTGACGCCATAGGCCAGGCTATATTCCCGGAGTGAAGAGAACAGAGGCTGGTTCTGCCGTTCCAGTTGAATACGAAGTACGTTGGCCACATCGCACCATTCAAGTGCCTTGCGCAGATTGTATTCGACCCGGACGTCAAACGCTTCCTTAATATATACAGGTATGAGCGTGGGAGGACCGGCAATCGTCACCTCGGCGCCCATTTTCTTCAGCAGGTAAATATTGCTCAGTGCTACACGCGAATGCATGATATCACCGATGATAGCAATCTTTTTTCCTTGCAGTTCACCCAGCTTTTCCCGGATGGAAAAGGCATCCAGCAGGGCCTGGGTCGGATGCTCGTTGATGCCGTCACCTGCGTTCACTATGGCTGCCGGGATATGCTTGGCGAGGAAATGCGGGGCGCCGCTGGCGCTATGGCGCATCACCACCATATCTACTTTCATGGAAAGGATATTGTTCACCGTGTCCAGCAGGGTCTCGCCTTTTGCGGCGGAAGACCCGGAAGCCGTGAAATTGATCGTATCCGCCGACAGTCTTTTCTCGGCGAGCTCGAAGGAAATACGGGTCCTTGTTGAATTCTCGTAGAAAAGATTGACGATGGTGACGTCTCTTAAAGTGGGTACTTTTTTGATCGGGCGCTGCAGGACTTCTTTGAATTGGGTGGCGGTATCTAAAATAAGTTGAATATCACCCGGTTGGAGATCTCTAATGCCAAGAAGATGTTTAGTGCTCAGTTGCATTAGAACGCGAAATTAAAGTAAAAAAAGTAAACAAATTTTCTTTTTCCTGTTGCTCGGCTAGACTTGTTGCCCGGCTACGCCCGCCTTCGGCAGGCTAAACGGGGCCTATATCTGCGCCTGACGGCGCCGCCTCAACCTGCCGGCCTTGAGGGCCGTCACGTTAAGGCTACTTCATCCTTTCCATCCTTCTCCTTCCAGTAAACCTTCACTTTCTGGGTGATGATGCTGTCAATGGATTTACCGATATAGTCAGCCTGGATCGGTAACTGGCGGCTGAAGCGGCGGTCGATCAGCACACACAGCTCGACTTTCGCCGGCCGACCAAAATCCAGCAAAGCGTCCAGGGCAGCTCGGATGGTCCTGCCCGTCCACAGCACGTCGTCGATCAGCACGACCTCTTTATTTTCTACCGAAAAAGGGATATCCGTCTGGTTCAGCTCGTGCAGGCCGGTGCGTACATCGTCCCGGTAGAAGGTGATGTCCAGTTTGCCGTAATGAATGGATGTCGGAGCGACCTGGGTTTTCAACTGCCCGACGATCCGGTCGGAAAAATAGACCCCCCTTGGCTGGATGCCTATCAATACGGTGTTTTGCAGGTCGAGGTGATTTTCCAGCAATTGATGCGTCAGTCTTTGAATCGTTATTCCCAACTGCTGTTCATTCAAAATGGTCTTCAAGAAAGAATGTTTTGATAAAAATAGGCTACCCGCGGCGACTCTCAAAATAAAAGAGCATACCGCGGGCAGCGTAGGTAGCGCAAGTAACGCTTGTTACCTGATCGGCGCGCTGAACAGCTTTACCATCAGACCGATCTGGAAACTGCCATTGCGAACGGTGCCGTTGGTCGTATTGTCCTGGATGTTGGAGATGCCAAAATCATATCGGGCGTCGATCGACAGCGGTGTAGTAGGTATTTTGAACCCAATACCGACGACCCAGGAAAAATCAGCCGAATGGTAGTAAGACTTATCATCCACGCTGATATTATCACCTTTTACATTCGCGCTCGTGAGTACACCGAACTGAGGACCGGTCTCCAGGAACAGACCTGAAAAATGCGTGTACTTCAGCAGCAAAGGAATGTTGAAATAGTTGAAATGTTGTTTGCTCGTAAAGCCGCCGCTGTTATCCTCAAATCCCTGCCCGGAATACAGCAACTCCGGCTGTATAGACCAGTGGCCAACGACCGGCAGTTTAAAGTATACTCCACCGTTGAAACCTGCCAGCGTACTCACATCCGAAGTAGCATTTCCGTTGACAGAGGAAAAATTAGCGCCTGCTTTTACACCGAATTGAAACTGTGCATGGGCCGCTGTTGCAATTGACATACCTGCTAAAAATACTAGTGCTAGCTTTTTCATAAACTTGATTTGGATTAAGTTTTTATTCATCGGGCACAAAGATAACAGCGGCATTGAAATGCTGCGGGCTACGTAATTGATTGTTTTTTATTGTGTTAAGAAGTTGTTATCATGCCTCTCCAAGGAAAGCATACCGGTAGTCTGTAGGTGGGGCAAAGGTTTCCTTGATTGTCCGGGCGCTGAGCCAGCGGTAAAGGTTCAGGATCGATCCGGCCTTATCGTTGGTGCCAGACGCTCTGGCGCCGCCAAAGGGCTGCTGACCGACCACCGCACCCGTCGGCTTGTCGTTGATGTAGAAGTTACCTGCGGCATTGCGCAGTTTGTCAACTGCCAGCTCGACGATATGACGATCCTGAGAGATGATGGAACCTGTCAGTGCATAGGGAGAGGTGGAGTTCACCAGTTCCAGCGTTTTTTCAAATTCGCCGGGCTGGTAAACATATATCGTCAGTACGGGGCCGAAGATCTCTTCGCACATGGTCACGTACAACGGGTCTTTTGCCTCTATCACTGTCGGTTGAACGAAGTATCCTTTCGATTTGTCACATTCTCCGCCGACCCAGATCTCCGCTTTCGGATCGTTCTTAGCTTTTTCGAGATAGGACTGGATCTTGTTAAAACTCCGTTCGTCTATCACTGCATTAATGAAATTGGAAAAGTCTTCCACCGTTCCCATCTTGAAACTTTTGACCCCTTCGATCAGCCGTTGTTTGACGGCTGCGGCCAGGTTAGCCGGGATATAGGCCCGGGAAGCCGCCGAGCACTTCTGCCCCTGGTATTCGAAGGCTCCGCGGAGAAGGGCTGTTGCAAGGACATCGGGGTCGGCGCTCTCATGGGCCAGTACGAAGTCTTTACCGCCCGTTTCGCCAACGATGCGGGGATAACTGCGATACTGAGCGATATTTTCGCCAATGGTCTTGTAAAGATGATTGAAGGCAGCGGTCGATCCGGTAAAGTGCAGACCTGCAAAATCGCGGTGGCTGAAACAAACCTTGCCCAGGACCGGTCCGTCGACATAGATGAGGTTGATAACACCGGCCGGCAATCCCGCTTCCTTCATGACCTGCATGAAGAGCTGTGCCGCGAAGACCTGGGTATAAGCGGGTTTCCAGACGACGACATTACCGCACAATGCGGCCGAAGCAGGCAGGTTGCCGGCAATGGCCGTGAAATTGAAGGGGGTGATGGCCAGCACGAAACCTTCCAGGGGACGCCATTCCGTCCGGTTGTGTATGCCAGAGCTGCTGACCGGTTGTTGCCGGTAGATTTCGCTGAGGAAATGGACATTCCACCGCAGGAAATCGATGAGTTCGCAGGCACTGTCGATTTCAGCCTGGAAGGCATTCTTACTTTGACCCAGCATCGTGGTCCCGTTTATATAGGGGCGATACTTCGTTGCAATCAGGTCGGCTGCTTTCAGGAATATGGCCGCTCGGTTTTCCCAACTGATGGCGGCCCATTTTTCTTTTGCCTGCAGGGCGGCATCGATAGCTTGTTGCACATGGCTCTCGTCGCCCTCATGGAAATAGCCAATCGTATGGGCGATCTCGTGCGGGGGCCGCAAGATGATCTTGCGGCCTGTACGAACTTCTTTATCACCGATGTACATTGGGATATCGTGCTCTTTGCTTTTAAGCTCCTTCAAGGCTTTTTTCAAAACCTCTTTTTCTTTACTGCCCGGGCCGTAATTTAGTACCGGCTCATTGATGGGCGCGGGGTAATGGAAATATCCTAGACTCATATTATTAACTTAAGATTTTTTTGTTGGTTCGCTGCGCCTGCTAACGCAGGCTAACCGGGGCCTATGTCTGCTCCGTATCGAAAGCGCTACGCGCCTTCTCACCCCGCGACCGCCGTCCCGGCGGTCATGCTCATCAAATACGCTTTGATAAACCCGTCGAGCTCTCCATCCATCACCGGCTGTACATTGCCCACTTCAAAATCCGTGCGGTGGTCCTTGATCATCTTATAAGGATGGAAAACGTACGAGCGGATCTGTGATCCCCACTCGATCTTCTTTTTGGTGGAATTGGCGGCATTTTTCATCTCCTCGCGCCGGCGCAACTCTTCTTCATACAGCCGGCTTTTGAGCATCTTCAGTGCCTTTTCCCGGTTTTCTCCCTGGGTACGGGCCTGCTGGCACTCTACGATGATTCCGCTGGGAGTATGCTTGAGCCGAACGGCGGTTTCCACTTTGTTGACGTTTTGGCCACCCTTGCCGCCGCTTCGGTAGAATTCCCACTCCAGGTCGGCCGGGCTGACTTCGATCTCGATGCTATCGTCCACGAGAGGGTAGACGTAGATCGATGCAAAGGAAGTATGGCGGCGGGCGTTGGAGTCGAACGGTGAAATGCGGACGAGGCGGTGTACGCCGCTCTCCGCTTTCAGGAAGCCATAGGAAAAAGGCCCTTCGAACTGTATCGTGGCGCTTTTGATGCCAGCCCCTTCACCGTCCTGAAGATCCAGTTCCGTAACGGTCCAGCCCTGCTTTTCACCGTACATGCGGTACATCCGCAGCAACATTTCCGCCCAGTCCTGGCTCTCCGTGCCGCCGGCGCCGGAATTGATCTGCATGACGGCGGGCAGTTCATCTTCGGGCTGATTCAGCGTGCTCTTGAATTCCGCTTCTTCTATCAGTGCAAGGGCTTTGGTAAATGCTTCGCGTGTTTCCTCTTCGCTGGCTTCTCCGGCCTTCCAGAATTCAAAAAGGACGGCAAAATCCTCTACGGCCGTCTCCACGGACTCGTACAGCTTTACCCAAAACTCGTTCAGCTTGATGTTTTTCAGGATTTCCGTAGCCCGCTTGTTGTCGTCCCAGAAGCCAGGGCTCAGCGAGAGCTGTCTTTCCTCATTGATCTTATATCGTCGGTTATCGACGTCAAAGAAACCTCCTCAAGACCACCAAACGGTCCCTCATACTCTTGATTTGTTCAATTGTCATAGGGCGCAAAGATATGTATATTTTGAGTAAATTTAAGCATGATCATCCACCACCTCCTTATCGCATTACGGCATATCCGCCGCAACAAATTGTACAGCATTATCAATATCAGCTGCCTGGCCATTGGCATTGCCGTGGCCATGACGATTATGCTATATGTGTTGCATGAACGCAGCTATGACCGCTGGCATGCGAATGCTTCTCGCATCTTTTCCGTGTCTACCGCGTCGTCGTTCGGTACGGAGACGTTTTCCAGTACCCGGGTGTCGTATCTCACCGGGCCCGGCGCGCTGTTGTCGAGTCCTGCGGTTGAAGGGATGACGCGGACGGCCAATGGGTCCGAGGCGGTGGAGCTTCAGAATCCGGATATGCCGCAGGTCCGGTTTCGGGAGGGGGAGTCCTTTCTATATGCTGATAGTAATTTCTTCCAGTTCTTCAGCTTCCGGTTATTGCGGGGGCGACCCGCGGAGGTATTGGTGCGACCGTTTACGGTAGTATTGACGGAGACCGCGGCCAGGAAATATTTCGGCAATACCGATCCGGTCGGAAAGACCCTCATGCTTGACAGTGGTTACCGGCTGGAAGTCACCGGCGTAGCGGCGGACGTACCGAGCAATTCCACGATCCGTTTTGAGCTGGTCGCGTCTCTGGCGACGATGAGGGAAATGAAAAAATCCAAGGATTTTTTTACCGATCAGCAACTGCAAAGCGGTGTTTTCAGCACCTGGCTATTATTAAAGCGGGCGGCGGACACGGCGCAGGCGGGGCTTGCACTCTCGCATATGGCTTTGACGGCAGCGGGAAAGGTCAGGATGGAGCGGGGGGGAGACCAGGAAAGTCATCGGTTCACCCTGCTACCGATCGGCGACACACATCTCAAGGTGAATACGTGGGCGGGGAATTCGCGTTATCTCGCTCCGCTTTCGCTGGCGGCCGGCGTCGTCCTGCTCCTGGCGCTGGTGAACTATATGAGTCTTGCGACGGCTCGTGCGGCGGCACGGGCAGGGGAGGTCGGGGTGCGGAAGGTGCTGGGCGCGGACAGAAAGAAGATCGCGGCGCAGTTTTATATTGAGAGTGCATTGTTTGGTGTGATATCCTTTGTCCTGGGTGGGCTGTTTTTTCTCTGCCTCCGGCCTTATTTCTGCAACCTGATGCACCTGCCTATCGACACCCGGTTCCTGTTCACCCCAATGGTGCTCGGTTTTTTCGGGGTTTTGCTAGTAGTGGTTGTCGTGGTGGCTGGCAGCTATCCGTCACTGGTATTGTCCGGTTACCGGCCGGTGGCGGTATTATACGGCAAGCTGAGCAGGGAGCGCAGCGGAGAGCGGATACGTAAAGGGTTTATCATGCTGCAATTCACGCTGTCCATGGCGCTGGTCAGCTGTAGCTTTGTCATTGGCAAACAACTGTTTCATCTCCGGCATATGGATACGGGGGTCAGCCGGGAAAACGTCGTAACGCTCCCCTTTGAGGGAACGATAGGCCACTATGGCGCGTATAAGCGGGAGGTGGCGGCATTGCCCTCTGTGCAGCAGGTAGGAACGAGCATATCTTCCCTTTATACCGGTATGCTGTATATGGTGTTGCTGAAAGCACCGGGTACGACCGTGCCGATGAATCTTTCCATGGCCGTCGTCGATAGCCCGTTGATTCGGTTGTTGGGATTAAAATGGGTGCAGGCGCCACCACAAGGCAGTACCTGGTATGACAAAGATCATCTACTGCTAAATGAAGCTGCAATGGAAGCTGCCGGGCTTACAGGGAATGTAATAGGGCAGAAGCTGCTGATGGGTGAAAAACCAGTGACGGTTGCGGGAGTTTTAAAGAATTTTAATTTCAATACGCTGCGGGTGCCTATCTCCCCTTTTGGCATTGAGGTCGCCTCCGACCCGGATAAGGAGTGGGGATCTGGTATTGGCGGATGTTTATATGTCAGGATTGGGCCGCATACGAATGTACCCACTGTGATAGAGGCGATAAAAAAGATCTATTCGAAATACGACGCGCG
This sequence comes from Puia dinghuensis, assembly GCA_026225275.1. Classification (GTDB taxonomy): domain Bacteria; phylum Bacteroidota; class Bacteroidia; order Chitinophagales; family Chitinophagaceae; genus Puia; species Puia dinghuensis_B. The sequence continues at coordinate 15,358 of JAMFSL010000288.1, forward strand.
CACGCCTTTTAGCTTTCAGTTCCTCGATGAAGCCTTTAACAGTGACTATAAAATGGAGGACCGGCTGGCGGACCTGATGACCGGATTTACAGTGATCACGATCCTGATCGCCTGTCTGGGTTTATTTGCCCTGGCGACCTTTGCGGCGCGGCAACGGGTCCGGGAGATCGGCATTCGCAAGGTGCTGGGCGCTTCCGTGGCCTCGATCGGCACGTTATTATCCCGGGATTTTCTCCGGCCCGTGCTGCTGGCTATCCTGATCGCCTCACCGCTTTCCTGGTGGCTGATGAATAATTGGCTGCAGGACTTTGCCTACCGGACGCCTCTGTCCTGGTGGATCTTTCCGGCGGCGGGACTGGGGCTGCTGGCTGTAGCATTAACAACGGTGATTGTACGAACCCTGAAGGCAGCGCGAGCCAATCCGGTCGATAATCTGAGAGCAGAATAAAAAAAATATATGTTCAAAAATTACCTTCGCAGCGCATTCCGCAACATCCGCCGCAACAAATTGTACAGCCTTATCAATATTGCATGCCTGGCCATCGGCATTGCCGTGGTCATGACGATAATGCTCTATGTGTTGCACGAACACAGCTATGATCGGTGGCAAGCCCGTGCCGAGCGTATTTTTAAAGCAACATCCACCCTCAGCTTTGGCGCTTCCACCCTGAATATAGATGAATTGGGCTATCAGGCCGGCCCGATGGCAAAGAAATCCGATGGCCGGGTAGAAGATTATATGCGGATCTTCCGGCCTAATAATCCCCCCGCACTCCAATCGAGCGACGTACCCGGATCAGAATTTACGGCAGCGGGTCCCGTTCTTTTCGCCGACAGTAACTTTTTTCATTTTTTCAGCTTCCGGCTGCTCCGGGGTAATCCGGACCAGGTACTGAACCGTCCTTATACGGTCGTCTTGTCGGCAAGAGCGGCTAAAAAATATTTCGGCAACAGCGATCCCATTGGTAAGGTATTGATATATAATCGGGACTTCCGGTTAGAGGTTACCGGTATAGCGGACAATCCGCCTTCCAATTCTACCATTGATTATGATCTTGTCGCCTCCCTTTCCAGTGTAGCCGCCATAAAAGACATAGCGGAACAACTAAAATCCACCGATATCCAGAGCGGCAGTTTCCTGACCTGGCTTTTGCTGAAAGATCCTTCCGCTGCGGGGGGAGTAGAACAGACCTTGTCCCGTCTCTCCCAACAACCCGATAAGGATAAAGACAGGATGCACGACAAATATCACCTGACAGCCCTCCCGGCCATACACCTGTCCAGCGATTTCGGCGATGGTAGTAGTCATTACCTCCAGATCTTCCCCCTGGCAGCAGGTCTCATCCTGTTGCTGGCGCTGATCAATTATATGAGTCTCTCCACGGCACGTTCCGCCACCCGGGCCAAAGAAGTGGGCGTAAGAAAAGTGCTGGGGGCGGGAAGGGGCAGCATCGCCGGACAGTTCTATACCGAGTCAACGGTGTATGCGCTGTTGGCCTTTGTCGCCGGGACCGGTTTATTCCTGCTTTTCCGGCCTGTTTTTCTGAGCCTGCTGCAATTGCGGATCGATGGCTTGTTCCTGCTGACGCCGGTCGTCCTGGCTTTTTTTGGCGGTTTACTGATCATCGTGATCCTTGCCAGTGGGAGCTATCCATCCCTGGTCCTGTCCGCCTTCCGGCCTGTAGCAGTATTGTATGGGAAAATGAGCCGGCAAAAAGGCAGTGAAAGAGTACGGAAAGGCTTTCTTGTTTTTCAATTCACC
>JAMFSL010000289.1 GCA_026225275.1 Puia dinghuensis
TCACCTCTACCCTCCATCAGGCCAATACGGGCAGGATCATCTTTACGCCACGGCATATCCCCTCGTCTCAGCTTACTCCCGGCGATTTTATCAGCGATTACGAGCTGACGAATACCAGCGATCTGTTTATCACCGTCTTTCTTAGCCATTCGCTGACGAATGAGCTGCACCGGATGGCGCCGGACCTGCCGCTGGATAGCCTGCACCATATCGGCGGTTACCAGTGGTCTCTCTTGATAGACGGGCGGCTGATCTATAAAAGCAATATCCAGGGGGCACCGTACCCGATAATAAAGGACACGGCGACGGTTGTTGACAAACCGCTGATCGACAATGCCAATGAGGGTGTATGGTGGAGCCAGTCCTTTTGGAACCGCTTTATGCACTGGGGAGGTGACAGCGCCCTTACGGAAGGCCATCACCGGCTTACCCTGGAGATCCGGCCCTATCTGCGATCGGCGACAGGCGACCCATCCGCAACGGGGGACGGATCGACAGCGGGCGACATCATAGCCTCGGGGGAATTAAACCTGCAGGTCAAACGGAGGCCGCATATCGACCTTGCCCGCATCCGGTTGAATCCCATCCGGCCGTATGACGGATTTCCCGTCTCGTCGGAGCCGTTCGATCGCGATAAGATAAAGGAATTGAAAGGGAATATAGAGGCATCGGTGTTCAAGCACATCAATGGCGTCGTTGTCATCAAAAATGGTAAACTGCTGATAGAGGAATACTTTAATGGGGAAGGGCGGGACTCGCTGCATGACCCACGTTCAGTGGGTAAATCGTTTGCGTCTACCATGACAGGCATCGCCGAAAGAGATGGTTATATTAAGAGTGAAGCCCAGACGTTAAAGGAATTTTATTCACTCCGGTCCTATGCCAACTACGTGCCGGAGAAAGAGGATATCCAGCTAAAAGATCTGCTGACGATGAGCTGTATCCTGGACGGCGACGATGATGACGGCGATTCACCCGGCAATGAAGAGAACATGTATCCTACTCCGGACTGGGTAAAATTCGCCCTGGACCTGCCGATCAGCCAGACCAGGCCGGCGGCGCTCTGGCATTACTTTACCGCAGGCGCCATGCTGATGGGGGATATCCTGAACAAGAGCGTGCCCGGCGGCCTGGAAAAATATGCCGATCAAAATCTCTTCGGCCCCCTGAGTATTCAGCCTCAGTGGCAGTATACGCCGCAGCATGTTCCGAATACCGCCGGTGGAATCCAGATGAAGGCGCTGGATTTCGCCAAATACGGACAGCTGTATAAGAACAATGGCCAATGGAACGGGCGGCAGGTCGTACCGGCCGAATGGATCAAAAAGACCTTTACCAAATACCGCCCGATACCCGGAAGACCCGATGAATTCTATGGCTACCTGTTCTGGAATAAGAAATATGTCGTGAACGGCAAGGCCTACGAAACCTGGTACTGTACGGGTAATGGGGGGAATAAAATATTTGTCTTTACAGACGTGCCGTTAGTGATTGTTATTACAGCGAGTGCGTATGGTCAGGTATACGCTCACCCGCAGGTTGATAAAATGATGACTGATTATATCCTTCCGGCTGTTTTGGATGTGAAAAAATGAGCTGCCGTTAAGTCATCGCATGGGACGTATATGCCGTAGTCTCTTCAATCAGCGATTGCATTAATTCCTTCGCTTTAGTGTGTTTTAGTATCGGTGCTATCTGTCCGCCCCAAAACAAGACCATGTCATGTTTTTGCTGATTCAGCGACGCTTTCCGCAGCGGAGACATGAATGTGGTTTGCAGCGGGAAGGGTAGTAACTGGGCTTCCTTACCAATAAGGTCTTTAGCCAAACGGGTGCTCAGGCCGCGGCCCAGTCTGCCGGTAAATGCCCTTGATAACATGGTGTATTTTGCTGCGTCCGAAAACAGCATCTGGCGATGAATGGGCAATGCGCCGGATTCGTCACAGGCCAGGAATGCCGTCCCGATCTGCGCTGCATCGGCGCCTAGTGTCAGGGCTGCGGCTATGCCTTTGCCGGTAGCGATGCCACCCGCGGCAATAATGGGTGTTTTGATCTTTTCCTTCAGTAACTGGATCAGCACAAAAGTTCCGGTGAGGGACTGCTCCGCAGGAGCCATGAATGATGGTCGGTGGCCACCGGCCTCAAAACCGGAAGCGATGATCATGTCGACACCGGTAGCGTCGAGCGCAATCGCTTCGTCCAGTGTTGTGGCGGCGCCGGCTGTTTTTATTCCGAGCCGGCGGCATTGTTCCAGTACGTCTGCAGCCAGCGTGCCAAACATAAAGCTGAACACTTTAGGCCGGATATCGAGTATGGCTTGCAATTGATTTTCGAATCTCGATTTGAACGACGGCGATTTTTCGGGTAGAGGTATTCCGGCTTCGTCAAAATAGGGCTGGAAAAGTTTTCTGGCCTTTTCGAATTGTTCGTCGCTTACCGTGCCGTCAGGTGCATCGGTGTCGGATACCCAGAGATTGATATTGTAAGGTTTATCGGTGGCGGCTTTCAACTGTTTATCTACTTCATAGATCTCCTGCGGATTTAGCGTGTAAGCTCCAAATCCACCCAGGCCGCCGGCATTAGAGACAGTGGCTGTCAGCTCAACAGTCGATAGGCCGCCACCGAATGGCCCCTGCATAATGGGGAAGTCGATACCTAATAATTCCGTTGCTTTTGTATTCATAGACTTTTAGCAGAACTTTGCCTTGTTTTCGTGCTATAAAATATTGAGTATGACTAAAAGTACAGATTTTAAGCTAAAAGATCTCAGCCCGCTGTTCCTGGTCTCCGACCTTGAACGTTCCATTGAGTTTTATACCCGGATCCTAGGCTTTGACCTTCGCTTTCGGTACGAAGACTTTTATGCGGGTCTTGGTAAGGACGGATTTTCTATTCATCTTAAGTTAGGCCAACGCACTCCGGGGGAAAGAGAAAAGAGGAAAAGCAACGAGGATATTGACATCACTTTTTCGATCGAGGGGATTGAAAAGATTTATGACGACCTTATACACCATTCTGTCAACATCATTCAAGCCCTGAGAGTGATGCCGTATGGGAGTGAATTCTACATCTCCGATCCGGATGGATATATTATTGCTTTTTTGGAATGACGCGGGTAGCGCGGATCAACTCCCATCCGGAAATCCGCCTCTGTGCAGCACCATGGGAAAATGTGGCAATGTTTCGGGCTTTGGTACTTTCGACCTCCACCCGTCGGGGTAGGGGGTGAGTCCACGAAACAGGGGTGACCCGTCTGGCGAGCCATTCCCCACCAGGGTCTCCAGCGACGACCTTACTACCCCAATCGTGTCAGCTCCGAAAATTTTTTCCCAATGCCTTTCTATGTCTGCCATACGTTGTGCATAGAACTCTTGAGCGGCAAGCCCTTTATCGGTGAGCTCTACCGCCTTACCCCGGCCGCTGGTGTTGGGTCCTTCTATCACCCACCCCCCTTTCTTCAGCACACCCATCGCCATGGCCACCGACTCCTTAGACACGCCCGCGAGACGCCCTATATCCCGCAGGGGGATGCCGCCCTCTGTCAGCACCCGTGGTACGTTTGCACTGATGGCCACGGATAATTCGTTATGCCGCTCGTATTGTAATGCGAAAGCCAGCAGGATCTTCGATAAGAGTGCCGGCAGCGAAGGATCGGGTGCATGAGCGGGCGAATGGACTGGGGGATGGGCGGATCGATGGTCAGGCGATTGGTCAGGTCGATGGACTTTGACCCGGGTGAAGAGTCCGTATTTCAGTATCGGAAGGCAGTCCGGCAACGGCAGCGCCATCTTCTGGTCCATTTGCTGCAACGCATCACTCAATCGTCGGATCAAATCGGTGCCGAAACGGATTGCCCAACGCTCGCTGATCTCGGCCGCCAGTGGTCGCCAAATGGACTGCGCCCGTTTTCCTGCTGCAGTGGCCCTAATCATGAGTCCCGTCCGATTAGCTGGACTACGGTCGCCTTCTATCAGTTGAATATACCCCCAACGCCGCATGCCGTCCCAATTCGTTGGTGTCCGGGCCAGGGCTTCCACCTGGGCTTTCGTGATGTCTTTGTCCCCGATATGCCGCATACAATTTTCCCACATGGCCATCGATACGAGCCACAGCCCGTCTCCCCGCGATGAAATGCCATGATCGGAGGTGCGATGTGGGATGCGGTGTTCGAATTCATTATCGAATTCAATAATAAAGGCCGCCAGCGTCTGTGATAATAGTGTCGATAATGGAAATCGGTTCTCCATAAGTAGCTATTTTTCTACCTTAAAGTTATAGCTTTAGGCAATGCAAGTACTTAGTCCCCATCGACAAGTACCGGTTTATCCTTTGGAGCCAGACGAGGTGACCGGGAACAAATATTTTAGGGTGACTCATTTTGAGGGTAGTTTCCCGAATCAGTCGGATCTTTTGATACCTCATCGAAAGGATCATTACCTGATTGTCTTCGTCAGACGGGCAGGGGTTCGCCAATGGATAGACATGACACCCTATATATTGAAAGACAACAGCATTTACTTTACGGGACCCAATCACGTCATCGTCAAAGAGGAATTTAAACAATTATGGAGTACCGGTATCTCTTTTACGAATGAATTCTTATCACTGCCGGAAAATGTGGCATTGACCAGGCTGCCGCTGATTCAAAATCCTTGCAACGGACATGAATTGTTGCTGACGGATGCCGATGTTGTTTTTGTAGAAGATATGGTGAATAAGATCCGCATGGAGTCCCGCCAGCCAGGTGAATGGCAGCAACGGATGCTGACAGCATACCTCACGGTGCTGCTGACTTATTTGAGCCGACTGTATACGGAACAGTTTAAGGGCAACGATACCCCGGTAGATAAGCTATTGTTACAAAAGTTTCAGGCGAAAATTGATAAGCATTTTCAACAATATCATGAAGTGGGGGAATATGCGGCCATGCTGCATATCTCTGCAGGTCATTTGAGCGAGGTGGTGAAAAGCCAGAGTGGTAAGCCGGCCATCAAACATATCCATGACCGGCTGGTGATGGAGGCCCGGCGCCTGCTTTTTCACACAGACCGCTCGCTGAAGGATATTGCTTTCGAACTGGGTTTTTCGGATGCTTCGTACTTCAATCGATTTTTTAAAAGGGAAACGGGGGTAACACCTGCCGGTTATCGGACCGAAATCCGTAAAATGTACCATTAACCCCGGTGGATGTGTAATAGCCAGGGTCTATGGGCGACGTAATTTTGTATCCTAATACAATTTATGATGAAAACAGTATTGATAACTGGAGCCAACAAAAGCATTGGCTTCGAAGCGGCCAGGCAATTGTTGCAGCAAGGGTATTATGTTTATCTGGGAAGCCGGGATATGCAAAAAGGTCAGCAGGCGGTCAGCCAACTGCAATCGGAGGGTTTAACACAGGTGGAGGCCATTGAGATCGATGTGGATGACCTGGCATCTATAAAGGCCGCACGTAAAATTCTTGGCGGGAAAACCAAAGTGCTGGATGTGCTGATCAATAACGCGGGTATCCTCGGTACCATGGATCAGCAAACTGCACTGGAGACGGATATCAGTGTATTTAAGCAGGTGTTGGCAACTAATTTTTTCGGGGTCATAGAAGTGACACAGGCATTTATTGATCTGTTAAGACAATCGCCGCAACCAAGGATCGTCAACGTTACCTCGGGGCTGGGTTCACTGACTATGCATAATGATCCCTCATGGCGCTCTTATAACGTTAAGCCATCGGCCTATGTTGCATCTAAAGCCGCCCTCAATGCGTATACTATTGTGCTGGCGTATAACTTACGCGATACGGCATTTAAGGTGAATGCCGTTGACCCGGGTTATACCGCCACTGAATTTAATAATTTCAGCGGTCCCGGAACGGTGCCGGATGCTGCCGCCCGGCTGGTAAAGGCCGCCACATTAGGGCCAGATGGGCCGACAGGACAATTTTTTAGTGATCACAATTCTCCCGCAACGGGGATTAGTCCGTGGTAAGATAGAAGTACAGTTGGAGCAAAGAACAGATCATAGTTCTCATGATCCGGCATACTAAGATGGAGCCTAAATCCCATTGATAAAGTTGGTATTTATTCCGGCCTCAACACCACACTGATATAATTCCCCGTATTCAAATATTTATTTGCCGTCTCCCTCAACTCCTTTGCCGAAATGCCAGTTACTGTCTTATAAAAATCCGTCATCCATATCGGATCCTCCTGGTCTATCCAACTCTGACTTAAACTCTGAAGCCAGTAGTCATTACTCTTCATCTGCCCGGCATGATGGTTCATCATATTTTGCTTGAGCTTATCCATCAGGCCCTTGTCTACCCCTTTATCCCGGGCAGTATTAATGATATCGAATAAAGCATTGCTCATCCGGTCTGCATTCTCCGGTGCACAGGGTATCCGGGCAGTGACGGAATAATGCTGATAAGGCCGCTTACTAAAGGTCGCGGACATACTGCCATTATACGTTCCACCCATCTCTTCACGCAACTGCTGGAAGATCTGTACATTCAGGATGGCTACCAACAGGTCGAGTTTTAATTCATCCTCCCGGGTATAAGGCCCTTCTCCTGTAAAAACAATATTTACCTGGCCCTGGCTGGCTGCTCCTTTTTTCACCGCGGCTTGCAGGACACCTTTGACAGGCCGCATCCCCTCATCTTTATATTTACTGCCCCTTTCAGTGCCGGGAAGGCTGGCCAGGTACTTTTGCAGCAAAGGAATAATGGCCTCGACATCAAAACTACCTACGAAAGTAAAGTGCAATCCATAGGAGTTATTAAATATCTCTTTGTAGATCTCCGTCGATCGCTTAAGGCTGATGTGTTCATAGTCCGAGATTTCGGGGATACCCGAAATCCAGGGATTGTTTGCATATTCGATCTTTTGCAGGGTATCTGCATAATACGCCAGTGGATTGGCTTTCAGATTCCCAACGAGACCTTTTTCACGGTCGATATAGGACGTGAATGCCGATTCGTCCGTGCCCGGCCTGGTCAGATAAAGCTGCACAAGCTGTAAAAAGGTTTCCAGGTCACCTCCGCTGCAATTGCCTTCGATCCCTTCTTCATAAGCATTTATATAGGGGTGGACAGTGACGGTCTTTCCCGCCAGGAATTTGTCCAGCTGCGTTTTTGGGAAGCCTTCGATGCCCATCGCCTCGACAATCCGTGCTGCATTCATGGCATTGGGTTTGTCAGCGATCGGGTATAGATGAAATCCGCCCCAGCGCCATGCATCCATCCGGATATCATCGTTCTTGAAAGTGGTGGGCTTTAGGGTTACAATAACCCCATTGCTCAGCGTCAGGTCGACGGTACCCAATTCTTTGTCTTCTTCTTTTTTCATCACTGTTCCATCTTCGGGCAGCTTGTCCATTAATGAATGCCCGATCTCTTTTTCATGATAAGCAGTGATCGGCAACTGCCGGGCCTGGGTTACGTCGGCTGTTAATTGGTCTGCGGAGGGTAACGCTCCGCCGGGTTTGTCAGAAGACAGGAGCAGGGCGAAGCTGCCCGGGCCGATATCCAGTTTCTTTTCCAGGGCAGTCATATCGCTGAGGGTAATGGCAGGCAATACCTGTTGGATAAATTGATAGCGGTCGGATTGAGCCATCATCGGTGCGCCGGATAAATAATTATTCACGTACTCGGTGGCAAATTGTGCCGTGGGCGTTTTGCCGCTTTCGTCGTAGGCAGCGGTTGCTTTGCGGAGTAAGGTGCTCTTGGCCCTGTCCAGTTCCGCGTCCAGAAATCCATATTGGCGGATAGATCCGAGCGCGGTGGTCAGGGAGTCGATGGCCGGTTGCAGCGGTTTGTCACCCAGCACGAGTGAGGAGCTGAACATCCGGTACCCCTTATAAAATTCTTGGAAAGAAGCTCGGCCTGAAAGAAAGGGAGAATTGGCTTGTTGGGTGATGCCTGACAGGCGTTCGTCGAGCATCGCATTGAAGAGCTGTTCAATGATCGTCTGCCTGTAATCTGCCCAGGTAGAAATCGTCGGCTGAGGTTCGATATAACTATCCAGATCGAACAGTGTATTCTGGAATTCTTTGTCGGTTACCACTTGCCCTTGCAGCCTGGTTCGCTGTGGGATGGGGATCAGCGCAGGGCGGGGTACTTCGGTAGTCGGATTAGTAAATTTGCTGAAAAGGTCAATGATCTTCTTCTCGGCATCATTGGCGTCGATATCGCCTACGACAATGACTGCCTCCAGATCGGGGCGGTACCAGGTATTATAAAACCGGCGCAATGACTCGGGTTTGAAATGCTCGATGATGGAATCTTTCCCGATTGGAGTCCTGCTGGCATATTTGGAGCCATTCAGCATCGCGGGCATATAGATATGTTGCATCCGGGCCATAGCCGTCTGATGCAGCCGGGATTCTTCCAGGACCACGCCCCTCTCTTTGTCTATCTCTGTAATATCGAGCAACGCATTGTGCGACCAGTCCGCGAGGATGGTGAAACCTTTGTCGATGGTTTTTTCGTTCCCGGTCGGCATCCAGAGAATATAGTTCGTTGCATCATAGCCGGTGTTGGCATTCAGATCGGCGCCTATCGACAAGCCGACGGATTGCAGATAGGTTAATAATTCATTTTTCGGGTAGTGCTTGAGTCCATTGAAATTCATGTGCTCCATAAAATGCGCCAGTCCTTGCTGATCATCATCCTCCAGCACGGATCCGGCATTAACGACCAACCTTAGCTGAACATTCTTTATGGCCCTGTTCTCCCTGATATAATAGTGCAGGCCATTCGGCAGAACACCTGTTCTGACGGCCGGATCTACCGGTATTTTCTCTGTAAGATTGTATTGGGAGAACGTGAATGGCGCGAATAAAAGGCAAGACAAGGTTAGCAACAGGAGTTGTCTGATAGGGAGGTTAGGGTTCATAGTGAAAGTTATGGCTTGTAAAATAAGTATTATTTTGCATTATGCCAACCTCCACTACCGAAACATATGTGCCGGCATGCATGAAGTCAATCTGCATTTGTCTGCTGGGATTGTGTATCGGTCAAGCCAGTGTAGGCCAGATCGGCATGACCCAGCTCAAGCTGCCTGAGGGCCGATCTATTCAAAAGACCTATGAGAAAGGTTCGCGAAGCCGTACCGGCGCTCCTGGTGCATCGTACTGGCAGAATACCGCCAATTACAAGATCCGGGTCAGCTTCGATCCTGCCAGCCGGGAATTAAAAGGCACCGTGGATATAGACTATTTCAATTACAGCCCCGATACGCTGAATCGCCTGGTTTTAAAGCTGTATCCTAACCTGTATAGAGCCGATGCGATGCGAAATATACCCGTCTCTCTATCCGACCTGGGCGAAGGCATGCGGATCGATTCGTTGACGGTTAATGGGGCCGAGGCTTTTCGGCCGACAGTCAGGGGAACGAATATGTACCTGGAGATTTTGCCGCTCCTGCCCCGGCAGCAGGATCATATCAGCATTTCTTATTCCTATACGCTGAATAAAGGTTCGTTTATCCGGACGGGGCAGATCGATACGGGCGCCTTTTTCATTGCCTATTTTTTCCCCCGCGTGACGGTCTATGATGACATAGATGGATGGAATGTATATCCTTATGCGGGCAAAGAAGAGTTTTATAACGACTATGGCGATTTCGATGTCGATATCGCCGTTCCCGGGAAATACCAGGTTTGGGCGACGGGGGAATTGACCAATACCAATGAAGTGTATACGCCGAAGTATGCGGAAAGGATCGCACAGGCTGTCGCTGCCGACTCGGTGACCGACATTATTAGCCCGGACGATATAAAGGCCGGGGATATCACCACCGACAGACCGGTGAATCATTGGAAATTTTCTGCCAGGCAGGTGACGGATTTCGCTTTTGCCGTCAGCAACCATTATGTCTGGAAGGCATCGGGTATTACGGTCGATACGGTGATGGGTAAAAGGGTGCGGGTCGACGCGGTGTTTTATGCGCTGCATACGAATTATCTTCCGGTGGTCAACTATGCCAGGAGAACCGTCGATCTGATGAGCGGAAGTTTTCCGGCAATACCTTTCCCTTATCCTCACATCACCATCATTGACGGCCTGGATGCAATGGAATATCCCATGATGGTCAACAACCTGCCTTTTACGACCAAAAAAGAGGTCATTGAGTTTACGGCGCATGAGGTGTTTCATTCGATCTTTCCGTTTTATGTGGGGACGAATGAAACAAAGTTTTCTTTTATGGACGAGGGCTGGGCTACGATGGCAGAATTCTTCCTCTATCCGCTGATCGATTCGGGCCGGACGGCAGGTTACGACCTCAGCCCTGTGACTGCTTCGGCGGGTTCCGATGAAGACGTACCCATCATGACGCCGACGCCACAGTTATATGGGCGGGCCCGATTTTCAGATAAAGATCTTAAACCGGCCCTGGGCTACCTGTATGTCAGAGAAATGTTGGGAGATCGGGTGTTCCTGCAGGCTATGCAGGCATACATTCATCTTTGGCAGGGTAAGCATCCCTCTCCTTATGATTTTTTCAACACTATGAATACTGTCGCGGGGGTTAACCTGAATTGGTTTTGGCAAAACTGGTTCTTTGAAAAAGGCGTTCCCGATCTGGCCATTACGCGGGTCAGCACGGACCGGCTCAATTATTCTGTTGTCATTTCCAATCGGGGGACGGAGGACGTGCCTGTGCATTTGAGGGTCATTTACAAGGATGGGACGCAGACGACGATTTACAGGAGCATGCAGGTGTGGGCGAATCACCGCCGGCGCATTGCTTTACAATTTAAGGCGAAAGCAGCTGTGAAGGAATTAGTGCTGGGGGATGAGTATGATGTAGATGTCAATCCTGGGGATAATTATTGGCGGCCTGCAAAATAGGCGATGATGGGCGCATAGTCGGTTGCTGCAATGGCGGGGCCGCCAGCTTCAGAATCGTTTTTTTCGCGTTGCAGATGCTCGGCCCAGTCAAAGGGCGTTCCGCTATAGATCTTGTCTTTGGCATCGGGGTCGGCTCCGGCTTCGACCAGCAATTTTACGCAAACCAGAGAACCTGAGGCTACTGCCTGATGCAGCGGGCTGGCGTGATGATGAAAACCGCCCCCATCGGGATAGCCATTCGGATCAGCGCCCTGCGATAGTAAAAGTGAAATCAGGTCAGCCTTGCCAAAAAAGGCAGCTACCGCAAGCGCCGTCAATTTTTCTTTGCTGCCGGCAGTGGGTGCGAGTCTTTTTATGTCGTCGATTTGGTCGAGACCGGTGGCAATGGCCAACGTCAATTCAACACCTCGTTGAACCAAATGTCTGGCTGCATCTATATTGCCATTGGCCACGGCGCCAAGGGCGCCTGCAGGAGTGGCTCCTTCATCGAGCAGCAAATCGATCAACGCTATTTGCACGCCGCATACCCGCGGAATCCGGCCGGTAGCTACAAGCACCAGCGTATAATCCAGCTGCTGCTGTAAAGTGGATACATGCCCGGCCTTTAATGCATCGATCAGGAATTTGGTGACCGAGACAATGTTCAAAGGCAGCCGGGGTATCCTTATCGGGTTGTCGGCGACAAAATACAACAGGTAGGGATCTTTAAAGTATCCTTCATTGTCGGTGATCAGCCTTTCATCCAGTAGCCGGGGATGAGTGGTAATGAGCTTTTGTAAGCCGGCGATATCACCTTCGTCGATTGCCCCCGCGGCACTAAGGAAAATGTTAGTTGCATTTTGCACAAGAGTAAATTACGAAATTTTAGCATTGCTTGATTTTTGTATTTTTTTGTTTGATTTGGGTAACAGATGGCCGAAGGATTGTCTGATCTTTGCACGCATGAAATACAACTTGATAGGAAATACGGGATTGATGGTTTCTGAGCTTTGCTTTGGGACCATGACCTTTGGCGGCCAGGACGCCGGTATGTGGGATCATATCGGGAAGCTACAGCAGAAGGAAGTCAACGATATCATGAAGACGGTATTGGATGCGGGCATCAACTTTATCGACACGGCGAATGTCTATTCTTACGGGCAGTCCGAGCAGTTACTCGGGCAATCTTTAAAGGACCTGGGTATTCAAAGGGACAATGTGGTCATCGCTACGAAAGTTTTGGGCAGGATGAATCCGCAGCCCAACAGCGTGGGCCTTTCCCGTTACCATATCTTCAACTCCGTCGACCAGAGCCTGCAGCGGCTGCAGCTGGATCATATCGACATCCTGTATGTACATGGCGTGGATCCCAAAACTGAAGTAGAGGAGATCGTCCATTCACTGAATGACATCGTGAACACGGGCAAAGTACGGTATATAGCCATCTGTAACTGGCCTGCATGGATGGTGGCTCAGGCGCAAACCATTGCACATTATAACAAATGGCATAAGTTTATCGGTTTACAGCATTATTATTCGGTCGTGACCCGTGATATCGAACATGAACTGGTCCCCATGGCGGCTAACCAGCACCTGGCCATTTTCCCCTGGAGCCCGCTGGCAGGCGGTTTCCTGACCGGTAAGTTCACCCGTGAAGGTGGTGCTGCCGGTGCCCGCAGGGAAGCCTTTGATTTCCCCCCTATCGATAAGGAGAAAGCCTACAATACCGTGGATGTCATGAAAGCAATAGGCCAGCAGCACAATGCGACTCCGGCGCAGGTGGCACTGGCATGGGTAAGGCAACAGCCTGGTATTACCAGTACCATTATTGGCGCGAAGACTATCGAACAGGTAAATGCCAATATACAATCAACTGATGTCGTGCTGACGGCAGATGATCTGCAAAAGATAGACGCGGTTAGCCCTTTGCCGGCACAGTATCCCGGCTGGATGGTGAGAAGGCAGAGCGCCAACAGGGACTAAGCGGACCGACAGGGGCTATAGCGCCTACGGCGCCCAAGCATATTACGACTAAGCTTTATACTCGAGGATATCCGCAGGCTGACAATCCAGGGCCGCACAAATAGCCTCCAGAGTACTAAATCGTACGGCCTTTGCCTTTCCGGTTTTGAGGATAGATAAATTGGCCAGGGTCAGGCCCACTTTTTCCGATAGCTCATTCAGGGACATTTTTCGCTTGGCCATCATCACGTCCAGGTTTACGATAATCGGCATAGTTATACGGTTAGCTCGTTTTCGGATTGAATTTCTATCCCTTTCTTGAATATCTGCGCCAGGACAAATATGATACCGGCCAGGAAAATAAAGTCTCCCGACGTATATTTCTGAGGAAGCGTCGGGAATTTTTTCAGCAACCATTCTGTATAGGCGCTGTAAGGGAAGGTCATCACCGCCATGCCGAAGATAAAATAGCTGATCTGCTCCAGCCTCCCGGCGATATTTGCCGTAAACGGGTTCTCCAGTTTGATCTGGGACAATACCTTGATCACTCTCCAGGCGATGAGTGCTTTTGCGATCAGGAAGAAAGCGATAAATGCCACCATTCCGGTGTATTCCCAAAAATCGGCCTGCCGGAGGACATATAAGTTCATGCCCAGGTACAAGTTTTGGGCTCCTGTCGGATTGGGGATGCTTACGCCGTAAGAGATCAGAATGGCGCCCAGTTGAACAATTAAGCCGACCAAAGCCAGCCATGCCAGCACGTTCATGGTGATGAGGATGCGTTCGGTTTTTGTTTTCATGATCAGCTATATTTGAATTAGAAGCCAAATATAGATAAATATTTATCGAATAACAATAAATAATGAATAAATTTCGATAAACGGATTGGCCGCAGCCAATAATCGCACACTCCTTGTATCGGAATCGCACAGGAATTTCCCCCAATTTTCATCCAATAAATTGATTACCAAATACTCATGCAAGCGGCACGGTCTTGGTTGCGACTTTTCCAAATAACTGCCCGCATGCTCAAAGGCTATTTTACTATCGCCCTCCGCCATCTCACCAGGAATAAATTGCATGCTTTCCTCAACATCATGGGGCTATCCGCAGGCATAGCAGTGACGATCCTTATTGCCTTCTGGATAGTCGACGAATGTTCCTTTGATAAATATAATCCAGGGTATGACCGGATCGCCCGGGTGATGCAGACGGGCACGCTCGACGGAGTACACTATACGTCTTCTTCGATGCCAATCCCCCTGGGCGAAGACTTGCAGACCCATTACGGAAGCGCTTTTAAGTATGTCGTATCGTCTTACTGGGCGCGGGATTACGTGCTGTCCACCGGCGATAAGGCGGGCGATAAGAAGGTCACACAACGAGGCAGGTTCATGGATGTACAGGCGCCTTACCTGCTATCGCTGAACATGCATGAAGGCACGCGGGATGCGTTGAAAGATCCTTCCTCCGTGTTGCTGTCGGCATCGACCGCCAAAAACATTTTCGGCAACGCCGACCCAATGGGCAAAACGATGATCATCGACAAAACGATGACGGTAAAGGTTGCCGGGGTGTATGAAGACCTGCCGGCTAATTCTCAATTTAGCAATGTCTCTTTTATTGCTGCCTGGAAATTGCTGCTCTCCTCCGATGATCCTTCCATCAAACCCTTTCAGGCGGACTGGGGCTGGGATGCCGCTGAAATACTCGTTCAGTTGGCTGATAACACTGACGCCAACCAGGTGTCTGCGCTTATTGGTAACAGTTCTTACGAGCACCTGAAAGGTGATCCGCAACGGGCAGCCTATCACCCTGTTGTTTTCCTGCAGCCCATGAGCCGTTGGCATTTATACGCGGAGTACAAGGATGGGGTCAACACCGGTGGGGACATTCAGTTCGTCTGGCTGTTCGGCCTGATAGGGGCATTCGTATTGCTGCTGGCCTGTATTAACTTTATGAACCTGAGTACGGCGAGGTCTGAAAAGAGAGCGAAGGAAGTCGGCATCCGGAAAGCTATCGGGTCACGGAGGATCCAATTGATCGGCCAATTCTTCAGCGAGTCCCTGATGGCCGCCCTGATCGCCTTTGCTTTCGCATTGATCCTGGTCTGGCTTTCCCTGCCCTATTTCAATCAGGTGACGGCCAAACGGATCTCTATACCCTATAACAATCCCTGGTTTTGGCTGGCGGGGATGGGCTGTACCCTTTTCACGGGCTTGATCGCGGGCAGCTATCCGGCGTTTTATATGTCCTCCTTTCGGCCTGTTAAAGTGTTGAAAGGGTTCAAACTAAGTCCCCTGGCGGCCATTCCGAGAAAAGGACTGGTCGTGCTGCAATTCACTGTCTCCGTTGCATTGATCGTCGGGGTACTCGTCGTTTTCCGCCAGATCCGATACGCCCACAGCCGTCCCGCAGGATATGACAAGACAGGGTTGATCTCCATTCCCATCAATACTCCTGAAGTGGCGAAGCAACGCGATGTGCTGCGGAGCGCCTTTCAAAAATCAGGGGCCGTAGTCGAGATGACTGAATCCTCGAGTCCAACCACCGGGGTCTGGCTGGCTCTCGCAGGTTTTGACTGGCGGGGCAAGGATCCTGGCGCCCAGGCCGAATTCGGAGCGATTTCTGTTACCTGTGAATATGGAAAGACGGTCGGCTGGCAATTTGTCGGCGGCCGGGATTTTTCCCCCAACTTTCCTACTGATTCCGCCGGCCTGATCCTGAATGAAGCCGGTGTAAAATACATGGGTCTGAAAGATCCGGTGGGAGAGACGGTTAAATGGGACGGGAAGCCCTATCATATCCTGGGTGTCATCAGGGACATGCTCATGGAATCGCCTTATAAACCTGTAGAGCCAGCGATCTACTACCTCTCGGGGAGCGGCGATGATGCGCATTTCCTGATTGCCAGGTTAACGCCCGGTTTACCCACGCATGAAACATTGAGCAAAATGCAATCTGTTTTTCA
>JAMFSL010000290.1 GCA_026225275.1 Puia dinghuensis
CGGTCTTTGGCGCTACGGGACAATTGGTCATTGCTGGCTTTGTCGGCGGCGGGATTATCGCGGTAACGCGGGGAGGTGCCTTTTATCGGTTGTGAAAGCAGGGTGCTGCCTTTTTTCTTCAGGTAGCGTTCCGGGCTGGCGCAAAGAAGATACCGTTCGCCCAGCCGGTAAAAGGCAGCAAAAGGATTAGGGGAGGCCTGGCTAAGGGACCACCAGGTGGCGAGCGGATCAGGAGAGGCCGGGCAGGAAAAGAATTCTTGGCAGAAATTGATCTCATAGCAGTCGCCCCGGAGAATATGCTGTTGCAGCTGTCTGACGGTATCCAGGTATTCTTCACGGGTAAAGCGGGGCGTAAAAGGAGGGATAGCCGTGGGGGAAGCGGCCGGGACGACAATGTCCTTCATCTGGCGCCAGATGGCTTCCTGGTCGTTATGAAAGCTGCCGATGCGGATGTGACCGGCGTGCAGTTCGATGAGGATTTCAGGGACAAAGAAGAACAGGTCCGGAAAACCGATGGAATCGAGGGGTGGGCTTACCGGAGAGATCGGGCCAGTGGGTGATGCCGTCGAAGGATCCGGGATGCGGGGGTGAGTTGGCTCCGTCTCCCGGGCCAGGTCGTAACTAAAATGGCCGAACAGCCATTCCTGTCGGTCTGCAGCCCATGCTTTTAAAGCCGCAAAAGCGTCGCCTGCGGGGCACTCCAGGGTATCAATGGCTCCAACGGCCAGCAGGCATTCGAAAGTGGCAGGAATGCCCGTTTCAGCCCCATAGCTATGGTTGTCTAAAAAGCAGCAAATGCTGACTTGGGAAGCCCATGTCAGCATTTGTCGTCTAGTCCATTGAAAATCCGGGATGGGGAATGAAACGAAGCCCCTTTGCCTTGGCGGGCATGGATCAGAAGTCATCTTCTTCGTCGTCGAACCCGCTATCGTTAAAAAGATCGAGATCTTTAAACTCTTCGTCTATGCCAAGGTCGTCATCGTCGGCCTTCGCTGTCTTTTTGGAAGTATTGCCGCCCGTACTCTTTTTGGTCTTTGATTTGGGAACATCGAATTCGTCGAAATCAGGATCCCACTCTTCTTCCTCTTCGACTTTTTCCCATTCGTCAACTTCATCGACAACGTCGTCATCGTCTTCATCTTCGTCGTCAGCTTTTTTGCCTTTTGACGTTGATGACGGCGAAGCCTTGGAAGAAGATTTTCCAGTGGAGGCTTTGGGGGTATCATCATCCGCATCCAGATCTTCGTCATCATCGTCATCCAATGGTTTCTTGGATTTAGAAGACGGTTTCTCCGGCGTGTCCTTTGGTGCCTGAGGCGCGGATTTCTTTGAACCCTTTCCCTCCTTATCAGATTTTGGTGCCATGTCCAATAAGATTGTTATGTAAATTTTCAGCGAAGTTTTTAATCCGCCAAATTTTTTTAGATAATTTTTTTACCCATTTTCTATTAACTGATCCCTACCGGGCCCATTGGAAATATACGATATTTTAACGCCCAGGTATTTATTAACAAACTGAATATATTCTTTCATTTTTTCCGGTAGATCTGCGAACTTTTTGGCCGCTGTAATATCTGTATTCCAGCCCTTAAAAGTTTGCAACACTGGTTCAATAGACATCCTATCCATCTGGAAGGGGATCTCTTCGGTAGTTTGTCCATTGATCGAATAAGCGGTGCAGACCTTCAATTCCTCAAAGGTATCCAATACATCTGCTTTTGTCATGACAATTTTAGTGACCCCGTTGATCATGCAGGCAAATTTCAGCGCGACTCCGTCGATCCAGCCGCAACGGCGTGGCCGTCCCGTAGTGGACCCGAATTCATTGCCTTTCTTGCGTAAATCCTCACCGACAGCATCGTCGAGCTCGGTAGGGAATGGTCCCCGGCCGACCCTGGTGCAATAAGCTTTGCTGACCCCGATAACGTCCCGGATCTGCTGGGGGGCAACGCCCAGCCCCGTACAGACCCCGGCGGAAATAGTGTTGGAGGAGGTGACATAGGGGAAAGTGCCAAAGTCTACGTCCAGCATACTGCCCTGGGCTCCTTCCGCCAGCACGGTCTTGCCTTTCGAGAGTTTATCATTGATGAAATATTCACCGTTGATGATCTTGAATTGCCGCATGAAATCCAACGCCTCGAAGAACTCCTCTTCCCATTCGGACAAGTCTTCCTGAAAGTTAACGCTATCCAGCAATTTCTGGTGTTTGAGCCGCAATTTAATATACTGAGTGGTAAAGGTTTTATCCAGCAGGTCCCCTACCCTAAGGCCATTTCTGCCTGTTTTGTCCATGTAAGCCGGGGCGATGCCTTTGAGTGTGCTACCGATCTTTCCCTCTCCTTTCAACATTTCCGATGCCTTGTCGAGCGCCCGGTGGGTCGGCAGGATGAGATGAGTGCGTTGTGCGATATAGAGGTTTTTACGGAAATCCACCCCGAAAGCCGCTACGGATTCACATTCCTTTTTCAGGGTGATGGGATCGAGGACCACCCCATTACCGATAAGGTTGACAGTCCCTTCATGGAAGATACCGGAAGGAATCTGATGGAGCACGATCTTTTTATCTTTAACGTATAAGGTGTGCCCGGCATTGGGACCGCCCTGAAACCTGGCGATCAGGTCATAACGGGGAGCAAAAAAATCCACTATCTTTCCTTTTCCTTCATCTCCCCACTGGAGGCCTAAAATTACATCAACCATTCAATAGACATTTTGAGGCGGCAAAAATAGGTGAACTGCGCGTCTTACAAAAAAAGACTTCGCGGCAGGGCGGGGACCGGTGAAAGACCCCGACTCCGGGGTCCTCAGGCGTTCTCCGTGTCATACCGGACGACAGAATGAATGCCATTGAGTTGCAGCAGCCTCGATACCAGTTCTTCCAGCTCTTCTTTATCATGTACATAAATCCGGATATTACCCTCGAAGAGGCCGTCTTTCGCTTCAATGGTCAGTGCGTTGATATTGAGTTTCAGTTCCCCGGAAATCAGATTGGTGATCTTATTGATGACGCCGACATCATCCATTCCCACTATCCGGACCCCGGTAAGGAAGGAGATCTCTTTGTTCTTTGCCCATTTGGTCTTGACGACACGGTGACCATAGTTGGCCATCAGCTGGGCGGCATTAGGGCAGTTGGTGCGGTGAATCGTCAGGCCTTTGCCGATGGAAACAAAGCCGAAGACGTCATCGCCAGGAATAGGCTTGCAACAATTGGCAAGCGTATAGACAATGCGATCACTACTTTCGCCAAAGATGATCAGCTCTGTATCCTTGCGGGGAATAGCGGGTGTCACGGTGTCGCCTAACCGGGCCTCGACTACCGGCTTGGGTGGCTTTGGCGGTTCCAGCCTGTCGCCCAGCAAGTGAAATTCATGCAATTCCTTCAGATCGATATTACGGACAGAGACCTGGTAGAAAAAATCCAGGGAGGAGCTTAATTTATAAAAGGCCGTCAGTACATCTATATTGTGCTGATTGTAGGCAGCGCCGAAGTTTTCCAATTTACGCTGAACGATGTATTTCCCCTCGTCGGCAATCTTTCTTTTTTCTTCCTTGAGGGCGTCCTTGATCTTGGTCTTTGCCTTAGCTGTCACCACGATACCCAGCCAGTCTTCATTAGGCTTCTGTTTGGAAGAGGTGATGATCTCGACCTGGTCGCCGCTGCGCAATTTATGACTGAGGGGCACCAGTTTGTGATTGACTTTGGCGCCGATACATTGCACGCCGATGGCGCTATGGATGGAAAAGGCGAAGTCGAGGGATGTGGATCCCACCGGCAGCATTTTCACATCTCCCTTGGGGGTATAGACGTAGATCTCTTCGGCCAGGAAGCTGGTCTTGAAATCCTGCAGGAAATCGATCGAGTCATTGTCCTCGGTGTTGAGTACTTCCCGGATCTGCTGGAACCATTTGTCAAAGCGGCTCTCATCGGAGGCGCCTTCCTTGTATTTCCAGTGGGCGGCAAGGCCTTTTTCCGCTATTTCGTTCATTCGTTTGGACCGGATCTGCACTTCCACCCATTTGCCCTGGGGGCCCATCACGGTGGTATGAAGGGCTTCATAACCGTTGGATTTGGGATTGCTCAACCAGTCCCGGAGCCTTTCAGGGGAGGGATTGTATTCATCGGTGATCATGGAATACACTTTCCAGCATTCTTCCTTTTCTTTTTCAAGCGGAGAATCGAGGATCACCCGGATTGCGAAGAGGTCATAGACCTCTTCGAAAGCGACGCCTTTTTTGCGCATCTTATTCCAGATAGAGTGAATGCTCTTGGGCCGGCCATAGATATCGAAGTTGAATCCGCCTTTTTCCAATTTGTCTTTCAGGGGCTTGACGAATTCGTTGATATAACGGGAGCGTTCCCGTTTGGTTTCGGATAGTTTGCGTGCTATTTCGCGATATTCTTCCGGCTCGAGGTATTTCATCGCCAGGTCTTCCAGTTCGGTCTTAATCGTATATAATCCCATGCGATGGGCCAGTGGGGCGTAGACATAGACCGTCTCCGATGCGATCTTGAGCTGTTTTTCCCTTTTCATGCTGTCCAGGGTACGCATATTGTGCAGGCGGTCGGCCAGTTTGATGAGGATGACGCGCGGATCATCGGTCAGGGTCAGCAGGATCTTCTTAAAATTTTCCGCCTGCCGGGAGGCATTGACATCCACTACATTGGAGATCTTAGTCAGCCCGTCGACGATGCGGGCGATCTCGCTGCTGAATTCTCTTTCGATATCTTCCAGGGTGATGTCGGTATCTTCGACCGTATCGTGGAGGAGGGCGCAGATGGTGGATCTCACGCCCAGCCCTATCTCTTCCGAGCAGATTCTGGCGACGGCCAGGGGGTGCAGGATATAAGGTTCGCCGCTCTTGCGCCGCATGGTCTTATGGGCGTCTGCAGCCATTTCAAAGGCGGAGCGGATGAGTTCCTTATCTCCGTGTTTGAGTTTGGGCTTCAGTGAGCGGAGCAGAGCGCGGTATTCCCTTAGAATAAGTCTCTTTTCCTGGTCTTCCGTAAGATTGTATTTCGGTATTGCAGCTACTGTTTCCATGTCCATACTCTACGAATTTACAAAAAAAAGCCTAGTTTTGCACGCTTTACCGAATCCGGATGGCCTTGTTGGTCTACAATAGATACTCCTGGAAATCAGGAAGATATATTTGGCCGATTGTAACGCAGGATTTCGATGATGCGAGTGTGGCGAAATTGGCAGACGCACCAGACTTAGGATCTGGAGCCGTAAGGCGTGTAGGTTCGAGTCCTATCACTCGCACAGACCTCCCGGACATGGGAGGTTTTTTTTATTTTGTTGTTTCTTCTTCCTGTTCAAATAATTGTTGCCATTTCTCCTGAAGGATTCTTTTATCCGGCAGCTGCGTCTGGTAAGATGCGACCAATGCCGGAGACAGCGTACGATTAAGGGCATATTTGACGACTTCTGCGTCGTGGCCTTTGCACAAGAGGATACCGATGCTTGGGTTTTCATGTTCCTTCTTCACGTCGCGGTCGAGGGCTTCGAGATAAAAATTCAGTTGCCCGAGATGTTCGGGCTTGAACTTTTCGGCTTTTAGTTCGAAAGCAACAAGGCATTGAAGTCCCCGATGAAAAAAAAGAAGGTCAATTTCGAAATCACTATTTCCGACCTGTAAACTGTATTCCTGGCCTACAAATAAAAAATCTTTCCCTAACTCAAGTACGAAATCTTTCATCTGAGCGACAAGAGCCTTTTGTAAGTCGGTTTCATTGTGGTTGTCGGGCAATTGTAAGAATTCAAGAATATAATCGGATTTGATAGTATTCAGCATTTCGGGGTGAGAATGTTTCACCGCGGCCGGGAGTTGCTGTTTTCCGAGCATGACGCGTTCAAAAAGGCCGCTGGATATTTGCCGGTCCAGTTCTCTTTTACTGTACCTTTCCCGGAGGCATAATCGGATGTAAAATTCTCTTTCTTCGGCTGTTTTCGCACGGGCAAATATAATCAGATGATGAGTCCAGCCGATTTTGGCCAGCATGGTTTCCCGAATATCAGTTAATTGCGTCACCAGTGGTGTCACAATTTTAGAGGATTGATTTTCAGCTTTTTGTAATTGTCGCGCCAGCGGTGCGACAATTAGGGTATCGCAATAGGTCTCATAGAATTGTTTCATGCGGTAAAGGCCACTACGGTTATATCCCTTTAAATCAGGATGGCTTTTCTCTATATATTTTGCCAGATCCTTAACTGATTGATCACCCCACGTCGCATTGGCGATCCGCCGGCTGATGTATTCACCTACCTGCCAATAGCAATTGATGAGTTCTGCATTGACCGATTGATAGGCATTCGTCTTTGCCTGTTTGATTAATCCTACGACTTCTAAAAATTGATTGTCCTGTTTCATCGATAAAGATTTTTGGTTAATTAAATAAGGTAATGCATGGCCTCAGGCAAAAGGGTGCCGGGCGGCCCTTTGGGGACCCGGATGATCAGGCATACCTGTTATGTCCTGATGCTTTCAACAAATAAGTTATGGGAATGGCGCGCTGAAGATTGTGATAAAGTTACAGCGTGATTGAATACACGAAAAAAGAACTTTTGCTCATCCTACAAAGGTATCCGGCTATCTTCCCTGATCGTCTCCAGCACGATGATGCTTTGCAGTTTAGCGATGTTGGGCACCTCTCCCAGCTGTTGGACGAAGAACCGGCGGTAGGCGGTCATGTCCGGAACGATGACCTTGATCATGAAATCGTGTTCACCACCGATGACATGAAATTCGACGACTTCGGGGAAAGAAGTGATCTGGCGGATGAATTCGCCCCCCAGCCGCGTGGAATGTTCTTTCAGGACGATGTTGACAAAGAAGACGATGAAGGAGGCGATCTTGCCGGTATTGATCACTGCTGCATAGTGGTCGATGATGCCTGAGGACTCCAACCGACGGAGTCGCTGGTGGACGGGCGTGACGGACAGGTTGACCTTTCTTGCCAGTTCGCGGACGGAAAGCCGGCCATCCTCTTGTAGCAGGTTGAGGATGCGGATGTCGACGGAGTCGAGAGAGAGACTGGTCGATGGACCGGTCGATCCTGGAAGCGGCAGCTCTGTGCGGGGGTTGGCAGGGGTGGGGGCGGATGAAGTGGTCGCTGAAGATGGCGTGGGTGGCGTGGAGGGCTCAGATAGCAACTGTCTTTTTTTCGGATTCATAAAATACCAATTGTACCAAAATTAGAAAGTTTATAGGACATATGGCATGCCGGGCTAGTTTTCAGGCATGAAAAATCAATTCACCTTCCGACAACATGTCCTGTTATGGCTGGCTTGTTCAGCCATCTTCTTCGAAGCCTTCGACGTATCGGTCGTCAACCTGGCGTTGCCGTTGATGGCGGCCGACCTGGGTTTGCCGCTGGGGCTCATTCAATGGGTGCAGACCATTTACCTGATGAGCTTCGGCGGATTCCTGCTGCTAGGGGGACGGTTATGTGATTATGCAGGCAGCCGGCGGATCTTTCTCACCGGGATGTTGCTGTTCGGTGGCGCTTCCGCCCTGGGAGCCTGCAGTCATTACCTGGGCTGGCTGCTGCCGGCGAGGGCAGGACAGGGCATCGGGGCCGCGTTGGCTATGCCGGCAGGAATCTCCCTCCTGTCTGTACATTTTACCGAGACGCGACAGCAACAGGCGGCCTTTGGTATTTTCGGCGCTTTTGCGGCCATTGGCTTTGCCGGCGGCCTGGCACTCGGCGGCTTGATCGTCTCCTACCTGGATTGGCATTGGATCTTTGGGATGAATGTCCCTGTCATCGCTGCGGTGATGGCTGCGGGTCATTACTGGATCCCGCGTGACAAACTGGCGAAGGATGGCCCTCTGCAGGTGCCGATGGCGATTTGGCTGACCACTACCCTGCTGCTGCTATCCTATGGTGTACATGAATCGGCGACCGAAGGGTGGAAGGCTGCTGCCTGCCTGCTGGCAGCTCTGTTATCGGGGATAGCCTTACGGAAGACTGACCGCCGCCGGGACCGGCCATTTTTTGGCAGGGGTCTCTACACGAGTCAGGATCATTATAGGGCTTTGGGGGCTTTTGCTTTGCTGGGATGCGCTTTTTTACCTTTTGTCTTTATCTGCGCCTTCAGCCTGCAGACACTCCTGGGATGGAATACGCTGGCAACCGGGCTGTTGCTCTTTCCCTATAGTATTGGCTCGGCTTTCGTCTCCCGGCTGTTGCTGCCCCGGCTATACCAGGCGATTGGGGTCAGGCGCACGGGCATCTTATCGATCGGCTGTCTCCTGGCCGGGGATCTGCTGCTGGCGGCCGGTATCTGGCATCACTTACTGGTTTGCTGGCTGATTGCCTTGTTGCTGGTCAATAGTCTAAGCATAGCGATCGGGTATCCGGCTTTTACAGTGCTGTCGCTGGCCGATGTCCCGCCCGACAAACAGGGGATTGCCGCAGGGCTGCAATCTTCCCTGTATACAATAGGAAGTGGTGTAGGTTTATCGCTGACAGGTCTATGTATGCAGGCCTTTCGCGGGGCGGGGGGGCATCCGGGTGGCGTTGCTTTGCTGGCCTGCTGCGGCATCATCGGTGGACTTTGCCTTATAGCAGTTGTACTATTGGTCCGGAAGCCAAAAAAATCCTACCTTTGCCCCCCGATTTAAACTATTATATTAATATGGCAACAGTAACGAGGGAGAATATTGGACTTTTGACGGACAAGATCGTCGTCAATGTTTCAAAAGGTGATTATCTGCCGTCTTTTGAAAAATCCTTAAAACAATACGGGAAACAGGCGAATATCCCCGGTTTCCGGAAGGGCATGGTGCCGGCAGGTCTCATCAAGAAAATGTATGGCAGCTCGGTCTTCACCGAGGAGGTCCTGAAGACGGTGGAAAAAGAGTTGACGACCTATATGTCCAACGAAAAACTCGAAATTTTTGCTCAACCGCTGCCTTTGCCGGAAAACGATGCCCGGCAGATCGATTTCAGCAATCCTTCCGATTATTCCTTTGCCTTCGAGGTTGGGCTGAAACCCGCCTTCAGCCTGGCAGATCTCGGAAAGGCTCCGCTGACACTCTATAAAGTAGACGTCACTCCGGAAATGATCGACGAGGAAATCGAGCGCCATCAGACCCGCAATGGCAAAATGACGGAACCGGAGACAGTTGCGAACGATGAGAACGTTCTCAACCTGCATTTTACGGAAACCGATGCTGCGGGTACTCCTGTGGGAGGGGGCATTGAAAAAGATAATTCTCTGCTGGTTAAATATTTTAATGAAGCTACCCGGCCGAAATGGATCGGCCTGAAAAAGGATGACTCCATCGTACTGCAACTTTCTACTGCCTTTGAACCGAAGGAAAGGGAATGGGTGTTGAACGATTTAGGGATTGCCAAAGACGACACTGCCGGCGCTGACAAATATTTCAGGGCAACCATCACCAAGGTAGGGTTGATCGAAAAGGCCGATCTGGACGAGGCTTTCTTCAAAAGCGTCTATCCGAGTAAGGAGATCACGACCGTAGAAGCGTTCAGGGATGCTGTGAAGGAGGATATCCAGACTTATTGGGATACCCAGAGCCGCAACCAGCTGCAGCATTCACTGTATCATGTCCTGTTGGATCATACGAAGATCGAATTCCCGGAAGACTTCCTGAAGCGCTGGATGCAGACCGGTGGTGAACAGCCCAAGAGCCAGGCCGAAGTAGAGCAGGAGTTTCCCTCTTTCGTCAATCAGCTGAAATGGACCCTGATCGTGGATAAAGTAGTCAGTGATAATGCGATCGAGGTAAGCCAGGAAGATATCAAGGCCTTTGCAAAGCAACAGTTGTTCGGGTATATGGGGATGCAGACAGGCGCCGAAGAGCAACCCTGGGTCGGTGATTACGTTCAGCGCATGATGCAGGACCGGAAGTTTGTGGAGGATACCACGCACCGGATCCAGACCGAGAAGGTATTTGCCTGGGTGGAGACGCAGATCCATCCCACGGAGAAGCCCATCGGCCGTGACGAATTCCGCCACCTGGTAGAGGAACATGATCATCATCACTAGAAATAATTGGTGACCCCCGGCATGCCGGGGGTTTTTTATTTATGTCGGATTGTCAGTTTTTTGGCAATTTGAAAGTTTGGACGGAGATTTGGAAGGAAGATACCTGTCCGCAGAATAGAAATGGCATTAAAACATTGAAAAATATGACTATGATTCCAGCAAACGAATTCGAAAAATATGCTGTAAAGCACCGCGGTATTTCCAGTAATACCTTGAACGATTATAACAAATACACCGTCACCAACCTGACGCCGAACATTATTGAAGAACGTCCGATGAATGTAGCCGTCATGGACGTATACAGCCGGCTGATGATGGACAGGATCATTTTCCTGGGCTATCCCATCAACGAAGAAGTAGCCAACATAGTAACGGCCCAGCTGTTATTTCTGGACAGCACGGACCGTCACCGTGATATCCAGATGTACATCAATTGCCCCGGCGGGAGCGTTTATTCCGGTCTGGGCGTCTATGACACCATGCAATACGTGACTCCCGATGTTTCCACCATCTGTATCGGAATGGCAGCCAGTATGGGACAGGTGCTGATGTGTGCGGGCACAAAGGGTAAGAGAACTGCTCTCAGGCACAGCCGGATCATGATGCACCAGCCCAGCGGCTCTATTGGCGGCCAGGCTTCGGACATCGAGATCACCGTCAACGAGATCAAAAAACTACGGAAGGAATTGTATGAGGTGACAGCGTTCCATACCGGGAAAACAGCCAAGCAGGTAGAAAAGGACAGCGACCGCGACTATTGGCTGACTGCCCAGGAAGCCAAGGAATACGGCCTGGTAGATGAAGTTTTGCTGCAGAATCCGCGGAAAGAAAAAGATTCGAATTGATAAAACCCGAAAAACTCAGATCATTATGAATTATTCAAAATACCTGCTGAAACCTTTTCACATGGACGATGAAGAGCCCGAAGAAAAAGAGCCGAAAGACGATAAAGGTCAGGATATGGGAATGCTGGCCAAGAAACTGGAAAAATATTTTTTCGAAAGCCGGAGCGTAGAGTTGTGGGGACCTGTAGACGACAAATCGGCCAAAGAAGTAGTCACCAAACTGCGGCTGCTGGATGCGGATAAGCCCGGAGAAGAGATCAAATTTTTTATCAACAGCCCGGGTGGGGTGGTTACCTCCGGCATGGTCATCTATGACACGATGAAAATGTTGAAGAGCCCGGTCAGCACCATTTGTATGGGTCTGGCGGCTTCGATGGGATCTATCCTGCTGAGCGGCGGGGTAAAAGGACGCAGGTTCGTTTATCCTCACTCCGAGATCATGATCCACCAGCCCAGCCTCGGCGGTTATATGCAGGGGGTCAGCATCGACCTGGAAATTACGGCGAAGCAGACCCGTCGGGTCAAAGAGGTCAGCGCCAAGATCCTGGCCGATAACTGCGGCAAGAAATTCGAGCAGATCATGAAGGATTTCGACCGTGACTACTGGATGGACGCCAAAGAGGCCATCGAGTACGGGATTGTAGATCAGGTTTACGAGAAGATTTAGTTTAAGTAATTGATTATTATACTTTTACGGATAACAAGTTTTTAACAAGTCCCGAAATATATCGGGACTGTTTTTTCCACACATTGTGAGAATCCAATAAGTTGGGTAACTTTGTAGTCCAACATTCAGATAATTAGGTAATAATGGCAAAAAACACTTTGCATTGTTCTTTTTGCGGACGTAACCGGGATGAGGTTAAGATACTCATAGCCGGGCAGGAAGGGCACATCTGTGAGAACTGCGTCGAGCATGCTCAGGAGATCATTCAGCAAGAGTTGATGATACGTGAAGATCCGGGTGGCAGCAGTTCGTTTAAATTAACTGTAAAGAAACCCATCGAAATCAAGCGCATTCTGGACGAATACGTCATCGGGCAGGATGATGCGAAGAAAGTGCTGTCGGTGGCCGTCTATAACCATTACAAGCGGTTACAGCAGAAAGTGGTCGAGAATGAGGTAGAAATCGAGAAGAGCAATATTATCATGGTGGGTGAGACGGGCACGGGCAAGACCCTGCTGGCAAAGACCATCGCCCGGTTGCTGAATGTCCCTTTCGCCATCGTCGACGCTACCGTCTTTACCGAAGCCGGTTATGTAGGCGAGGATGTGGAAAGCATTCTGACGCGATTGCTGCAGGTCTGCAATTATGACGTACCCGCTGCCGAGAGAGGGATCGTCTATATCGATGAGATCGATAAGATCGCCCGTAAGGGAGACAACCCGTCCATTACCCGGGATGTCAGCGGGGAAGGCGTTCAACAAGGCTTGTTGAAGTTACTCGAAGGGACGGATGTGCTGGTACCTCCACAGGGTGGCCGTAAGCATCCGGAGCAGAAGCTCATTAAGGTCAACACGCAAAATATCCTCTTTATTTGCGGCGGAGCTTTCGACGGTGTGGACAAGATCATTGCCCGGAGGATCAATACGAACGCCATCGGTTTTAATGTCAATAAAGAACAGCAGGAATCGGCGAAAAAGAATCTACTGCAGTATGTCAATGCGCCCGATCTGAAGTCTTTTGGCCTGATCCCCGAGCTATTGGGCCGGCTGCCGGTCGTGACACACCTGGATCCTCTTGACAAGCCGACATTGCGGTCTATTCTGACAGAGCCTAAGAACTCCCTGATCCGGCAATACAAAAAATTGTTCGAGCTGGAAGGGATCCAGCTGAGTTTCGATCTGGACGTGCTGGATTTCATGGTGGACAAGGCATTAGAATTCAAGCTGGGCGCCCGCGGATTGCGGAGCATCTGTGAAAGTATCCTGACCGACGCTATGTTCGAGCTGCCTTCTGCCAAGGAAGAAAAATTCCATCTCGATCTGGAATACGCCGTGAAGAAGTTCGACAAGAGTAAAATGAATTTGCTGAAAGTAGCTTAACGCCCATGAAGGAACTCATCGATAAATTAAAAGCGGAAGGATTGACCGAGCAGCAGGCGCTGAAGGTCGTCGATATTTTCAAGAACTTCGCCAAGGATAAGTTTCCTTTTTTTGCAGGGGCCGTCGACAAATTATTCGACAAATACGGGACTAAGGCAGAAGAGGATTTTATGCCTTAAGCACTTCGCGGGCGATGACGAGCTTTTGGATTTCAGAAGTGCCTTCACCAATAGTACACAGTTTGCTGTCGCGATAGAATTTTTCTACAGGGAAATCCTTCGTATACCCATAGCCGCCGAAGATCTGTACGGCTTCGGTAGCGGTCCTTACCGCTACTTCACTCGCATAATATTTTGCCATAGCGGCTTCCTTTGTCATGGGCAGGTGTCGGTTCTTGAGGTCTGCGGCCTGGAAGGTCAGCAATTCGGCAGCGGCAATCTCGGTTGCCATATCGGCCAGTTTGAAGGAGATTCCCTGGAAATTGGCGATGGGCTGATCGAACTGATGCCGATCCTTGGCATATTGTAAGGCGGCCTCCAGGGCGCCTTTGGCGATGCCCAGGGAAAGAGCAGCGATAGAGATGCGGCCGCCGTCGAGGACAGTCAGGGCCTGCCGAAAGCCATCTCCTACTTCACCTAATCTGTTGGCATCGGGGATACGGCATTGATCGAAGATCATTTCCGCCGTTTCGCTGGCGCGCATGCCCAGTTTGTTTTCCTTTTTCCCGCCACTGAATCCGGGGGTACCTCTTTCGACGACGAATGCGGTGGCGTTATTGCGAGTCCGGGGTTCACCGGTCCTTGTCACCACGACCACTGTATTACCGCTGACGCCGTGGGTGATCCAGTTTTTGGTGCCATTGAGTATCCATTCATCACCCTCTCTGATGGCGGTACAACTCATATTACCGGCATCGCTGCCGGTGCCTGCTTCTGTCAGTCCCCATGCGCCGAGCGCCTCACCGGAGGCGAGGGCCGGAAGATATTTTTCTTTCTGCAGCTGATTTCCAAAGGCAAGGATATGGCCGGTGCAAAGGGAGTTATGAGCAGCGAGGCTCAGTCCGATGCCGCCGCATACCTTGGAGATTTCAACGATGATCGTAACATATTCGGTGTAGGAAAGACCTGATCCACCATACGCCGTAGGTACTACGATGCCCATCATTCCCAATTTTCCCAGCTCTTTGAATAGCTGGTGGGGGAATTCCTGACTTTCGTCCCATTGAGAAACGTAAGGTTTTATATACTGAGCGGCGAAATCACGAGCTGTATGGCCCACCTGTTGAGTTAATTCATCGGTTGAAAATTCCATATCTTCCTCTTTCTTTAATGATAGGTCGTTAAAAAAACCAGGCAACAACCGGAGGGCTATTGCCTGGACACTGGCAAACAAACGTTATCAACGTAAGGGTCTCTCTTACGACCTTACAATACAAAGTTAATTAATATTTGATATAGATACTAACGTTTGTTAGTTTATCTAAAAAAAAGCCCCGCGGGCAATGCCTGCGGGGGCGAAAGGTATGGATCAAAATCAATAGTATCGGTAGTACATCGGGCGCGGACGGCGGCGGGCAGGACGATAGTGTTCTGCGGGCAGTACCCTGCCGAGGCCGATGATCAGGCCACCGCCGAGGGTGAACTGATAAGTGGATTGATTGGGATTGATGCCTCCGCCAGCGTAGTTGGCGTAGTAGTAGGCGCCCCCGGCTGCGCTAACGGGCGAAAGTAACTGAGCTTTCAACTGGATACCTACCCGTGGGGAAATGTAGATATTTGTACCCACCTGGAACCCTACTGCGAAATTTGTATTGGAGGAGTATCCCGTCACGCCCGGTGTCATGATATCTGCGCCGAGCAGGATGCCCAGGAAGGGTCGTACGGTTGAATTAGGGATGGTACCGGAGAATACAGGTCCCGCCATGATAAAATCCTGTTTGAGATTACCACCTGCCAATTGGGTGCCGCCATCATAGCCATAGTTATAGATGCCTGAGGATGAACTAACGTGATTATAAAGGACTTCTATGCCCACACTCCGGGTAAAATTAAAATTGACAGCCCCTCCCAGGTTCAATCCTCCGGCAATACGGCCATAGGTATTATAAAAGTCATTCCGCGCAGGGAAGGAATAGCCGACTTGTGGAACAAGCTCAACGGAGGTCTGAGCGAACGTGCTGACCGCTGAAAGTAGAACAACGGTTAAGATCAATGCCATCTTTTTCATACATACGATTTTATAGTAAGGTAATAGACGGAAAATCCTGCCAAAAGTTTAACGCTGTTTTGGACTTACATTAGCTTAACGATTGTTAATCAAATGCAAAAAATCATCAGGCCTGCAATATAAGGCCATCGTAGGCGAGATGCATCCCTGGTGGGAGATCGGGTTCTACATCCGCATGTTTACCTAATTGATGGCTGATATGGGTAAACCAGGCCTTCGGGACGCCGAGTTGTTGTATTTCTGCTATCGCTTCGGGCAGAGAATAATGAGACAGGTGTTTTTCATGACGTAAGGCGTTGAGTACAATTTGTTGACTGCCCCGTATCTTCTCTTTTTCACTATCGTCGATGCGGTTAGCGTCAGTAATGTAGGTAAAATCGCCGAAGCGAAAACCCAGCACGGGCATTTTCATATGCCATACCTGGATGGGGATGATGGTGATATCACCGATGGTGAAGGGGTCCTTATCGATGCGGTTCAGCCGCAGATCCGGGATACCGGGATATTTCATATCTGCAAAGGCGTATGGGAACTCCCGGACGATCACTTCCTGGGTCATTTCATTGGCGTAAAGGTCCATAGCCCTTTGTTGGAAGAAATTATAGGCTCTTACATCGTCCAGTCCGGCCAGATGATCCTTATGAGGGTGGGTAAAGATGACTGCATCCAGCTGGCGGACATGGGCCCGGAGCATCTGATAGCGGAAATCGGGAGTGGTATCGATGACCAGAGTAGTAGAGGGTGATTGTACAAGGATACTGCTGCGAAGTCTCTTGTCTTTGGGATCTGCAGAAGCGCATACTTCGCAGGGGCAGGCGACCATAGGAATACCCGTGCTGGTGCCTGTACCCAGGAATGTGATGGTAATTGGCGGATGGCTCACCGGATAAAGTTAAGGAATAAGGCCGATTAGATTAGCTTTCGCTGAGGTGAGCGGCTGAAAGTATTTCCTCGTATATCCGGCGAACATCGGGGTTTAGTGCGTCGGGGGAAACTTTCAACTGGGGGATGATGTCTATGAGCGTACTGATACGGCCTTCCAAGGGAAGGAATTTATTCAGGACCACTACTTTTTTCTGTTCCAGAATGCAGTAGCCGCTTTGAAAGTTCCCCCTTTCATAACGGACGATGTATCCCACTTCGTCCAGGACGCGTTCGATCTTATCGAGTGTGGTTTGTGTAAACTTCATCTTCTCAAAGTTACTACATAACAATGCGTTAGCGATGTGCGGCCTTCCCATTTTATCCACAGGAATGTGGCAAATGTGGAAAGAAACGGGACGAACAGAGGACAATCAGAGGACGAACAGAGTCCAATCAGGCATTCTTACTGGTCATTCGGATGACGGGAATGATCATTTCCTCCATACTGATGCCTCCGTGCTGAAAGGTATTCCGGTAATAGTTGACATAATAGTTGTAATTATTCGGATAACAGAGGAAACCGTCACCCCTGGCGAAAATAAATGAAGAGTTGACCGTCGGTACCGGCAGGCCTGCTTCTTTCGGATCACGAAAGGCCAGCACTTCCTTAGGCTCGTAATTGAGATTGCGGCCATGCTTGTAGCGCAGGTTGGTCGTCGTCTGTTTGTCACCGATGACCTTATAAGGTGTCTTTACCCGAACGCTGCCATGGTCAGTGGCCAGAATAAGATTGATCTTTTTGTCGGCGATCTTTTTGAGAGCCTGGTGCAGCGGGGAATGTTCAAACCAACTGGCAGTGAGACTGCGATAGCTGATCTCATCGCCGGCCAGCTCCTTCAGCACTTCCATTTCGGTGCGGGCGTGGCTCATCATATCCACAAAATTGTAAACGATGATATTGAGATCATTGTTCATGAGATTGTGGATATTATTCACGAGATCCTGACCTGCCTGGTAATTGACCACTTTGGTATAGGAAGATTTCAGCTGATCTTTTTTCAGGCGTTTGAGCTGAGCCCGGAAGAATTCATCCTCAAAGAGGTTCTTGCCACCTTCTTCGTCGTCGTTCTTCCATTGGGAAGGAAACTGCTTTTCGATATCAATAGGCATCAGTCCTGAAAAGATCGCATTACGGCTGTATTGAGTGGCCGTAGGAAGAATGCTGTAGAAGCTGTCTTCTTCCAGGATGCGGAAGCTCTCTGCGAAAATGGGCTGAATGGCCTTCCATTGGTCGATGCGCAGATTATCGAGCAGGATGAAAAAAGTAGGTATCCCTTTCTCCACGTGTGGAAGCACTTTAAACTGGAGGAGGTTATGGGACATGATGGGGCTTTCCTGCGCACGGGGGCTGACCCAGCGAGCGTAGTTCTTCGACACGAATTTGAAGAATTCAGTATTCGCCTCCTGTTTCTGCGATTGCAGTACTTCGCGCATTTCGGGGCTATCCGATTTTTCCATTTCCAGCTCCCAGTACACCAGTTTTTTATAGATCTCCATCCATCCGTTGTAGTCCGGATTGCTGTTGAGGTCCATGAAAAGGTTCCGGAACTGCTGCTGATAGGCCGTGGTGGTCCTTTCCGCGACCAGTCTTTTATTGTCAATGATCTTTTTGAGGCTCAGGAGGACCTGGTTGGGATTGACCGGCTTGATCAGGTAATCTGTGATCTGGCTGCCGATGGCGTCGTCCATCAGGTTTTCCGTCTCGTTCTTGGTGATGAGCACGACAGGTGTCTGCTGATTGTTCTCTTTAATCTTGGCCAGGGTTTCCAGGCCGGTGATACCGGGCATCGTCTCGTCCATCAAGACAACGTCTATAGGGTTTTCCCTTAGAAAATCAATGGCATCGAAACCATTGGTCAGCGCCTTTACTTCATAACCTTTATTTTCGAGAAACAGGATCTGCGAGTGAAGGCTTTCAATTTCGTCGTCGACCCAGAGTATTTTTCCTAATGACATACGCACAAACTACAAACTCCTGGCCAATTTTACCTAGTTTTGGAGCTTGTTTACACCCGATTTAACAAATCAATGCCCGAATGGCTCCATTATCGCGTAAGATCATCAATGACCCTGTATACGGCTTTATTACGCTGGACCAGGATCTCTTATTGAATATCGTTGCGCATCCTTATTATCAGCGATTACGCAGGATCCATCAGATGGCTTTTGCGCATCTGGTTTATCCGGGCGCGGTGCATACACGGCTGCATCATTCCCTTGGTGCTTACCATCTGATGGGAGATGCGGTGGTGGAGCTACGCCGCAAAGGTGTCGATATCAGCGAGGAGGAAGAGTTAGGTGTCAAGACGGCCATCCTGCTGCACGACATTGGCCACGGTCCTTTTTCGCATGCTTTGGAAAATGTATTGATCCGGGGGGTACATCATGAGCGATTGTCGCTGCTGATCATGCAGCGATTGAACGAGGAATTCGGTGGTCAGCTGGAAACGGGAATTCGTATTTTTACGAATGCTCACCCCAAGCGTTATTTACATCAATTAGTATCCGGTCAGTTGGACATGGACAGGATGGACTACCTCACTCGGGACAGTTTTTTCACCGGAGTATCAGAAGGTGTGATCGGCTATGACAGGATCCTGAAGATGCTGACGGTACATCGTGGTGAACTGATGGTAGAAGAAAAAGCCATTTATTCCATCGAAAAATTCCTGGTCTCGCGCCGTCTGATGTACTGGCAGGTCTATTTACATAAAACCGTATTATGCGCCGAAAAGATGTTGGTGAAGATATTGGAGAGGGCCAGGGAACTGGTTCTTTCCGGGCATCCTGTCCCATCTTCTTCTCCGGTACTGGATTTTTTTCTGCAGCAGGCGACGGTGGATGAGTCGCTGGTTGAAATGCACCTGGACCGGTTCTGTCAGCTGGACGATTTCGATGTGATGGGCGCCATCAAGCATTGGATGTTCCATCTTGACAAGGTGCTTTCGTTGCTGTCCAGGAGCCTGCTTGACCGGCGGCTGTTAAAAGTCAGACTGCAGGCAACTCCATTCGACAAGGATGTCGTAGAAGAGTTAAGAATATCCGTGGCGAGGGAACTATCCATCCCGGTAGAAGAGGCGGGTTATTTTGTCTTTACGGGACAAGCGGTCAGTACCACGTATAATGCCGTCGATGAGAAGATCAATATCCTGTTCAAAGATGGATCGGTAAAAGATATTTCCCAGGTGGACAATGCGCTGATCCATCAAACCCTGGCAAGCGCCGTAAAAAAATTTTATCTTTGTTATTACCAATTATAATCATCCAATATGCAATTTTCAGCCGCACAAATAGCCCAATTGATCAACGGTAAGATTGAAGGTGACCCTAATGCTTCCGTAGGATCGTTCGGAAAGATCGAAGAAGCCGTCAAGGGGCAGCTGGCATTTCTGGCCAATCCCAAATATGAGGAACATCTTTATACCACCGGCGCTTCTATTATCATCGTCAATGAATCGCAGGAGCTCAAACAACCGGTCAATGCAACATTGCTTCGGGTTCCCGATGCCTATACCGCATTTGCGAGCCTGCTGGCGGCGTACCAGGAGATAGAGGCACAGCAGTTGACCGGCATCCAGGAGCCGGCTTATATTTCCAAAACGGCGCAAATAGGAGATAAAGCATTTATCGGAGCATTCGCCTATCTAAGTGACGGAGTCGTTATTGGCAACCAGGTGAAGATCCATCCGCAGGTTTATCTTGGCAAGAATGTAAAAATAGGCGACAACACGGTATTGCATCCGGGCGTCAAGATCTACCACAACTGCGTGATCGGTGCAAATGTGACTATCCATGCCGGGTCGGTGATTGGCGGAGATGGGTTTGGCTTTGCTCCGCAGGCCGATGGGACGTTCAAGAAAGTGCCTCAGATCGGTAATGTGGTGGTGGAGGATTATGTGGAGATCGGGGTCAATTCCGCTATCGACCGGGCTACTATTGGGTCGACAATTATTCGCAAAGGCGCCAAGCTCGATAACCTGATACAGATCGCGCACAATGTGGAGGTCGGGCATTACACGGTGATCGCTGCTCAGGCAGGGGTCAGCGGCAGCACCAAGATCGGCAACGGAGCGATGATCGGCGGTCAGGCGGGTATTGTAGGGCACCTGCAGATCGCAGACGGGGCCAGGATCAATGCCCAAAGCGGTGTCACCAAATCTATCAAGACAAAGGGAGGCGCCGTGACAGGCAGCCCCGCCTACGATTATACCAGCGCCCTGCGCAGCCAGGTCGTCAGCCGGAATCTGCCGGAGATGGAGAAGAGGCTCAAGGAGTTGGAGGAGCAGATCAAGCAGTTGCTTGCGGAGAAAGTGTAGGCGGATCACCGCCGGCCCGAGGCAGGTGTTCCGGCCCGATGGCTACGCAGACAATTATCGCACACCCCGCAGTCTTCCGCCTCTTTATCTCCGAAGTAATTGGCCAGATAGCGGCTGCGGCATTCGATGGAAAGGCCGAGATAGCGGACCATGGCTCGGATACGGATCGCATATTGTTCCTTCCTTTCCCGGTATCTTACCGGATC
This sequence comes from Puia dinghuensis, assembly GCA_026225275.1. Lineage (GTDB taxonomy): Bacteria > Bacteroidota > Bacteroidia > Chitinophagales > Chitinophagaceae > Puia > Puia dinghuensis_B. The sequence goes on from JAMFSL010000290.1 coordinate 20,586, forward strand.
GATGTAGAGATCTTCCGACGCGACGCGGTCGCGGAAAAAATAGAGCTGCGGAGATTCTTTCAGCGGCACATACCCGATAATGTTATACGCCTGCAATTGCGCCAGATCCGCTGCGACCTGTCCCGGAGCTGACCGGGTATTATAGGTCAGCTGGCGTTCACGGACAGGTACCGGTTGATCGAAGATACCTTCATAACTACGCAGGAGGGTATGGATCAACGACTGCAAGGCAGGATGATCTTTTTCAAAGTCATATAACGCCTCTTTACCGATAGTGAACTGCACACGCGCAGGCATGAATACCTGTTGCTGGAAAATCAGCACTCCTTCCTGCTCCAGTACTTTGAGGATATCCAGTATAGTAGAAGTCTCCAACTGGAAACGTCGCCCAAATTCGGCCAGATTAAAATCATAATACTGCCCTTCCCCGGTGCCTGCCGGCAGTTGGAGATAATTCATCAGATGCTGATATACCAACCGGATAGTGGCGGGAGGTGGAAATCGGACATCCGGCAGGCTTTCGAGACGGGTGAGATCGGCGGCGGCTGCCAACAGAACAGTATAGGCCTTCCGGCCGTCCCGACCGGCCCGGCCTGATTCCTGGTAATAATTTTCGACCGATTCAGGAATATCGGCATGGATGATAGTGCGCACCGCGGATTTGTCGATGCCCATACCGAAAGCATTGGTACAAACCATCACCCTTATGCGATCCTTGAGCCAGTCGTCCTGCCGCTGGTGCCTTTCGTCTTGCGACAGTCCGGCATGGTAGGCTGCTGCCGGAATTCCCTGGCGTGTCAGCCAATCGCTGATCTCCCCCGTCGCCCGGCGGGTTCTGCAATAGACAATGCTGCTGCCGGGTACCTTTTCCAGGATCTCGGTAATCTTGCGGATTTTATTTTCTTCCGTGAAGACGCTGTAAGAAAGATTGGACCTCGTGAAAGGCTGCCGGAAAATAGCCGGCTCCTTCAACTCCAGTTTATCGACAATATCCTTCAACACCGTCGGAGTGGCAGAGGCGGTGAGCGCCAGCAGCGGCACGCCGGGCAGTAAAGCGCGGAGGGCTGCAATGCGCAGATAGGATGGTCGGAAGTCGTAGCCCCACTGTGACACGCAATGCGCTTCGTCTATTGCAATGAGACGGACGTCGAGCGTAGGAAGATAGCTGATCAGTAAATCCGTCTCCAGCCGTTCAGGAGACACATACAGAAATTTACAATTGCTTTCGCCGGCTGTCTGCAGCGTATTGATGATTTCTTTACGGCTCATCCCTGTATGAAGGAAGAAGGCGGTGATATTCTTTTTCCGCAGGCTGTCCGTCTGGTCCTTCATCAGGGCAATCAGTGGGCTGACGACCAGGCATAGTCCCGGCCGGGCGAGCGTAGGCACCTGAAAGCACAGAGATTTACCACCTCCGGTAGGTAAAAGAGCCAGGGTATCTTTACCCTCCAGTACCGAGCGCATGATTTCTTCCTGCTGTGGCCGGAAGCTTTGGTAATGCCAGTGCTGCTGCAGCAGCGATTGCAGATCTTCCTTCATTAAGCTACTTTTTTTACATACAGCCGAAGAGAATTGGCTACCAGGACCACATCACTGAATCCCATGGCCAGGGCAGCCACGGCAGGGGTCAGCCATCCGAAAGCAGCTATGGGAATGGCGATCACATTATAGAAAAAGGCCCAGAACAGATTGGTGCGGATCGTGGCAAAAGTTTGCCGGCCGAGTTCCAATGCAGCGGGAAGATGGCGCAGGCCCTGGTTCATCAACACGACATCGGCCGTCTGCACAGCCAGTTGCGAGGCATCGCTCATCGACAGGCCGATCGTCGCCCGGGCAAGGGCGGGAGCATCATTGATCCCATCACCGACCATAGCGGACGGCATTTCGCTGTTGAGCCTGGAGACCTGCTGTAGTTTTTGTTCGGGTGTCTGTTCGGCCAGCACTTCGGCTATCCCCAGCCGGGCGGCCAGCTCCAGACAGGGCTGCCGGCGATCACCGCTGAGCAGGACAGTGCGGATACCTTTGTCCTGCAACCATTGCACAACAGATGCAGCCTCGGGCCGGAGGGTGTCCTGTACGTCGATCCAACCCAGCAGGCGATCATTGCAGACGATATAGACATTATGTGTATCGTCGGTCGTCAGGGCGGCGGCTACCTTATAGGAACCTGCCCAATAGATATCGCCGGCCTTTGTCGTGGCCTTCATACCTAATCCTTTTATTTCTTCGATTTTTTGCCATGGAAGCGATTTTTTTTGTTTCCATTCCCGGGCAATGCCTTTGGCGATAGGGTGATTGGAGTATTTTTCAAGTGAAAAGGCTATTTCGCGGAACTGGTCGTCGGTAATGAGGGGGTCAGTCGCGGAGGGGTCGATCAGCACCTGCCAGCGGCTGACGGAAAAGTCACCGGTCGTCAGGGTTCCGGTCTTATCGAAGATGACCTGCCGGATATTTTTGAAGGCTTCGAGATGGCGGGCGTTACGGAAAAGTATACCACCGCGGGCGGCGCGACCAAGCCCTACGGCAATAGCAGCTGGGGTAGCCAGCCCCATAGCACAGGGACAGGCGATCACGAGCACGGCGATGCTGCGCATCAGCGCCGGCGCCGCCTGGTGGAGATATAAATAATTCCCCAGGAAAGTGATCACGGCGAGCCCCACTACCACAGGCACGAAGACAGCACTGATCCTGTCAGCCAATTGCTGCATGGGCGGCTTTTCACCCTGCGCCTCCTGCACGAGCCGGACAATGCCTGCCATCACGGAATCCCCGATGGCGGCCGTTACCTGGGCCTTCACAGAGCCGGAGACCAGCAGGCTGCCACCGATAAGGGTATCTTTCGCCACCTTATCGACAGGGAGGCTTTCACCGGTCAGAATTGATTCATCCGCGCCGCCCTCGCCCCAAAGGATCTTACAGTCAGCAGGCACCTGCTCGCCGGAACGGATAAGGATCAGATCACCGCTCCTCAGTTGGGTATTTTCGACGGGAAAGAGCACTTCCTGGTGCTGGTCATCAAAGGCGATCATCGTGGCCATGACCTTTTGCGAGGTGGCCAGGCTCTTCAAAGACCGCTGTGTAGCCTGGATGGAAGCGTCTTCGATATAATACCCCAGAAAGACGATAGTAATGATTGCCGCGGTCGTCTCATAAAAAAGATAATCGGCCCCTAATCCTTCTATCGAGCCTACCAGGCTGTAGACAAAAGCCGCCGTTGCGCCGACGGCAATAAGCACATTCATATTGGGCAAACCGTTGAGCACGCTTTTGACGGCGCTTCGACCGAAAAAGAGCATTCCGATAGTGAATACAGGCAGGCAAAGTACCAATTGAACCCAGGGGGACATCAACGAGTGAAGACCGGCCATACCAGGAGCCATTGGCAGCATGAGCAGAATGGTAAAAGGCAGGCAGAAAAGAAAATACCGAAGGTGCCGGTTGAGGTGACGACGGGCGGCTTTCGTGCCGGGCGCCTGCTCTTTGACGACCGAATAGCCCAGGTCGTGGATCCCTTTCTGTAATTGTTGCCGGTCCAGTTCGCCAGGTGAGTCGAAACTGACATCTCCGCTGGCCAGACTGACCTTTATATTTAGTCCCCCTTTCTTTTCCAGGTATTTTCCGATCGTGAGCGCACAAGTTGAGCAGCTCATCCCTTCTATTTTCCAATTAATGGTTTCCATATAACTATTGTAGCAGCCGGTGGCTACCATCTGCAAAGGTACAGATAGTAAAGGGAAACCGATACCTTTGCGGCATGTTGCTGCGCTACCGTCTGTCTGACATCGATGCTGCCGCCAGGCAATTCTGGCAGGATCTTCCTTCGCAAACAATTTTTGGCTTCCATGGCGGATTAGGAGCCGGTAAGACCACCTTTATCCATGCCCTGTGCAGGGCAAAAGGCGTGACCGGCAGCATGGGAAGCCCGACCTTTTCCATTATCAATGAATATCTTTGCCCGGCGGGAAAAATCTTTCACATAGACCTTTACCGGCTGAAGGATGAAGAGGAGGCTTTAAGGGCGGGGGTTGAAGATGTTCTGTATAGCGGTGCCCTCTGTTTGGTGGAATGGCCGGAGCGTGCGCCGGGTATTTTTCCTCCGGACACGCTGTCCCTCCGGATAGATACGATCGACGCCGACACGCGTGAAATTACGAGTCCGGGAGATGAAATCTAAAGCTTTAAAATCAATTTTAAATTGTAATTTGACAGGCATATATGTCGCAGCAAAAACCAGTCATCAGTACTTCCTTCAGCTACGAAACATTAGAAGAAACTCTGGACGTTAAGCCCAAAGGAGTCCCTTTGCATATCGGCATTCCCAAGGAGATAGCCTTCCAGGAGAATCGCATTGCGCTGACGCCGGATGCGGTGGGGGTACTGGTGAGCAACGGGCACCAGGTCATCATCGAGCATAATGCCGGCGAAGCGGCTCATTACCGGGATAAGGATTATAGTGAAGCCGGAGCCCGCATAGTCTATGACAAGTCGGAAGTATTGAAGGCCCCGATACTGGTGAAGAGCGCACCGGTCATCGAGGAGGATTTGCCGATGCTGCACCTGAACCAGATCGTCATATCCCCTATCCATCTTTCTGCCATGAAGGCCGAATTGTTACAGAAAATGATGGACAAAAAGATCACCGGCATCTCCTTTGAAAATCTGAAAGACGACAGCGGCACTTATCCGATCGTGCGCAGCATGAGTGAAATCGCCGGCAGCGCCGTCATGCTGATTGCCGGGCAATATTTAAGTTCGTCCAATCACGGTAAGGGTGTCCTGCTGGGCGGTATTTCCGGCATCCCGCCGACGAAGGTCATTATTCTTGGGGCGGGTATCGTGGGCGAATTTGCGGCCCGGGCCGCGTTGGCATTGGGCGCTTCGGTCAAGGTATTCGACAACAGCGTTTACCGGCTGAAGCGGTTGCAGAACAATATCGGGCAGCGGATGTGGACTTCCGTCATGGAGCCACGCATCCTGGCCAAGCAGATCAAAACTTGTGAGATTGCCGTGGGCGCGCTGTCCTCGCAAAGCGGCCGCACACCGGTAGTCGTTACCGAAGAAATGGTGAGCAATATGCGGCCTGGCAGCGTGATCATCGATGTCAGCATCGACCGGGGCGGCTGTTTCGAGACCTCGCAGATCACCACGCATGAGCACCCTGTCTTTCAGAAATATGGCGTCATTCATTATTGTGTACCGAATATTCCTTCAGGATTCGCCAGGACAGCATCGCATGCGATCAGCAATGTGCTGATGCCGTTATTGCTGGAGGCCGGGGAAGAAGGCGGATTCGAGAACCTGGTCTGGCACAAGATCCACCTGCGAAGCGGCATTTATCTCTTCAAGGGCGCGTTGACGAATTTCCATCTCAGTCAGCGGTTCGACCTGAAGTATACGGACCTGAATCTGCTGATCGCGAGTCAGCGGTAGATTGACCGGCACGCCGTCGCCAAAGGCTTTGGCGCCTGAGATCGGGGCCTACTTGTATTCCGTTATATCAATCACTTTTTCACAGAAATCATATTCCTGCCGGTCATTCGAACTGACGATGATCAGGCGGCCGGCGCCGTATTCGCGGATGAGGCGTTGATAGAGGGCTATGCCTTCGGCATCAAGGTTGGTGCAGGGTTCGTCGAGGAGGATGACGGGCGTATCGGAGAAGAGAGCCTGGGCGAGTTTCATCCGCTGTTTCATGCCGGAGGAAAAGAAGCGGATCTGTTTATTGGCGGCGGCTTCGAGGCCGACTTTGGCGAGCACAGTGAGGATTGGGCAAGAGGGAATAAAAGGCTTGAAGGAATGATGGAATTGAAGGA
>JAMFSL010000291.1 GCA_026225275.1 Puia dinghuensis
CAGGCATATCATTGAAAAAGGCGCGTGGTGCACAGACATCGGCGCCCACCTCGGCTACTACACCCTCGAGCTCAGTCGCCTCACCGGTCCCTCCGGCCATGTCATCGCCATCGAACCCATGCCCGCCTTTAATCAAACCCTTCAGCGCCTCCTGAACCGCCATCACGCCACCAACGTCACCCTCCACCAGGTAGCCCTGGGCGGTAATACGGAATATGTCGAAATGGGAATCCCTCAGGTGGGCAATGCAAAGAAATTCGCTTACGCCCGCGTCATGGAACACAGCCAGCATTTTCAATATGTCGAAACGGTAAAAGTGAAAAACGAATCCGGCGACCGGCTGTTACAGGAAGTTCCCCGGCTGGATTTTATTAAATGCGACGTAGAAGGTCTGGAAGTATCCGTCTTTGCTTCTATGCTGACTGTCCTCGGCGCCCACCATCCGATCCTGCTCTGCGAACTGGTCGGCCAGCCTGATCGCATCGCCCTCTTCGAAATGATTCGCCCATTGGGCTATCGCGCCTACCGGCTGCTAAATGGCGCCCTCCATCCGCTTGACGTCTACGGCAATGACGTCGCCATCTCCCACAACTATTACTTCCTCCCGGAGCCGCACCAACAGCGGCTAAATCATCTCATAACGCCAGCACCGAATCCAGCTTCTCTTTAAAAATCGGAAAAGCACGCAAATCATCATGGGCCGCCCCACCCACCGTGATAAATTCATCCCCATTCTTCAACAATGGCTTCAGCCGCTCCGCATTGGAATAAGGTATCGTCCTGTCCCGGCTGCCCTGGAAAATGGTTATCGGCGCCGTAACGGCCGGGAGATGGGAATAGATCGGAAAATGATAATGCAATAACCGGCCCCACGGATAAACAGGCAGATAATGCGCGCATAACGACTCCAGGCTGTAATAAGGTGATTCCAGTATCAGCCGGCGGCAATCGCGGATATCCGCCAATTCTGCGGCAATACCCGTCCCAAAACTTACCCCGCACAATATGATCTGTGAGGGCGACCACCGGCTGCGGGCAAGTTTATAGAATACCAATGCATCATCATACAGCTTCTGCTCGCTGAATACTCCCGTACTCTTCCCGAATCCCGGATAATCGAGGATCCAGACCTCATACCCCTTTTGCGTAAAGTCCGGAACACTTCTGCTGCACCATTCCACATTGTGGCTATTGCCATGGAAAAACAGCACCACCCCTTTCGCCACGCTGTCTGCCGGCCGGTCCACAGCCCGGAACTCTACAATGTTCAGGTTCGTCTCCTTGTCATACGGCAGGTTCAGTTCCATATGGGGCTGGCCACCGAAATCATAGACCTTCGACTGCGCGACCGCCACGGGATGGAAAAAGAAATGGTTCTGCCCGTAATAGGCCGCAATGCCCAGGACCCCATAAAGGAGCAGGGCGATTTTCACCCACCGCCAGACGATTTTTTTATTCACTGTCAGTTCTTTTCAGATTGAAATTGGGCACGGGTGACACGATCAGCGGGAATTTTTCGATGGTCACATTGGAGGGATCCAGGCCGAAACCTCGCTCTTCAGATAAGCTCAGCTGTTTGACCCAGAAGTAAAGTTTCATCACCACCCGTTCATGGAAAGGCAGCTCATTATCCTGACTCAGGTATTTTTCCATCACGATAAACTGGAAATCCCCAACGACATTATTGCGCTCCAGCGATTCATACCGGCTGGTGACATTCACTTCCCGGTTATTCACAAGATCTTCCACCACCTTCCTGAACATCAGGCTGATCTTCGGCTCGATACGGAAACCCAGCCTGAACTCCACCCGGATAATGTCATTGGGGATGATATGGTCAACCGAATATTCAGCGGTATAAGGATCGTCCAGCGTATCCACATGCACAAACCAGTAGATGTCCGCACGCTTGGGCTTTTTGTTCAGAATGGAGTAAATGATCTTATGCTCGATCTCCTTGGGATTGTTAGCGCTCGTCATATACACCAGGTGCGTCGCATACTTGCCTACGGTCCTGTCATTGCTCAACTCCTGGATCTGCGGGATATAATGCTCCATCCGCACGAACTCCACATACCTGTTCTTGATCTTGCGCGCCCGGTACCAGACATACATGATGGCAAACAGGCCACCGCCCACGATCAGCGTGACAAAGCCGCCATGCGGGAATTTGTCCAGGTTGGCGAAAAGGAAGCTGAGCTCGATGCTGAGGTATACCGCCAGGTAGAGATAGATCAGTACCGGAGTCGTCCGCCGGGAGACCATGTAATTGGAGAAGAGGATGGAAGTAGCCAGCATACATAGCGTGATGGCCAGACCATATGCCGCCTCCATATGCGCGGAACTCCGGAAATACAGCACGATGCCGCAGCAGCCTATGAACAATAGGAAATTGATGGCCGGAATATAGGATTGCCCCCGCTCCTCGGTCGGATAGCTGATCCGTAGCTTGGGCCAGAGATTCAGCCGCATACTCTCGCTGATCAGCGTAAAGGAACCGGTGATCAGCGCCTGGCTGGCAATAATGGCCGCCGCAGTGGCAATGATGATGCCCGGGACGACAAACCAGCCTGGCATCATATTATAGAACGGATTGCCCACATTGGTGTCAAAGATCCTGCCCTTGTAAAAGGCCAGCAGCCACGCCCCCTGACCCAGATAATTCAGGATAAGACAGGTCTTGACATAGATCCAGGAGATCCGGATATTGCCTCTTCCGCAGTGACCCAGGTCGGAATACAGCGCCTCCGCACCTGTCGTACAAAGAAAGACAGCGCCCAGTAACCAGAATCCCTTCGGATATCTCGTCAGCAGCTCAATGGCATAATAGGGACTGAGGGCGCGGAAAATACGCAGGTCGTCCAACAAATGGCTGCTCCCCAGCACCGCCAGCATACCGAACCAGATGAACATGATCGGCCCGAATAACTTACCGATGGACTCGGTTCCGAACTGCTGCAGAAAGAACAGGACAACCAATATCCCCAGCACCAGGTACACGATGGTCGATTGGTCCACATAACGGAAAGCTGGCATCTGCCGCAACCCCTCGATGGCTGAGGTGACGGAGATCGGTGGGGTGATCATCCCATCCGCTAGCAGGGCCGCACCCCCAATCATCGCAGGTATAACCAACCATCTCTTCTGACGCCTGACCAATGCGTACAACGAAAAAATGCCCCCTTCCCCGTTATTATCAGCCTTTAGCGTCAGCCACACGTATTTGACGGTCGTTTGCAGCGTCAGCGTCCAGATGATGCAGGACAGCGCACCCAGGATCAGCTTTTCTTCGATCACCCGCCCATGGATAATGGCATTCAGCACATAGAGGGGAGAAGTCCCGATGTCGCCGTAAATAATGCCCAGCGCAATGACAAGGTTCGCAAAACTTACCTTATTGATTGGATTACTCAACTCTGTTCAATTGTTAATGAATTGTTTTTTCGCCGCAAAAAGCCGCAAAACCGCAAAGGTAGCATGAAATCAATGAAATGGATAAATGGCAACCCAACTTTAAGAAACCCCGTACTTTTACCTATATTACAATAACATTAATTAACACGTAGTGCAAACTATGATTAAATTCCTGTCAACCCTATCCCTGGCGCTCTGCCTGCTACATTCCTCACTGGTAAATGCCCAGGTGTCACAAATCATTTATAGCGATCCCGAAAAGGAGGATGGCCGTCGCACGAATTTCGAAATCATAGGGAAATTTAATGCTAACTTCTTGATATTCAAGAATAATAATTCCAAAGACGATATTTGCATCTATGACAGCGTGATGAGGCTGCAGCAAAGGATACCCCTCACCTTTATGCCGGACAGGTACATCAATGTGGATTTCGTCGCCTACGCCGAATCCTTTTTATTGATTTATGAATATCAGAAAAAAAGCATCGTGCATATCGCGGCCGTCAGACTCAATGAAAGAGCCCAGGTCATCGGCCAGCCAGTCGAGCTGGATACCACCCAGGTCGGCCTGGCCAACAATAATAAGATCTACACTACCCTGGTCAGCGAGGACAAACAGCGGATCATGATCTTTAAGATCAATAGCAAAGACTCCAGGAATTACCTGTTTACCTCCTTCCTGTATGATGCCGATCTCAAACTGATCGACCGCCATCGCATTTATTGTCCGATGGAAGAACGCAACGAGAATTTCACCGATTTCTTCCTGGACAACGGCGGCCAGCTCATGTTCGGAAAATACCTGCGCAGCGGCAGCAACGATTATGTTTCCCGCGTTTCCGTTGTCACTAAAGGCCCCCTGGCAGATAGCTTCAGCATCAAAGACCTCGGAGCCGGCGATCGCATCCTCGATGAGATCAAAATGAAAGTGGATAATAACAATAATACCTATATCATCTCCGGCTTTTATTACAAACAACGGCGAGGCAACATCGAAGGGCTTTACACGGTGATATGGGATAAAGCTACCAACACCCGCCTGCAGGAGCACACCACCGTCTTTACCGACGAACTCCGGGCCATGGCCAAAAGCACCGACGCCACGGTCAAGACGGCCTTCAACGATTTTTACATCAAGCATATTATCACCAAGCGTGATGGCGGCTACCTCCTCGTCAGCGAATCGCTCTACACCACGTCCAGGGGCTCGATGTACAACCGTTGGGATAACCCCTATTACGGCGGCTATGGCGGTTATTATAATCCGTACGGCCCTTACGGCGGTTATGGTAGTCCCTGGGGGAGGGTTCCCGGCGGCTATGCCACCCGCTATCACGCAGAGAACCTGATGGTGCTGTCTTATGATAAGGAGGGCAACCTGCAGTGGAGCAATATCATTCCTAAGAGCCAGTTCGATGACGAGTCGGAGAGCCTCATTTCTCACGAACTCATCAACACCGGCGGCGAACTGCATTTCCTCTTCAACCTCTATGAACGCCGGAATATGCTGCTTAATGACCAAAGTATCTCCCCCGAAGGAAGGATCACCCGTTATCCCACCCTCCATAATCTCGACAGGGGATATGATTTCATGCCGCGGTATGGCAAACAGGTCAGTTCCTGGGAATCAATCATTCCGTGTCTGTACAGGAACTATCTTTGCTTTGCAAAAGTTGATTTTTAAATCGTAACACCCCAACCTGAGTGATTGGTATCTTCAGACAGAAAAGCCCTGCTAACTTTTTCGTATTGCTCATCTATGCGCTGGTGCTCAAGTTCCACCTGTTCCTGCATCCCGTAGCTCCGGTGTTGGATACGAACGACAATTACCTGTACCGGCTCATCCTGAATGCCCTGGTCTCTGTATTCCATCATATCGATATCCTGTATTCTATCCTCACTTTTGTACTGCTTTTCAGTCAGGCGGCGCTTTTCAACAGGATCTTCAACCATCATAAAGTCCTGCCGAAGCCGACCTACCTGCCGGGGATGTCCTATATTTTAATCACCTCCCTGCTGCCGGATTGGGATCATTTTTCCGCCCCCCTTCTCATTAATACCATCATGATCTGGGTGTGGTATCGTATGATGGACTTGTACAATAGCCAGCGGCCAGGCACGGCCATTTTCAATATCGGCATCTGGACCGGCATCGTTTCCCTGCTGTATATCCCGGGCATGAGTTTTCTGCTGCTGGTCCTGTCCGGACTCCTCACCATGCGCCCGTTCCGCATCCGCGAATGGTTGGTCGGACTGTTGGGGTTCACTTTCCCCTATTATTTCCTTTTCCTGATCCTCTACCTGTCCAGCCAATGGAAGTGGGCTGAGATCGTGCCCTCGGTCGTCTTCAAAGTGCCGGCATTCCCCTCCTCCATCTGGATCGCCATGGGCATGGCCTGGCTGGTTATCCCTTTTGTTATCGGCGGCTATTTCGTCCAGAAAAATCTCAGCAAATTCCTCATCCAGACCCGCAAGAGCTGGAGCCTGCTGCTCTTGTTTCTCTTCGTGGCTGTCATCATTATCCTCATTACCCGCGGTAATTCCTATGAGAACTGGATCTTTATGGCAGTACCCTTTGCCGCTTTTCATGCCGCCGCTTATTATTACCCCAACAAAACGACCGGCCCACTCATATTGCATTGGTTAATAGTGGTATATGTTTTGTTTATGAACTATTTTGTTTGATTCGTACCTTTGCCCTCTAAAACATGCGCTCATGAAATTCGGAGTTGTCGTTTTTCCCGGTTCCAATTGCGATCGTGATATGCAGGATGCCCTGCAATCCGACCTCGATCAGGAAGTGATCATGCTCTGGCATAAGGATACCAGTCTGCACGGCCTGGGCAAAGACGACTGCATCGTTCTTCCAGGTGGCTTCTCCTACGGTGATTACCTGCGCTGCGGCGCTATTGCCCGCTTCAGCCCTATCATGCAAAGCATCACCAAATTCGCCGCCGATGGAGGTAAAGTACTGGGTGTCTGTAACGGATTCCAGATTCTCTGTGAATCCCATCTTCTTCCCGGCGCCCTGCTCCGAAATGCCAACCAGCAATTCATTTCCAGGAATATTTATCTGCGCGGTGCAGGCGATAAGGGCCAGGCACTCAAAATACCCATCGCCCACGGGGAAGGCCGGTATTATGCAGACGAGAAAACCCTTGCTGATCTGGAGGCCAATAACCAGGTCATCTACCGGTATGCCAACGTTAAAGGACAGATCGTCCCCGACGCCAACCCCAACGGATCTTTATACAATATCGCCGGTATCTGTAATAAAGACCGCAATGTCTTTGGTATGATGCCCCACCCCGAACGGGCCTGTTCGGATGCCCTGGGTAACATAGACGGCAAAGCCATCCTCCGGACACTGTTTATCCAGGCCGCTGCCCCACTGGTCACTACAAAAGCCGCAGTAGCCAACTTTTAATCTTTTGCTAACGTTTGTACACAGAACTTTGAAACATATGAAACAGAGCACAACCAATTACATGAAATCGACATTGATCGCCGTTATAGCCGTTCTGACAGGTAGCCTCGCCATGGCCCAATCCAGTAAACAGGTCAGCTGGACCTATTCCACGAAGAAGATTGCCGACATGACGTACGAAGTCCACATGACCGCTACCATCGGCGGCGACTATCATATGTATGCCCAGGACGCCGGCGGCGATGGCCCCATTCCGACCGCTTTTACCTTTACGAAAAGCCCCTTTTTCGCCCTGAATGGCGCCGTACAGGAAAAAGGCCAACTGGTTAAAAAGTATGAAGATGCCTGGAAACACGACGTTAAATATTACGAAAAGACCGTAGACTTCGTCCAGGTCGTCAAACTGAAAAGTAATATCAAAACCAACCTCGCAGGAAAAGTGGAGTTTATGGTTTGTAACGACCACGAATGCCTGCCGCCTGCAGACGTCGATATCAAAGTGAACATAGGCGGATAGATAAAGGTCGTCCATCCGACCATTTCATTGAATTAAAAGCGGGTTCTTTGCCCGAGAACCCCAAAAAAATGAACACGCGCCTGCATAAAGATTTTTTCATCCGCCTGCTGCATCCGCCAAGCCTCCTGCTGGTAGTCATTTCTGTATTTATTTTCTCCCAGCAAAGGGCATTCTCCCAGCAGTCCGACAAGTCCGACACAACTCATAACGCCGTCGACTGGGAATTCAGTTCCATAAAAGGCGCCGATGGCAATCCTGTCCTTGTCCTGCATGCCAGCATTAGAAATGGCTGGAAACTATATTCCACCACCAATCCCGATACAGTTGGCAATTCCCGGGTGAATCTCGACAGCAGCGCTGCCGCAAAAATTCTGAACATCGAAGAGAAGGGCGCCCTTCAACGCACAAAAGATCCGTTTTTTAATGGGTCAGTGACCAGTTTTTTCACCGGAGACGCTCAATGGCTTGTGCATATTCAGCCCACCTCCGTTGCGTCCGGATCCCCCGCTGCTGCCGGCGATCTCAAAGGTGCCGTTACCTTTATTGCCGTATACAAAGATTCCGTCGTCGGCCCCCTGGATATTCACTTTCGCTATGGCCATACCGCTGACGGAGGCCTTATCGCAAAATCTACCGATCTCGGGGAATCCACCTCCTCTTCCGATAGCCTGAAATTAAGCTCGATCGATTTGTCGAACCCCGTCAATAAATGCGGAGGTACGGGCGCGGAAGACTCCGGATCCCAGGGTCTCCTGAGCGTCTTTATCCTCGGCTTTCTGGGTGGTCTCCTCGGCCTGATCATGCCCTGCACTTTCCCCATGATCCCATTGACGGTTTCCTTCTTCACCAAACGCTCCGCTTCCCGGTCGAAAGGCATTGCCAACGCCTTTCTATACGGCTTCTTTATCTTTCTGATCTATATCCTGATCAGCGTTCCGTTCTATTTCCTAAAAGCTAATAACGCCAATATTCTCAACACCATTTCCACTAATATCTGGCTGAACATGGCTTTTGCGGTGATCTTCCTCGTATTCGCCCTGTCCTTCTTCGGCCTTTTCGAAATCAGCCTGCCCAGCAGCATCTCCAATTCGGTAGACTCTAAATCGAGCATCGGCAGCATCGGTGGTATCTTCTTTATGGCGCTAACCCTGGCCATCGTTTCCTTTTCCTGCACGGGCCCCATCCTCGGCACCCTGCTGGTAGGCGCCCTGGGCCAGAACGGAGGGGCGGTACAACTGACCGTAGCCATGGCGGGTTTCGGCCTGGCCCTGGGCCTGCCTTTCGCTCTTTTTGCCCTCTTTCCTAACTGGCTGCAATCCCTGCCGAAAAGCGGTGGCTGGATGAATACTGTCAAGATCGTTTTTGGCTTCGTCGAACTGGCGCTGGCGCTGAAATACCTGTCTAATGCCGATCTGGTCAGTCACTGGGGCCTGCTGAAAAGAGAGACCTTCATCGGCCTATGGGTCTTAATCGACTTCGGCCTTGTACTGTATCTTTTCGGTATCATCAAATTCCATCACGATCCGCCACCGGACAAATTAAGCATAGGACGCAAAGCGATCGCTCTCCTTTTCCTGGCCTTTGGACTCTACCTGTTGCCAGGACTCACCAATACAAAATATGCTAAGCTAGGTTTGCTTAGCGGGATCGCACCACCCTGGAACTACAGCTTCTACGGCGATCGTGAACATCATTTGATCAACGATTTCCAAAAAGCGCTGGAATTGGCCAAAGAGGAACACAAACCCATTCTCATCGACTTTACTGGCTGGGCCTGCACCAACTGCCGTAATATGGAAGAACATGTCTGGCCCAAAGCAGGCGTGCAGGAATTGATCAATAACGATTATATCCTTGTTTCTCTCTATGTGGATGACCGCCAGACTTTGCCTGACAATCAGCAATTCATCTTCACCACCAACGATGGCAGCAAAAAAGAGATCAAAACCATCGGCGATAAATTTGCCACACTGCAATCGGAAAATTTCAAAAGCACCTCACAGCCTTACTATGTACTGATCAGCCCCGACCAAAAACTACTTACCCGTCCGGTGGCCTATACCCCCAACCCCGATACCTACGCCCAATGGCTGCAATGCGGCCTGGACGCCTTTAAAAGCAATAAGGTAACGAAGCAATAAAGTAGCTACCGGCGTTATCAAATAATTAACGGAGTTCCTCACCGTCGGTAAGGGCCCGCGTGCAACGTAAAACTGGCTTTCCTTGTCAAAGGATAAATGTCCGCCTATGCGCAAAATGTTATTTTATCTCGCTCCTATTGCATTGTTGGCGGGTGTCGCCTGTAAAAAAAATCAGTCTGTCGCCGCTCAACAGACGA
>JAMFSL010000292.1 GCA_026225275.1 Puia dinghuensis
GATACCTGGTTTAGGGCCGGTATACGTGTTGCCATTATCCAGGAAGTATTCCGTTCCACAACTATCGCAGCGGAAATGATCCAATCCGAGATCAGTTTTCGCCGTGCTGCCGCATTTTGGGCATTGGATCGCCTTTATTTCTGTTGCCATGTTACTTCAAGGGGTGTAAAACCTACCCCAAAAATACCATGGCCGGTATTCCCGTCATATACCCATTCGACAAACGACGAAAATTCTAGATAAGCGTAGCTAATCCGCCCGCAGATTTTTCACGGGGTTCTCAAGCGCGGCCTTGACAGCTTGCAGGCTGATCGTGACTAGGCCGATGGCTATAGTGGTGAGGCCGGCGGCAGCGAATATCCATGGGCTGATGCTGATGCGATAGGCAAAGTCAGTCAGCCAATGGGACATCAGCCACCAGGCGATAGGGGTGGCTACGATCAGGGCTAGCAGGATCAGCTTTAAAAAATCCACCGAAAAGAGTTGGACGATGGAGGTGACGGAAGCGCCGAGCACTTTGCGGATGCCGATCTCTTTGCGGCGTTGTTCGGTTGCGTGGATAATCAGTCCCAGGATGCCGAGCGCGGCGAGGAACATGCTCAGGCTGCTAAAGAAGGTGAAAAGCTGCTGAAGGGTTGCTTCCTTTTTGTACTGGTCATCCATCATATCGGTCACCCATTTCAATTCCAGCAGTTTATCCGGGAAAAACTTATGCCATTGTGTTGCAATATAATCACTTGCCTGTCGCTCGTAACCCGGCGCGACGCGCACCAGCATGCCGCCATATTGTGGGCTGCGGTCTGCGATAATGATCGTCGGCGTCAGGGGTGTTCGCAGGGATTCCCTATAGAAATCTTTGACGACACCTACCGGACTGGAAAGTGCTCCCCCTTTTATCGGTGTATTCAAACTTTGGATCCCCAGAACCCTGGCCGTATAGTCGGTAATGACGGATGATTCGTGGGTCGCGGTATTTACGTAGTGGGTAGAGTCCATTTGCATGACGGAGTCTTCGTCCACCTGGTCGGCGGCAAAGGATTTATCAAGCAATCTGCCTTTTTCAACCGTTAGGCCGAGGGTTCTTGTCAGGTCTATATCGCCGATCAGGTAGTCGACCTCCAACTTGTTGCCGGGATGGCCAGGGTCCTTAATGTTGGTCGTCATAAAGACACCCCCCGATGGGTACCACGGTGTGATGCTTGCGCTTACAATCCCGGGCTGGCGAAGCAATTCGTTTTTAAATGCTCCGCCCTGTTTATTCCAGAAAACAAAGCCGATCTGTAACAGGTTATTCTTGTTGAACCCGGTATCTTTCCCCTTCATATAAGACACTTGCTGCCGGACGACGATCAGCGCGACCAACACGATGATCGAGATGGTGAATTGCAACGTGACAAGCCCTTTGCGTATCAATTGCTGGCTTCCGAACCGGCTGAAAGACAATTTACCTTTTAAGACAGCCGCCGGTTTAAAACCGGACAAGACCCATGCCGGATAGATGCCCGACAGCAGGCTGATGAGGAAGATAGCCAGATAGGCAAGGCCAAAGAGAGCGTATTGTGAGACGAAGGTCAGCGCCAACGGATGGCCCAGGTAATGCTGGATCAGTGGCAGAGCAAGGGCATAAATGAGTGTCGAGAGGAGGGCCGAGATCAAAAAATACAGAAGAGATTCGGTCAGGAACTGATAGATCAGCTGGCTGCGTGCGGCTCCGAGTACTTTGCGTACGCCGGATTCAGGCAGCCGTTGGAGGGCCCGGGCCGTCGTCAGGTTGACGTAGTTGACGCAGGCTATAAGCAGAATGAGGAGGGCTATACCTGAAAAAATGTAAATAGTCCGGATATCTCCTTTTACTTGTTGGTTGTTGGCAAAATCGGAGTGCAGGTAGACATCCTTCAAGGGCTGGAATTCATATTGAAACGGATTCTTTGCAGTCGTAAAGGCGGCGTACCACTTGTTGAATTTCGTTTGTAGCTGGCTGACATTCGTTCCCGGATTGACTAGAATATAGTTATCCGGTGCAAACGTCCCACTCATTTGTTTGGTCAGCGGCTCATTTCTGGGTTTCGCAATAACGATCGCTTCAGCGCGAAACACGCTATTCGATGGGAGATCGCGGATGATGCCGGTGATCAAATACGGCTGAGGCTTGTCGCTGTAAGCGGAAAGGCTGTAGATAGTTTTTCCGACGGGATCCTGGTGCAGATAATGTTGTTTGCAAAAGCTTTCTGTCAATACAATATTCCCAATACCGCTAATAAAGTTCCGACCATTACCGGATACCAGACCCAGATCGAGCATTTGCCAAATAGCTGTATCGGCATGGAGGGTCGGGATCTCGAGGCCATTCGGATCGCTGTCGGTCAGGCGGAAGCGCTGCTTTTGGCTACTAAGACTGCCGGCGGCTTTTACTTCCGGGTAGTCCGATAGCAGCTGGGCGGTTACGCCGACAAAGGTGTAGGGGTTGCGGTTGTATAATCCTTCGCCCTTCCGGTCAACAGTGATGACGCGGTATAGCCGGTCGCCGTTCCTCCATTGCCGGTCATAGGACAGATCATCGATCACGACCGTGGCGACGATCATGCAGGCCGCGAGACCGATAGTCAGCCCCAGGATGTTGATGGACGAGTATATTTTGTTACGGGTGATAGATCGGAGCGCAGTTTTAAAATGGTTAGCCATATAGTTCAGCTATTAATGCTAATCTAAAATACTAAATAAGGCTTTAATCATCAAATCGTCAATTCTGACTCCCCGCGTCAGATGTTTCATAGACATTTCCCAGCAGTACTCACTAGCCGGATATTCCATAACTTAGTGGGTATTACATCCAGGCAGCAAATGAAAACCAGGCTATATATCATTTTAGTACTTATAGGCGTCGGAACAGCATTCCGCCCAAAGACCTCTACGCATCGCGGGGCCGAAACCGAAACCCCGGTAGAATGCGGCCCCGCCGCGACCGGGCCGTTGCCAGATGCAAACGGCAAATTCATTCCTCTCTTGCCGGGCCTGGGCCACCACACTTATCAGATCTCCACCGACCAGGACAGTGCCAGGCAATTTTTCAACCAGGGTCTCAACTTCTATTATAGCTATCATCTTCAGGAAGCGCTAGCCTCTTTTAAGGAAGCCGCCCGTTTCGACTCTGCCGCCGCCATGACTTATTGGGGCCAGGCGCTGGCGATGGGACCCTATTATAACTCGTATAGTTACAAAATGCGGGCAGGCATTCCCACAGCCATCGCGTCCATGAACCGCCATCGTTCTACTGCGACGGAAAAGGAAAAAAGATTGATCGATGCCATACAGCAAAGATATTCGTCTGACTTCACAAATGCGGACCGCACCCACTTGGACAGTGCTTATGCAAAGGCAATGTCGGCTCTTGTTGCCCAATATCCGGCAGACAACGATATCGCAGCATTATATGTCGATGCCGTGATGCTGCAACACAAGTGGGATTTTTGGTATGCCGACAGGACGCCAAAACAATGGACGCCAGAACTGGTCTCCTTATGCGAAAAAATCCTCAAAAAAGAGCCCCATCATCCTGCTGCATTGCATTATTATATCCATCTGACGGAGGCATCCGGGAAACCGGAACTTGCCCTGGCAGGTGCTGATCTCCTGAAGAACGATATGCCCGGCGCAGGGCATATGGTGCACATGGCTACCCACATGTACCAAAGGAACGGTCTTTTCGCCCGTGGAGTAGCGGTCAATGAGGACGCCAATACGGCATACAATCTTGAGGACTCGCTGGCGCCGGCGCTTGGATTGGGCCGGAACAATGTCATTCATGTTTTTGCCGTTCAATCTTATTGTGCCATGAACGCCGGAATGTATAAACAGGGCATGCCGATCTATATGCGCACCCGGGACCAGCTAGTCGCTGCTAAGCCGGTCTTTGAAAAGGAACCCTATTCTCAGTTTGTATATATGTTGCCCGTGATGGCCCTGGTAAGGCTTGGAAAATGGGATGAGATCATGCAGGCGCCTGTGCCCGACCGTCAATGGAAGTATGCGACGATATTGGCTCATTTCGCAAGAGGAATGGCAAATGTCCATCATGCCGACCTCCGGGCTGCTGCTGCGGACCTGGATAGCCTCCAAATGTATCTTTCGGATAGCCTGCTGGGAGTTCGCATGATGCCCTTCGATAAACCTGCCCAATGCGGCAACATCGCCGCAGGGATCCTGCGGGGAGAAATTCTTTTTGCGGAAGGCAAGCAGGGCGAGGCAGTCAATTCGCTCACCCGTGCAGTGGCAGAAGAAGATGCGCTGATCTATCGGGAACCACAGCAATGGCTCATCCCTGTCCGGCAGTACCTTGGCGTCTTCCTGTTAAAAATGGGTGAGGCCGGCGCAGCTGAAAAAGTATACCGCGAAGATCTGTTCCGAAATCCTGGTAATGGATGGTCCCTGCTTGGCCTTTATCAAAGCCTGGTGGCGCAGCAGAAATCGGCCGAAGCAAAAACCGTCAAAACAAAATACCTCACCGCCTTTTCCGCTTGCGATGTCAGCCCGGTAAGTTCTGCATTCTAAAAGCCACGCTCTTCGGAGACTTATTTCCCTTGTTCGTGTAAGAACCAGGGTACTTTAGCGTACTAATCGACCAAATAATATCTACTTGACCGAAAAAGAACAACTGGATATCCTGGAAGAATGGCTAAAGCTGCATAAAGGGCTAATTTTCAAGGTCGTCCGGGCATATACAATAATGGATCACGACGATCTTTTCCAGGAAATCATCATCCAGGTATGGCATTCCATTCCCGCATTCCGGCAGGAGTCTTCTGTTACTACGTGGCTGTATCGAATAGCATTGAACACCGCCATCAAATGGACAAAAAAAGAAAAAAAATATGCCGGTGTCGAAACTATCGATAACATACAGCATCTTTTGCAGGAAAACAGCACCGGGATAGATGAACGATTGACCTGGCTCTACGCAGAAATATACAAGCTCAATGAAATTGATCGGTCTGTCACCCTGTTACTTCTCGAAGGCTTCAGCTATAAAGAGATGTCCTCCATACTGGGTATTAGCGAGTCGAATGTAGGCGTCAAAATCAATCGGATAAAAAAACAACTTATTGCTAAATCAAAAAATTATGATCTCCATGGAATTTGATGAAATGAAAACAATATGGGATGCGCAAAACAACCAGCCCCTCTATACCTTCGATGAAAAGGCGCTGCACAACCGCATTCAATCGAAAATGAA
>JAMFSL010000293.1 GCA_026225275.1 Puia dinghuensis
CGGCGTGATGCAGACCCAGGGTGTACCGGTTCCTTTGCGAACAATCCTGTTCCAGAGGGAGCGGGGGTCATACAGGTAACGATGTGAAAAGTCCTGCAGGACGGGTCTGTAGAGGCAGGAGTCGATCAGGTGAAGTTCGCCCCTGGCCCGCAGATGGGGCAGGACGTCGCCGATCATCGATGGGATGCAGGGAAAGTGATGAATCGTTGCCGACATGACGATGATATCGAAGGTGAGATCCTGGAGGACATCTGAATAAAAATCTCCATATATAAACTTAAGGTTCGATTGCTGACGGAAGACCCTGGCTGCTTGCCGGAGTTCGTTCAGGTTTGAATCGAGGCCGATGACGCGACTGCCGGGGACAGATGATAGTTGATGGGACAACCAGCCATTACCGCAGCCTATCTCCAGGATATGGGCTGCTTTTTTATTGGCGGCCAGGTAGCGGATGAGGCGATGGCAGGAGGTGATGCGGCTGACCCATTCAGGATAGCGGGGGTGGGTCCTGGTCAGGGTGGGCAACATTGCTACTTCCCTGTCAGTGTATAGGTTATGATTGTCAGGATGTTTATCCCGGAGGTCCGGCCTGGACAGGCCCGGGACGTAGATATTGCTGGGTTGATAGGTATCTGGTACGTTCACATTAAAGCAGTTATTCCCTTATACGACGAAATGAAAAAGAAGGATGCCGCGGGGATAAAAGAAGAGGCTATTTTTGTAGCATGTATCGACTTCTCCTTCCTTTGCTGATGACCGCGCTGATGGCTGGTCCGGTCCGTGCACAAAAGACAGAAAAACTGCAGCCCAAACCGGCGCTTTTACGCCTGATAGATGGCAATTTACGGCAGGCTGTGAACCAGTATAAGATCCTGATGGGGCATCTGCCTCCGGACAGGATGCCCAAAAGTTATACTGCCTTTGCGGGCAGGCTGGAGACCAGTGACGCGGGCTGGTGGACCAGCGGATTTTATCCCGGTACTCTTTTGTATCTGTACAGCTTCTCTCACGATACCGCTCTGTTGGGGGAGGCCGAGCGACGACTGACCTTGTTGAATAAGGAACAATACAATAAAGGTACTCATGATCTTGGGTTTATGATGTATTGCTCTTACGGCACAGCGTTGCGGTTAATACGGGACGGCGTGCTTAAGGAATCAGCTGCACCTTATGACAGCGTCCTGCTGACCAGCGCAAGGTCTTTGTCCACCCGATTCAATCCGACAGTGGGCTGCATCCGCAGCTGGGACAGCAAACCCTGGAAGTTTCCTGTGATCATCGACAATATGATGAATCTCGAGCTGTTGTTGTGGGCTACGCATGAAAGCGGCGATTCCTCTTTTGCCCGGATAGCCGAGACGCATGCCAATACGACGCTGAGAAATCATTACCGGCCGGACTACAGCAGTTATCATGTGGTAGACTATGATACGGCTACCGGTGAGGTGTTGGCCAAAAAGACGGCGCAGGGTTATTCCGATTCTTCGGCCTGGGCAAGGGGCCAGGCGTGGGGCTTATATGGTTATACCGTGATGTACCGGTACACGCATGATCCCCGGTATCTGGCGCAGGCCGAGCATATTGCTGCTTTCATCCTTAATAACCCCAATTTGCCGGCAGATAAGGTGCCGGTCTGGGATTACAATGCGCCGGGCGGGAATCGGGTGCTAACAGGGCAGACCACGGGTCTGCCGGCCGCAGGCCAATCATCAGATCCTCTGCGGTCCGGGGGTACATTCCGGCAAACACCCGGACCGCTAAGAGATGTTTCGGCGGCGTCCATCATGGCGTCTGCGTTGATCGAGTTGAGCCGGTATACCATCCATGGGAAAGGGCGATCCTACCTGGATGCGGCGGAACAGATCATCGTGTCGTTGTCATCCGCCAACTATCATGCGGTGGTAGGGGCGAACGGAGGGTTTTTGTTGATGCACAGCGTTGGCAATCTGCCGGGGCATACCGAGGTCGATGTGCCGCTGACCTATGCCGATTATTATTTTGTGGAGGCGATGTTGAGGTATAAAGAGATCGGACATGCCGAATAAGTTTATTTTGGAAAGGCCAGCAGGATCCTCTTCACCATTCCATCCATGGCATTGTTCTCGATCCAGCGGACGACGGCCACGAGGTGGTGTTCGGGATCCACATAGATAAAGTTCGTTCCATTGCCAATGTGGACGAAGGCAGAAGCGGGGGCGCTGGGCAGCAGTTTGCGGTCCGTGTTAAGGAACCAGTTCATATAACCATAAGTCGGTTCGGCGGTAGTGGGTGTCAGCGCCTGCCGGACCCATGTCTCGGAGATCAGCTGCCGTCCGTTCCAGTTGCCGCGGTGCAAGGTCAGCAAACCGAAACGGCCCATATCATATGCATTGATGAACATGCCACCTCCCCAGTGGCCGCCGCCGCTGACCGACTGAACGGGTTGTCCGTCCAGCACGATCCAGGAATTGCGGTAGCCGTACCAGCGCCAGGTATTGGATGCGCCGATCGGATCCATGATATATGTCTTCAGCACCTGGGGCAGAGGTTGACGCCAGACGCTGGTGGCGGCCAGCGCCAGTGCATTTACACGAACATCGTTGTATTTCCAGACGGCGCCGGGGGCATTTCGCTTCCGGGTCAGCCATTCTTCGGGTTTGCCTACCGGGCGGTCGGCCCAATCGGGTTTACCCCAGAGGGTTCCTTCCCAGTCGCTGGTTTGCCGCAGCATGACATCCCAGGTGAGGAGTTGGTCGTGGGGCGTGGCAAAGGGATATAGCAATGGTGACTTACCGATGTCTTCGGGTGATCGTGCCGGTGAAGCAGGATCATAGACCTCTATCGGCGGGACGTAAGACGCGACAGTGTCCAATACGCTGCGGATCAGCCCCTGATCGACGGCGAGGCCGATAACTGTCGACAGAAAGCTTTTTGTAACGCTGTGGGTCATGTCGATCCGGGAGGGTTCGCCCCATTCGGCAACGATATATCCTTTGTAGATGATGATACCGGTAGGTTCGCCACGTTCCTTGAATGGTCCTACGCCTGCGTCGAAGGGTTCGCGGCCAAAGCTTTCTGCCTGGGCGAGTTCCTGGTCACGCGGCGCCTTTGCCTCCATCTCCCTGCCATAGCGGATAACTTCATCGAGGGCTTCGGAATCCAATCCCATAGCAACGGGTGTACGGTGGTCCCATTGACCGCGTGGGGGGAAATAATCCGTGATGGCAGGAGAAGGGGGTTTGGGTTTGGGGGATTGGGCGTTAGCGGACGATGTGGTAATGCAGAGGAGGCTTAATAGAAGGAAAGAGAAGAGGAGGGACATTTTCATTGGCTCAAATTACAAAGGAATTCAGTGAAAACGTTTGTGAGATGTGCTGTTATTTAGCTTAGTAGGATTTCGATTTAATTTAGCAAATCCTTTTGTGCCATAAGGAAAAGTTTTAATAGTTTTACGGCCTTCAAAAGATTCAATACTATTAACAAGATAATGAAGCAAGCTCTTCTGCTGGTAGTGATCGTCCTGGCGACGGTTGCACCTGCCTTCTCCCAACATAAGAGACATACTGATCCGTCCACCGCAGATACGTCCAAGCCCAAGGCCGGCGCTCTTCCCAGTTTCGCCATGCCGCACCAGGGGCCCAAACCGTATAAGGAAGTGATCACCGACAAGGCCGTTTCCCGGCAGGGGCTCTTTACCGTCCACAAGGTCGACGACAAATGGTATTTCGAGATACCCGACTCCATGTTACAGCGGGAATTCATGGCCATTACGCGGTTTGGTAAGACAGGTGGCGGAGGTGTCTATGGCGGTGAGCTGGCGAATCAGCAGACCCTGGAATGGGAAAAGGGGCCTTCGAATACTTTGTTCCTTCGCGTAGTTACGCTGGTTAATATGGCCGATTCCACCAACAAGATCTATACGGCCGTGCGCAATTCGAATGTCGATCCTATAGCGGCGGCTTTTGATATCAAGGCATATGGCAAGGACTCCACCAGCGTGGTGATCGAGGTTACGGATTATTTCAAGGGCGACAACCAGATCGTCAGCATTCCTTCGGGCGTGAAAAGCAGGATGAAGATCGGCGGGCTGGCTATGGACAGATCATATATCGAGCAGATCAATACTTTCCCGATCAATACCGAAGTACGCACTGTCAAGACCTTTTCTTCGGGCGGAGGGCTGCCTTCCCTCTTCTCATTCGGGCCGCCTTCCACTTCGGATGCGGCGGGAGCGGTTACCCTCGAGCTGAATACGTCTTTCATTCTGTTGCCGCCCGTCCCCATGCAGAAAAGACTGGCTGATCCGCGGGTCGGATATTTTGCAGATGATTATACGATATACAGCGATGATCAGCAGAAGATCGACAACCAGGAGTTCATCGTGCGGTGGCGGCTGGAGCCGCGGCCCGAGGACAGGGTAAAGTGGGAGCATGGCGAACTCGTCGAACCGTTAAAACCCATTGTATATTATATCGATCCGGCTACGCCTAAAAAATGGGTGCCCTACCTGATGCAGGGCATCAACGATTGGCAGCAGGCCTTTGAAAAGGCCGGGTTCAAGCATGCCATAGAAGCGCGGGAATGGCCGGTCGGTGATAGTACCATGAGCCTTGAAGATGCGCGTTATTCCGTCTTGCGGTATTTTGCTTCGGATGTAGAGAATGCCTATGGCCCTAATGTCCATGACCCCCGTAGCGGCGAGATCATCGAAAGTCATATCGGCTGGTATCACAATATCATGGAGATCCTGCACGACTGGTATATGATACAGACGGCGGCTGTAGATCCACGGGCCCGCAAGATGCACATCGACGACAGCCTGATGGGCAGCCTCATTCGCTTTGTCTCTTCCCATGAAGTAGGGCATACGCTGGGGTTAAGACACAATATGGGCAGCAGCAGCACCGTGCCGGTGGAAAAGCTCCGCGACAAGGCGTGGCTGGATGTTCATGGGCATACGCCTTCCATCATGGACTATGCAAGGTTCAATTATGTGGCGCAACCCGAAGACAGCATCCCTGAAAAGGATCTCTTTCCCCGTATCGGCGAGTATGATCGTTGGGCCATCCAGTGGGGTTATTCTTATTCCGGCGGCAAAGATCCCAAGGAGGACGCAAAGATTGTCAACCACTGGATCATCGACAGTCTGAAGGCGAATCCGCGGCTATGGTTTGGCGGCGAAGGGTTTAACCAGGATCCCCGGGCACAGACAGAAGATTTGGGCGACAACAGTATGAAGGCCAGTGAATATGGTATCAAGAATCTTCAAAGGATCCTGCCTCGTCTGCCGGAATGGACCCGGGAAGAAAATGATAAATACGACAATCTGGGCGACATGTACAAGCAGGTGGTAGGGCAGTTTGGTCGTTATATGGGACATGTATTGAAAAATGTGGGTGGGGTGTATGAGACTTTCAGAAGTGTCGAACAACCCGGTGATGTCTATGCGCCGACACCCAAGGCAAGGCAGCGGGAGGCCATCGCTTTTCTGAATACGCAGTTATTCGACACACCGCATTGGTTGCTGGATGAATCTATTCTCAATAAGATAAGCAATCCATCAGGTGGTGATCCGGTGGGTAGCATCCAGACCGGGGTACTAAGCAGCCTTTTGTCGGCCAGCCGGATGAACAGCCTGCTGCAATCGGCCAGCCGTTACGGAGACAGCAAGGTCTATTCGGTAGAAGACCTGTTGAACGATACCCATAAAGGAATCTGGAAGGAACTGACGACTCACCAGCCGATCACTGTTTGGCGCAGGAACCTGCAAAAGACTTATGTCGAGTCTTTGATCAGTATCCTTAATCCGGCATCGCCGCCATCGGGACTCGGCGGATTGATCCTGTTGTTCGGACCTAACACCAAGAACACCGATCTGCCTTCGATTGCGCGGGCGGAACTGTCGGAACTCCGAACCCAGATCCTTGCGAATGAAGGCGCTACTACAGACAGGCTTAGCAAGTATCACCTGCAGGACCTTGCTGAAAGGATCCGGCGGGCTCTTGACCCACGAGGATAGTTTTGCGAACAGTTGTAAGAATGGAAGTTCTTAATTTTGGCTGCACTTTCTGACAGGGAACAAGTGCATCTGTCGGGAGCGTGAGCCTGATGTACCGTTTGAGATGGTCATCGTAATATTTGCAACGGACGTTGCCACGGTTTTCGTGGACTTCTTCGACGATCAGCCTGATATCAAGCAGGCCTGGAAAGGTTACTTCCTCACCCACCTTTAGAAGGTTGTACATAGGCAGAGATTTATGGATGATTTGAAATAGAGCCTTTAACCGGGGACAAGATATATAACGTACAGCAAAATACCAATTATTTGTACGTAAATACACTTACGGTTTGTCGTTGATTTATTACGCTGTATCGTATTTTTCCTATTCGTTTTTTATACAACTTGCCTAGGTAGGAATGGGTACCGGCATTAGCACGCTATTTGCATGAACTATAGTAAAAATACTATATGCAAGCTACTCCTGCGGCCGATAAACGTATTGTTAATATTGGCGATAATGAGCGGATCCTTTCTGCTCTTGCCGGCTCCATACTGTTATATGCTACTGCGAAGAAAAATACTGTCAACACTTTACTGTTGCTGGGAGGCGGTTATTTGTTATACCGTGCTGTCTCGGGTCATTGTGCGGTCCGCCGTGCATTAGGAGTGAAAGTGCAAGGTCACCGGGAGGAGGCCCAGGCGGGGGAGATTAAAATACGTGCTCAATTGGTGGTCAGCAGACCAAGGGCAGAAGTATATGCCTTTTGGCGTCAGCTGGAAAACCTGCCTTTATTCATGCGGCACCTGGAACATGTGGATGAACTCAGTGCCAGGACTTCCGCCTGGAAGCTCAGGCTGCCTGGTGGAACAGGAGATATCCGATGGGAAGCACGGATTGTCAAAGACGAAGAGGGGAAGGAATTTTCGTGGCATTCCGTGGCCGGGGCGCCGATTGAAAATACCGGGAAGATCAATTTCTCCGATACACCAGCTCAAGGTACACGGGTGGATATCATGATTGCTTATCGTCATCCGGAGGGGATTGTCAGTGAAGGAATGGCACAGTTGCTGACACAGGCTTTCCGGGCTAAAGTAGAAGAGGACGTTCAACGGTTCAAGGAGTATATAGAAAACGAGGCTGCTACAGGCGTCAATGGTCATGCTCATTAAGCGTAAACAACGGAAATAGCTGATTGAGAGGCGGCGGCATTGGTTGAGCCGGTAGGGTCACATCGCATTAAGCTTTTTCAGCGCCTTTTCTATACTAATGCCTTTGCCGAGTACCGGTTTGAAGAGATCACCCATTTCCTTCGCCCGGGCGGGCATGTTTTTGATGGTGAAGTCCAATGTTGTCAATCCCTTCTTGACTTCTTCCCAGTGTAGTGGCGCCGAGACGGTAGCGCCCGGTTTTGGCCGAACCGAATAAGGTGCTGCGATGGTGGCCTGGGGCCGGTTCTGCAGGAAGTCGAGATACATGCGGCCCTTTCTATTGGACACAGTACGTTCGATGGTTGTATAGTCAGGAATTTCTACGTTTACTTTGTGAACAATCAACCGAGCGAATTCCTTCGACTCTTCATAGGTATACTGACCGCCCAGGGGGAAATAAATATGCAAGCCGGTGGAACCGGAGGTCTTGCAATAAGATGTCACTCCTGCCGCATCGAGGATCTTTTTGGTGACCTGCGCCGCCTCGATGACTTTTTCAAAGGGTGTTTTTTTATCAGGGTCCAGGTCGATGATACACCAATCTGGATTATCGGATGCTTGTACCCGGCTGCTCCAGGGGTTGAGTTCTATACAACCCAGGGAGATCATATACAGCAGGCTGGCTTCGTCCGTACATACCAGGAATTCTTTGTCTTCACTGTCCTGCGCGCTGTGGTAGGGAAAGGTTTTGATCCAGTCGGGCACCTTTCCGCTGACATTCTTTTGATAGAAGCCGGGGCCGGTGATCCCGTTCGGGTGGCGGTTGAGGGATTGCGGTCTTTCCATCAGATAGGGCAGGATATAGGGGGTGATCTGGTAATAATAGTTGAGGAGATCACGCTTGGTATATTTTTCTTTCGGCCAGAAGATCTTGCTGAGGTGGGTAAAGGTCAGGGAATGGCCGTTGATGTCCCGGGTCTGCGATTCGTCGGTTGGGTTTAGCATGGTGCTGCGGGATTTTGCGGGAGTAGATTTAAGGGGTGAGGGCTTTTCAGGGATGGATTCTTTGGTCGCTCGTTTTCCGCGTGCCGGTTTTTCGCCGACAGCTGCTTTTACCGGTAAAGCTTTTTCCAGTATGACCTGTGTGGCCTTCTTATCTTCCCGCATTCCCTGAAAAGAAGGGTGGCGCATGACTCCATCTTCTGTCATTTCGCGAAAGGCTACTTCTCCGACCAGTACGGGTTTGAGCCAGACGGCTTTTGCCGCAGGCGGATCGGGGCGAAACCTCGAGGGTTTGTTGACATCGGGGGTAGTTCCAAACGGGCTGGTTTTTTGGGTCAGGGGTTTGAACTGGCGCATCATGTCCCGTTGCATTTCTTCGGTGAATCCGGTGCCGACCTTGCCTGTATATTGAAGATGACCCTTTTCGAAGACGCCTACCAGCAGGGAACTGAATAGTTTGGATGTTCCTTCGTTGCGGGTATAGCCGCCGATGACCACCTCTTGTCTGCTGCTTGTCTTGATCTTCAGCCATTCCCTGGTGCGCGCGCCGGGGGTATACAGGCTATCTGTCTTTTTAGCCATTATGCCTTCCAGTCCCAACTTTTGGGCGGAGGCGAAGAATTTTGTGCCGCTGGTTTCAAAGCTGTCGCTATACCGGATGATGCCGTCGGCCGGCACGGCAGTCTTCAGCAGGTCACGCCGTTCTGATAATGGCAGGCCAGTGAGGTCGCGGCCTTCCAGCCATAACAGATCGAAGACGTAGTAGAACAGCGAGCCGTCGGCCTCACTGCGCCAGTTTTGCAGTTTATTGAAATTAGATTCGCCTTTGTCGTTCAACACTACGATTTCGCCGTCGGCGAGGGCATTGATGTTCCAGTCTTTCAGCGCCTGATAGACGGGATAGTATTTTTCAAAGGATTTGTTGTTGCGGGAGCGGAGTTCGACCGTGTTCTTTTTACAATAGGCGAGTGCGCGGTAGCCGTCCCACTTTATTTCGTAGGACCAGCCTGTGTCGTCGAAAGGTTGGTCGACGAGGGTGGCGAGCATGGGGGCGAGGTCTTTTGGCATGGGGGCTTTGCGGCCGGTGGTGGGTGCGGGTGATCGGGTGGCTTTGGCGGTTGAAGCGGGTGAGGGCTTGGGGCTGGCGGCAGGTGCGGCGGATGACCGGGCGGCTTTGCGGTTGCTTTTCCACTGCCGGGATTTTGGGCTGGCTGCGATCTGGTCGAGCGTTTTTTTAGAGACCACCGATTTGTCTTTATCAGTGACAAGCTTATCCGAAGCGTATTTATCCCGATGTTTGATCAGCAGCCAGGAACGATCGTCTCTGCCTTTCGTTTTGACAAGCGCGAATTCGCCTTTGAGTTTGGTCCCGTTCAGCCGGATTTTCAGCGAGCCTGCGCGCAACTCTTTCAGCAGGATTTTTTCCTGTGCTGTCTTCGTGGGATCGGACCCTTCCAGGGATTCGTAAGTTCCTTCGTCCCAGACCATGACCGTGCCTGCGCCATAGTTGCCTTCCGGGATGATGCCTTCGAAATCCTTATAATCAAAAGGATGGTCTTCGACTTGCATGGCCAGCCGCTTATCTGCGGGGTTAAGGGAGGGACCTTTCGGGACGGCCCAGCTTTTCAGCACGCCATCCATTTCCAGCCTGAAATCATAGTGCAGGTGGGAGGCCGCATGTTTCTGGACCACGAACCGGAGGGTCAGGTTCTCGGGGCGGCCGCCTTTTGGCTCGGGGGTGTTGTTGAACGACCGCTTTTTGTTGTATTCTTTGAGTGCCATATGAAGAAAATTTGCAAACCCGATGCCACGCATAGTTCCGGCCCGGCTTTTGTGGGAAACACTTCAAAATATCCATATGGCAACGGACAAAAAAGGTACGAAAAAGAGCGACACGGCATCTAAGGCGAGCGATGCGGCATCTAAGGCGTATGAGCAGGCGGAAAAAGATATCCTCCATGATCCCGAGCTGAGTGATTCCGATCCCACGGACGATCTTGATGAGGGGGAGCTGGCGCGGAAGGATAATTCAGATGAGGAAGCGCTGGATAACCTGGAAAAGCCGCGGAATCATCCCGGCAAGGGCAAGGAAAAATAAAAGACCGATCCTTCACCTTCTTTGCTTTCCACCCAGGTGTCGCCACCGTGACGCCGGATAATTTCCCTGGAAATATACAAACCGATACCCAGGCCACCGGAACCCTGGTCCGGATTGACCCGGTAATAGCGATTGAATATATCATCCAAATGATGTCGTGGTATTCCGATACCGAAATCTTTCACACTGACGATGGCTTTGCCTTCCGAAGTGATGACCTTAACTATGATATTGGCTGCGGCAGGCGAATATTTGACAGCGTTGGTCAGGAAATTGATCAGCACCTGTTCAATCTTCGCCCCGTCCGCGGTAATGACCGGGTCTTCAATAGGGGTAATAAGTTCGATCGAATGTCCGGAATATATTTGCCGAACGGTTTCTATGCCTTCGCGGACGACGGGCAGCAGCCGGCAGGCAATCATGTTATACTGTAATTGACCGGCCTGGATTTTGGAAACGTCCAGCAGATCGCCAACCAACCGGTTGAGTTTGTTGACCTGCCGCAGGGCCTTTCTCAGGAAATCCCTGGCGACCCCCGACTCTGCCTGTCCTTCCAGCAATTGCATATAACCTTTGATGGTCGTTATTGGCGTCCGCAGTTCGTGACCCGCAATGCCGATAAACTCGTCCTTGCGGGCGTTCAGCGCCCTTATTTCTTCCCGTGCCTTTACCTGTTCCGAAATATCACGTGCTATTTTGGAGGCGCCAATGACGGTGCCATCCTCTGATTTGATGGGTGAAACGGTCAGGGAGATGGGGATTAGCCTGCCATCGCTTGTCTGCCTTAGCGTTTCGAAATGCTGTACTTTCAGGCCTCTGCGGATACTATCGATGATCATGTCCTCTTCCTGTTGTCTGTCATAGGGGATCAGCAGCGAGATATGCCTCCCAATCACTTCTGATTCTTCATAGCCAAACATTTTTCGGGCAGCCTGATTCCAACTGGTGATGATCCCTTCGAGGGTTTTGCTGATGATGGCATCATCCGATGAGTCAATAATGGCTGCCAGCATAGCCTGCTTTTTGATCGCGTCACTATAATCAATATCTTCTAAGAAGGTTTCTGTTGCCATATGGCTTTGTGGAAATAAATGTGTAATAAGATACTAAAAGTAAAACAAAAAAGGGTTACAGCCTAAGACTATGTGGCCCGGGAATTGCACTTTAACCCCGGATTTATCTGAAAACTGTCCAATTTGGTGAAACGGATTATCGGGCTATTATTCTTTCTTATTCCCGTCATGGCTATAGGCCAGACCATCGATCCCGGCGATATTGCGCACGACAGCGCCATTGCTGCCAAAAGCAGTTCCGATTCCTCGCATCATACGGATACGGCACATTTTCATTATAACTATGCCGGTACGGGGACATTGAATAATACGAATTACATGAAGTCTTTTGTCGTCAGCAATGCTTTGAAGCTCAGCCTGCTCGAACAAAGTTCAGCGATCAGCTTCACCAATAGCTGGGTCTATGGCAAGCAGAATTCCGCGCTGACCAACAATGATTTTACTTCTTCACTGGACATAGGTATTTATAAGACCTTAAAGCATTTTTATTATTGGGGGATGGCCAATTATACCAGCAGCGTCTCCCTGCTGATCCATGAGCAGGAACAAATCGGGCTGGGACCCGGATATAACCTTATCGATAAGAAAACGGCGGTTTTGCTGGTCAGCGAGGGGGCTATTTATGAAAAGGATGATTTGTATGACAGCCTGTACGGCGGACCGTCCGGCGATATATATCAACATGACCTGAATCACGAGTTCCGGAATTCCTTTCACCTGCTGTTTCATTGGGTGATCCAGGGGAAATACACCTTCGACGGGTCGGGCTTTATTCAGAATAATTTTACTGACTTCAGCGACTATAAACTCCAGTTGAACGGAGCCATGTCCATCAAGCTGCAGAAATGGCTGGCATTGACTGCGGCCGCGGTTTACAACGAGTTTACCCGCACCAGGAGCCGGAATACCCTGATCACTTTCGGGTTGACCGTTCAGCGATAACCCCTATATTTGCGCTTTCCCTAAATTTTAATCATTCATGCCGTTACTTGAAAAACATCTGGTCATCAAGCGATCCACACTGAAAGGAGCTGGTAAAGGGTTATTCACCACGAAGGATATTCCGCGAGGAACGAAGATCGTTGAGTACAAAGGAAAGATCACTACCTGGAAGGAAGTGGACGACCGTAAGGGCCTCAACGCATATATTTATTATGTAACCCGTCAACACGTCATCGATGCACGAACCACCAAAGAAGCGCTGGCCCGCTATGCGAATGATGCCAAGGGACTTCTCCGAATCGAAGGCATTACCAATAACTGTACTTATATCATCGAGGGCGTTAAAGTTTATATCAAGGCTATGCGTCACATTCCCGCGGGCAGCGAGTTGTTTGTCTGCTATGGCAAAGAATACTGGGACATCATCAAAGAGAATTGGGGCGTGAAGTAAGTGCACGGCGACCCAACGGGTAAGCCGGGCCGCGCGAGGTGGCTGTGATCACTTTCCCAGCAGGGCTTTTGCCCGGCTAACGACATTCTCCACGGTAAAGCCGAATTCTTTATACAGATCTTTTGCCGGCGCTGACTCGCCAAAACGGACCATGCCGAGCATATCGCCTTCATCTGTGACATATTTGTGCCAGCCCATCGGCGAAGCCGCTTCCACTGCCAATCTTTTCTTCAATCCTTTAGGCAATACACGCTGTTTGTAATTATCATCCTGTATCTCGAACAATTCCCAGGATGGCATGCTGACCACTCTGGCGGCAATCCCGAGGTCCTTCAGCTTTTGCTGGGCCTGCAAAATAAGATTGACCTCCGACCCGGTGGCGATGAGTATCATCTCTGGTGCACGGTCCGGTTCGGAAAGGATGTAAGCGCCACGGCTGAGGTCACCCGTGCTTTTATATTGCTGCGGTTCGATGATGGGCAGGTCCTGCCGGGTGAGTACAAGTATAACCGGCCCGCCCTCGTGTTGCAAGGTTATCTTCCAGGCTAGTGCCGTCTCGTTGGCATCTGCCGGGCGGATGAGCGTGATATTCGGTATCGACCGTAAAGAGGCCAGCTGTTCTACCGGTTGGTGGGTAGTTCCGTCCTCTCCCAGACCAATGCTATCGTGAGTGTAAATAAAGATGGGGCGTATCTTCATAATGGCGGCCAGCCTGATAGGCGGGCGCATATATTCAGAGAAGATGAGGAAGGTAGCGCCGAAAGGAATTAACCCCGGGGTCACTGCCATTCCGTTCAGTGCCGACCCCATGGCATGTTCCCGGATACCGAAATGAAAATTACGACCGGCCGGGTCTTCCTCCGAAAAAGAGCCATAGTCTTTCATGTTGGTCTCCGTAGAGGGCGCAAGGTCGGCCGCGCCGCCGATCAATCCGGGCAATGAGGCTGCGATGCTGTTGAGCACCTTTCCACCTGCTACCCGGGTAGACATCTGGCCATTTTTTCCATCCTTTTGGCTGAAAGCAGGGATCTTCTTTTCCCAGCCCTGCGACAGCTTGCCTGCAAGAGCCAATTCATATTCTGCCGCCAGGTCGGGAAATTGCTGTTTATATGCCGCAAAAAGCTTTTTCCATTCTTCTTCCAGCGGGCCACCCTTTTCGCCGGCGTGCCGGTAGAACTCCAGTACTTTATCCGGTACGACGAAGGATTCGTCGGGATTAAAGCCGAAAAATTCTTTGACCAGCTTTACTTCATCCGCGCCTAGCGGCGAGCCATGTGCACCTGCCGTGTCGTGCTTGTTGGGGCTACCATAAGCGATATGGGACCTGATCTTGATGAGGGATGGCCGTTTGGTTTCTTTTTTCGCGCGTTCAACGGCTTCGGAGACTGCGATGATATCGTTGGCGTCTTCCAGCACCTGAACGTGCCAGTTATAGGCTTCGAAACGTTTGGCTACATCTTCCTGGAAGGTAATGTTCGTATTGCCCTCGATCGAGATGTGGTTGTCGTCGTACAGGTAGATAATATTGCCTAATCCCAGATGGCCTGCCAGCGAAGCGGCCTCAGAGGTGACACCTTCCATCATGTCACCGTCGCTGCAGATGGCGTAAATGTTATAATTAAAGAGTTCGAATCCGGGCTTGTTGTATCGGGCGGCCA
Source organism: Puia dinghuensis (assembly GCA_026225275.1). Lineage (GTDB taxonomy): Bacteria > Bacteroidota > Bacteroidia > Chitinophagales > Chitinophagaceae > Puia > Puia dinghuensis_B. Next base: position 14,354 of record JAMFSL010000293.1, read on the forward strand.
GATGCCGCTGGGCGATGGCCATACCAATGCCGTTGGCGAATCCTTGCCCCAGGGGACCTGTCGTGATCTCGATACCGGGTGTCATACCGTATTCGGGATGGCCCGGCGTCTTGCTGTGCAGCTGTCTGAATTGTTTGATGTCATCGAGGGTCAGGTCATAACCCGTCAGATAGAGATAGCTGTATTGCAGCATGCAGGCGTGACCCGCGGAAAGGACGAACCGGTCCCTGTTAGGCCACTGGGGATCCCGGGGATTATACCGCATGTGTTGAGTCCATAGGACATGCGCCACGGGCGCCAAGGCCATCGGTGTTCCCGGGTGGCCGGAATTGGCTTTTTGTACCGCATCGGCGGACAATATTCTCACTGTATCGATGCCTAATTGTTCGATATCCTTTGGTGTATCATTGCCTGCGACCGCAGACCGATCGGTTGAAGTAGTAGTTGACATACTGCAATTTGCGAAAAAATCATGCCAGTCGCGCAGAAAATGCGAATTATAAGGGAAATGTAATGTGAATAACTTTAGGGCCACCGGGTTGGCCATGCCGGATGCTTAGGGGGTGATGCGAGGTATTGCGGGCGATCAGGCCAAATGATCCATAGGCTCCGGAATGCCCAGTTGAGGAATAATAACCCCGGTGCGCCGCCGCCGCAGTTCGCCCTGACCCGAGGGGACCGTATTGGAACCGGCATTCTTAGCCATCCGGCGTTTCGGAACGCGGCGGTAAAAATCGGCAGGCTTCGACAAGCCTTCGCCCATCCATTTTCTGAGCAAAAAGACAAGGCCGCCCAGGTATAGTAAGCAACAGGGGACCCATAAGATCAATCCTGCCCACTCCTGATCAGTTTTCGAAATGACAGACCAGCCAGAGAGAGTATAATAATGTCCTGGGGTGGCGAATTCGATGAGTACACCCAGGATAGAACAGCAGAGACAAGCCGATGTCAGATAAAGGAGCGCTTCGGCTGGAGGTAACCGGTGTGCAGTGAAGGGGCCTGCCAACGGCCAGCAAAAGAGGATGCCTGCTACAAGGAGGCTGCCGGAATGCAGGAAAGCCAAAAAGTGCAAGTGACCATGACCGAAACGAGATTCCGCAGCCACCAGGGCATTGAAGACGGAAGGAATATGCCAGAGCCATATGATGACCATCCCGATGATCCAATTAGTCCAGGGGACAGCCGTTAGCCGTCGGGACACGCCGTAAACCAATCCGCTGCCGATCGTCTTCTCCGGCAAAGACAATACGAATAACGGGGCAGTCATCAACACGAGAAGGACATGCCCCACCATATAGGAACTGAAAATGAGATGCTTGTGTGGTAAGAAGGAAAATTCTGCCAGAAGCATGCTGATCAGAGCAGGGCCCAGTAAAAAGAGCCTCGTATAATTACGTTTTTTCATGACAGGTGTTGAATTAAGCGACGAATTACTGATTACTATACAAAATGTTTGCCATCCTTGCGGAATGGTTTTTGCTCCCCCGGTCACAAATAAGATTGTGAGCTACCAACCCATCGAAAATTATGGCATTATCGGCGACCTGAATACTATTGCGCTGGTCAGTCTCAACGGTTCCATCGACTTTATGTGTTTTCCCCGGTTCGATGCCCCGAGTGTATTTGCAGCTTTGCTGGATGATAAAAAGGGAGGATGTTTTTCTATTAGCCCTGAATTTAAGGATATGAAAACCAAGCAGTTGTATCTGCCTGATACGAACGTGCTGCTGACCCGTTTCCTTTCTTCAGAAGGGGTGGGAGAGGTGACGGATTTCATGCCGGTCGATCCTAACGGTGAAAAGAGATTGATCCGCCGGGTAACGACCGTAAGAGGTGAGGTGACCTACCAATTGAGGTGCTGTCCCCGGTTCAACTATGGGAAGGATGTGCATAAAATTATCCAGACTAATGACCGGGCGATCGTTTTTCATGTGGATGGTTCTGATGGGTTATCGCTGAGGCTGGCATCTTCGGTCTCTTTAACCGCGGATAACGGCGATGCCAGGGCGGAATTTACGTTGAAGGCCGGCGAGTCTGCGGATATTATTCTGGAGAGCGAGGCCAATTCAGCTATTACGGGAGACAATTCAGTTATTACGGGAGAACAGTTAAGCAATTTTGTCACAGAAAGTCTTCGCGTGACCATCAATTACTGGAAGGAGTGGGTAAGCCGTTGTACGTATAAGGGCCGGTGGATGGGAGAGGTGAACCGCTCCGCGCTGCTGCTCAAATTACTCTCTTCTTTTCAGTATGGGTCCATTGTTGCGGCCCCCACTTTTGGGCTGCCGGAAAGCATCGGGGGGCAGCGGAACTGGGACTACCGGTATACCTGGATCCGGGACGCATCCTTTACCGTCTATTCACTTATCCGATTGGGTTATAGCAAGGAGGCCGGTGGATTTATGAGTTGGGTAGAGGAAGTTTTCCGAAAGATAAAAGGCGATGACCGGTTGGGTATTATGTATTCCATCGACGGTAACCGCCAGCTGAGGGAATATACGCTGGATGATTTTGATGGATATAAAGGTTCCAGGCCGGTACGGGTGGGAAATGACGCCTACAGCCAGCTGCAACTGGATATCTATGGGGAACTGATGGATTCGGTATATTTGTACAACAAGTATGGCGAACCGATCTCTTACGATTTCTGGAAAGATCTGGAAAAGCAGATAGACTGGCTGAGCGAGAACTGGAATCAGCCCGATGACGGCATCTGGGAGGTGAGGGGAGGGCGGCAGCATTTTCTGTATTCGCGTCTTTCCTGCTGGGTGGCCCTTGATCGGGCCATGAAGATCGCGGAGATGCGATCATTCCCCAGGAACGGTCACTGGAAGGAACAGCGGGATAAGATCTATAATAGTATTTTTACGGAATTCTGGGACGATAAAAAGCAGGCCTTTATGCAATACCCGGGGTCGGCGACCGTCGATGCGTCCAGTCTGCTGATGCCGTTAATGCGCTTTATCAGTCCAAAGGACCCGCGCTGGCTGTCGACGTTGAAACGTATTGAGGATGAATTGGTGACGGATTCGCTGGTATACCGTTACCGGCCAGATGTTGCGGCGCCGGATGGTTTTGTCAGCAAGGAAGGAACTTTTTCGATGTGTTCGTTTTGGTATGTGGAATGTCTGTCGCGTTCCGGTCAGTTGGAAAAGGCAAGGTTTTATTTTGAAAAGATGCTGGGCTATGCCAATCATCTGGGCCTTTATTCCGAGCAGCTGGGATTCAAGGGCGAGCACCTGGGAAATTTCCCCCAGGCTTTCACCCATATGGGATTGATTAGTGCAGCGATAAACCTTAATTCGCAATTCAACGACAACAGAAATAAAAATATCGACCTGGATCAACTCTAATCAAACCGATTAATGCTTCCAACCCCGCATTCCGATGCCAAAACCCGACCACCTTCCCGCGTTCAGAAATTACTGAAGAAGCTGGGGCCCGGTCTTATCACCGGCGCCAGTGATGATGACCCTTCCGGCATTGTCACTTATGCCCAGGCCGGTGCCCAGTTCGGGTTGTCTACTTTGTGGACGGCGCTGCTGACCTTTCCGTTGATGGCTGCGATCCAGGGTATGGCTGCCAGGATAGGTATGGTCACCTGCCAGGGTCTGACGGGTACGCTGAAAACGCATTATCCCAAGGTTGTTTTATATGGCGTAATCCTGTTTTGTTTTCCGGCAGTGATCCTCAACATCGGAGCGGATATCCAAAGTATGGGAGCCGTGGCCAACATGTTATTCCCGCGCGTGCCGACTTTCCTGTTCTGCATTGTCTTCACCGGCATACTTTTGTTTGTCATTATCCAGTATTCATACCAGAAAATGGCTGCGCTGCTGAAGTGGCTGTGTATAGCGCTGCTGTTTTATCTTGTGATCCCTTTTATCGTTCATCCGGACTGGGGCGCTGTGGCCAGGCATACTTTTATTCCTTCCATCCATCTCAATAAGGAATTTTTGAGCATTCTTGTCGCTATCCTGGGGACGACTATTTCACCCTACCTGTTTTTCTGGCAGGCTACGATGGAGGCCGAGGATATCGAGCATATGAAAATGAAACGGATTTTTGTCAATAAGAGGATGCTGGATGACATGAAAACAGACGTGAATACCGGTATGTTCTTTTCCAACCTGGTGATGTACTTCGTGATCCTTACCTCAGGAGTGGTATTGTATGGCGCCGGCGTCAAACAGATCGATACGGTTGAACAGGCCGCGCATTCGCTGAAGCCACTCGCAGGCAATCTCAGCTATTTACTTTTCGCGATTGGGGTGATCGGTACCGGTTTTCTGGCGATCCCTGTACTGGCCGGCTGTCTTTCCTACATCCTGGCGGAGACTTTCAACTTTTCGAAAGGGCTGGACAAGAAGTTCTACCAGGCCAAACCGTTTTACGGGATGATCGTGGTCAGCCTGGTGGCGGGGCTTTGTCTGCAGTTCCTGGGCATAACGCCGGTTCAGGCTTTGTTGTATACGGCTATCCTCTATGGATTGACGGCGCCGGTAATGATTGGTGTCCTGTTGCATATCGGGAATAATAAAAAGATTATGGGGGACCACACTAATAGCGTGTTATCCAACGTACTAGGGTGGTTTACCTTGTTATTGATGACTGCTGCTGCGGTGGGCCTGATCTGGACTCAGTTCTTTGCGTGATCCTTTTTCTTTGCCTGCTTTTTTTTCGGCCGATCCTTCTTCTTTTTCTTGGCCTGATCTTTCTTTTTGTCCGACTTTTCTTCCTCCTGGTGAATCTCATCCGAAGTGAATATGCCTTGCTTCAACTCCAGCGCATCGCTATTTTGAACTTCGTCGGACCTGCTTCGCCACGGTCCTCCTCGTTCGTAACCTTCGCTCGGTTACCCCCGCCGACCACTTCCGGGACTTGCCGGAAGTGGTCTTTTTGTTACGAGGATGTTTTTTTTCCTTTGCCATACTTA
>JAMFSL010000294.1 GCA_026225275.1 Puia dinghuensis
CTGTGATCCAGGGAGAGCAATAGCCCTTTCGACAGGAGATAATCTCCGACCAGTACCGAGATCTTGGTCTTCCATAAGGCATAGGTGGAGAAAAATCCCCTTCTTTCCAGGGATTCATCGACCACGTCATCATGCACCAGCGTGGCGGTATGAAGTAATTCTACGAGGGAGGCTGCCCGATAGGCAGATTCATTGATGGGTCCGCATAGTTTGGCGGAGAGCAATACGAACATGGGTCGCAGCTGCTTGCCTTTTCTGTTGACAATAAATCGCATGATCCTGTCCAATAAAGGCACCTGGCTCTTTACGGCCTCTTTGAATTTTTTTTCAAAAACGACCAATTCCTCACGTAATATTACTTGTGCTATTTTCATTTAGGTATTATAGGTCTGTTCAGGTAGTCTCATGCAATTTGCATTTCGGCTCGTGTCCTGCCGCGCATTGAACGGAACGACAATATTACTACTTTGAGAATATTTTCTTTCCAAAGCATCTAATTTTAAATTTCCGGTGTCTAACGGTCTTTGCAATACAATTTTTATTTTATACGTATTGTTAAAAAAATTTGGTTTTTGCTCACCAATCTCTATTTTTGCAGCATATTCTTCTCAGGTTTAATTCATTCATTCACATAAACTTCAGTTATGGCAAGTAAAAAATTGACTCTTTTAATTGGGTTAATCTGCCTGTTTATGTCGTACTCGCAGGCCCAGGTGGGCAATGGCTACCAGTACGACATACGGGACTCTTCTCTTATTCCTACCAGACGACTCGCTCAGCACAATGAATTCCTGAATAATGCATACCCTTTTCCTGCCAAACCAAGGAATGAATGGGAAATCGGGGTGAAAGGGGGATATACCAATGGCGTAACGGATGTTCCCAACTGGGGTCCTACCGGTGGATTTGGTTTTGATGTCAGAAAGGCCATCGGCTATATTTTCTCGGTCCGCGCAGAATATGACTGGCTGAGGTTAAGAGGCCTGGATTACCAATATTCTCAATCTTACGGTAAAAACCAATCTTTGATCCAGCCGGAACTCTTCCCGCAACAGGCCAATGGCAGTTATGCGCCTATCTTTTATAATTACCGGTCGACGATCCATGAACTGAGCCTGCAGGGCGTGTTCAACTTCAACAATATCCGGTTCCACAAGGCCAAGACTGGCCTCAGCATTTATATCTTCGGTGGCCCTGGTTTGGCGACCTATAGCACCCTGTACAAGCAGGATGACAGCTATCTGGCCGGCTATGCAAATGTCATTGCGGAATATCCGGACGAAGACCATGCCAACGAGAAAAAGATCCGGAGCGCGCTGAAGAGTGTGCTGACGGGCAAATGGAACCATATCGCCGAAAGGCCCAGCACCAGCGGGACTTTGGGTGGAGCGCCTCTCACAGTTGTTGCAGTCGCGGGGGTAGGTATGGAATTCAAACTGAGCAGCAAGTTGAATATAGCGGTTGAAGACAAGTTCACCATCACCGGCAGCGACCTGATTGACGGACAGCAATGGCAGAACAACTATTCTCCGAATGCTGTTCAAAGCATTGCCCAGACGAGGTCTGCGGACTCCTACAATTTTGCTTCCGTTGGGATCAACTACAACATTTTCGGCAAACATGCCGTCGAGCCACTCTGGTGGATCAACCCGCTGGATTATGCTTACAACGAAATCAATGCTCCCCGTCACATGAAGCTGCCGAAGCCGGTGCTGGATGACGCCGATGGCGACGGAGTGACCGACCAGTTCGACCTGGAGCCCAACACGCCGAAAGGCTGCCCGGTTGATACACATGGTGTCAGTCTGGACACAGATGGTGACGGTATGCCCGATTGCCGTGACAAGGAAAAGATCACTCCGACGCAATGTCAGCCTGTTGACGCAGACGGCGTCGGCAAATGCCCGGATCCGCAATGCTGTAAGGACCTGAAGGCTTATATCGATTCCAACGGTGTCGGTAACAAAAAATGTAACATTGGCAACCTGCCCAGCATCACTTTCAAGGGGCACACGGTAACCTTGAGCAAGGATGGACAGGCCCTGTTGGCCAGCGCTGCAGAGCAACTGCGTAACAACCCGAATTGTAAGATCGCTGTTATCGGTTATGGCGAATCGAGCAAAGCCGCTCAGCAACTGAGCTGGGATCGTGTGAATGCCGTAATCAACTACCTCGTTGAAAAAGAAGGTGTTAGCTCTGATCGGTTCATCTTCCGCTACGGACAAAGCGGCGGTGATGAAAATACGGTTGACCTGCGTGACGGTACTGGCGAAGAAGGCCCGAACACGGTGCCTGCTCCCCACCCGAACCTGCGGAGAAAATAGTATAATCTATTAATAGTAAATTGATTAGCGCGATCCCTAATGGGGTCGCGCTAATTTTTTAACGTATTTTTATTTGGGCCGCAGCAGAAATACCCCCATTTTTGCCCGTCCACATTAATCTGCTTATTTGCTCAAAATTCATTAATTTTGCATGCTTTCTATGCGTCTATTCATTGTATTATTATCGACGGTTTTCTTGTTCAGTTCATGCTCACGCTTTTCTCAAGTGTTGAAAAGCAATGACTATGAATATAAGTTGCGGGTGGCTGATAAGTATTATGCGGATAAGGACTATAACCATGCCCAGCAATTATTTGAAGAGTTGTTCCGCGTATTTAAGGGTAGCGAGCATTTCGAAGACATTTACTATAAGTTCGCTTATTGTGCCTATTATCTGAAGGATTACCCTAATGCAGAGAACCTTTTCAAAGGCTTTGTGGAGGTTTTCCCGAACAGTAACAAGGCAGAGGAAATGGATTATATGCGGGCTTATACTTTTTATGCCCAGTCGCCGAAGGTAGAACTGGATCAGACCAATACGACGAAGGCTATCGGTTTTATGCAAGCCTTTGTCAATACGCACCCTGGTTCTGATAAGGTGACGGAAGCCAACCAGATCATTGAAAAGTGCCGGGCCAAGATGGAGCTAAAGGATTATATGGCTGCGCAGTTGTATTACGATCTGGGCTATTATAAGGCTGCGGGTGTTACGCTGAACAGCCTTATGAACAGCTATCCGGACTCTGAGAAAAGTGAGGCATATAAATTATTGATAATCAAATCGGATTTTCGGTATGCGGAGTTAAGCGTCGAGCAAAAACAGCCCGAGCGGTTTGATGCGGTCATCACACAATGTAATGAGTTCATGGATCGTTTTCCCGATAGTAAATTAAAGCCCACGGTCCAGGAATATGTCACAGCCACAGAGAATCAAATTAAAATCTTAAAAAGTAATAATGAGCAGATTAAGAAGGCAAGTTAACGCGAACACCACCAATGTGGTAGAGACGAAGAACCTTACCGATATCAAGGCTAAGACGGGTAATCTGTATGAGTCTATTGCCATTATCGCTAAAAGGGCTAACCAGATCAATATCTCCCTGAAGGAAGAATTGCACAATAAGCTGGAAGAATTTGCCAGCCACACCGATAGCCTGGAGGAGATCCATGAAAATAAGGAGCAGATCGAGATTTCGAAAGCTTACGAAAGGATGCCTAATCCTGCCCTGCTGGCTACGGCGGAATTCATGGATGATAAGATTTATTATCGCAGGAATGATGATGACCTGTTTAAATGAGTTGGTGCGCGCACGAATGGCCGGGCGCGAAAATATTTGCACGAAAAAATGATTTTACGGCAGGGAGCTGACAGGCGCCCTGCCGTTTATACTTTACCTCATGTTCCAGGGAAAAAAGATTCTACTTGGTGTAACGGGCAGTATAGCGGCTTATAAGTCGCTGCTGCTGGTCAGGCTGCTGATCCGGGAAGGTGCTACGGTAAAAGTGATCCAGACGCCTGCCTCCCGGGACTTTGTCACTCCGCTTTCCCTATCCACTTTATCCCGGAATCCCGTATTGTCGGACCTTTCTACGGCGGATACCTGGGCGAATCATGTTGAACTGGGTCGCTGGGCAGATATCCTGTTAATTGCACCGCTGAGCTGTAATACCCTGGCGAAAATGGCCCAGGGATTGTGTGATAATTTGCTGTTGGCGACTTATCTGTCTGCTGTCTGCCCTGTAGTCGTGGCTCCGGCCATGGATGAGGATATGTGGCGACATCCGTCTACCCGGGCGAACCTGGAGCGGCTGCGTTCTTTCGGGAATCTCATCATTCCGGTCGGAAATGGCGAGTTGGCCAGCGGTTTACATGGAGAGGGGAGGATGGCCGAACCTGAGGAGATACTGGATTTTGTCGGGGTGATGCTGAAGGCGGGGACAGATCGGGATCTGGTAGGTAAGCGGGCGCTGGTAACGGCAGGCCCTACCTATGAAGCCATTGACCCTGTAAGGTTTATCAGCAACCATTCATCCGGTAAGATGGGAATAGCCCTGGCCGAGGAATTGGCTGGCAGGGGGGCGGAGGTGGATCTGGTGCTGGGGCCTTCTGCCCTGTCGGTCCACCAGCAGGGAATAACGACGCACCGGGTGATATCCGCAGCAGATATGTATAAGGTCTCTATGGAAAGCTTTAGTCGTGCGGATATCGCTATCATGTCGGCTGCAGTGGCCGATTATACACCCGTGGAGGTAGCAGCCGAGAAGATCAAAAAGAGTGGCAGTGATAGCCTGATGTTGGAACTGACCCGGACGAAAGATATTCTAAAGTCGTTGGGCGACATCAAAAAGAAAGGGCAGGTGCTCGTTGGCTTTGCGCTGGAGACAAAGGATGAAAAGGCCTATGCGCTAGGCAAATTGCAAACGAAAAATGCCGATCTGATTGTCCTCAACTCTGCCAGGGAGGAAGGAGCGGGATTCGGTGTCGATACTAACAAAATCACAATTTTCAGCAAGGACGGGAAGGAATGGGCATATGAGCAGAAACCCAAGCAACAAGTAGCGAAAGATATCGTTGATCAGGTAGTAAAACTGTTGTATGTATAAAACATATCTTTTATTGACATTTCTGCTGACAGCTCTCGCACCTTGTCTCGTTCGTGCGCAGGACATACAAGCGAATGTCACTGTATTGGCCAGCCGGGTGCCCACCACGGTCGATCATAAGGTATTCAATACGCTGCAGACGGCGCTCCATGATTTTCTGAACAGCCGGAACTGGTCCAACGAGAGCTTTCAGAACAATGAAAAAATACGCTGTAACTTCCTGATCAATGTCAGTTCCGCGGGGGATAACAATTCTTTTCAGGCCTCGCTGACCATACAGGCCGGCCGGCCTATTTATAACTCATCTTATCAAAGCCCGCTGATCAACTTTCAGGACCCTAACTTTGCCTTCCGGTATGCGGAGTTTCAGCCGCTGGAATACAGTGACAACCGGGTGCAGGGTACTGATGCACTGTCGGCTAACTTAACGGCTACTCTTGCTTACTATATTTACCTGATCATGGGAATGGATTTTGATTCTTACTCACAGCGTGGTGGGGACGTCTACTACCAGAAAGCGCTGAATATTGTCAATAATGCTCCCGATGACCGTACCATCACCGGATGGAAGGCTTTTGATGGAGTACGGAACAGGTACTGGCTGATTGAGAATCTGACCAACAGTAAGTATACGCTGATACATGACGCTTATTACAATTATTACCGGTCGGGATTTGATCTGTTATATGATAAGCCGGCAGACGGAAGGACAGGGGTCCTCAATGCCTTGAATATGTTAAATACCGTCAATACGGAGAATCCTGATCTAATGATCATTCAGTTCTTTTTTGAGGGCAAATCAAACGAGGTAGCTAAAATTTTTGTCAATTCCGATCCTGATGAGAAGAATCGGGCATTGGACCTACTGAGCAAAATGGATCCCTCCAACACCAATAAATATAAAGCAGACTTGCAATGATGGGAACGCGTGGGATAGGAATGCCTTGCCTGACCGGGAAACCGGGGCGCCGGCTCATCATCGGATATCTGGCCCTTCTGCTGCTGGCTGGTTCCGGGTGTGCGGATAAACAAAGTGTTCCCTCGGGTATTTTGCCGCTGAATAAGATGCAACCCATCATGTGGGATATGATCCAGGCCGATCAGTATGCGGCGCTTTCCGTTGCGAAAGATTCTGTTGTAAAAGACTCCACTGCAAAAGATTCCGTCGCTCATATCATACGTATTAATACCAAGGCAGAAAAACTAAAGCTGTACGAAGAGGTGTTCCGGCTGCACGAGGTCAGCCGGGAAGAGTTCCGTAAAAGCTATCAATACTATCTCGATCATCCTGAACTCAATCAGATGCTTTTCGATAGCCTGATCTCACAAGGCAACCGGTTGCGAACGGAGAGCTATAGCCGTCCTTCCACCAATCGCCCGCCTCCTATCATTCCACCCCATCTGCCCGCCGGAGCTACGCCGCCAATGCCCGGCGGAACACCGCTGCATTCACCCATGGCGACTCCGCCAGGACAGCAGCGGATATTTCCACCCCACCAGCCTGGCATTGTGCCAGGATTACACCCGACCGCATTTCCTGCGAAAGCGCAAAAGGATTCGGTCCGAAAGCATTCTTAGTCGTACTTTTAAATGCGAAAAATTTCCATATGAAAAAAGTCGTCAATGGAGCTGATGAGGCCATCCGGGATATCCGTGACGGTGCTGTGGTCATGTTGGGTGGATTCGGGTTGTGCGGGATACCGGAGAATTGTATCGCTGCCCTGGCGCGTAAGGGGGTTGGTCAACTGACCTGTATTTCGAATAATGCCGGCGTGGATGACTTCGGGCTGGGGCTGCTGTTAAAGACGCGGCAGATCAGGAAAATGATCAGCTCTTATGTGGGTGAGAATGAGGAATTCGAAAGGCAACTGCTGAGTGGAGAATTGGATGTTGACCTAATTCCTCAGGGGACCCTGGCGACGCGGATCCAGATGGCGGCCATGGGTATTCCCGCCTTTTTTACTCCCGCGGGATATGGGACTGAAGTGGCGCAGGGTAAGGAGGTGAGGGAGTTTGGAGGGAAACCATATTTGATGGAATACGCTTTGGCTGCTGATTTTGCCATCGTTAAGGCCTGGAAAGGCGATACGATGGGGAATCTCCTATTCCAAAAGACTACGCGCAATTTTTCTACTTCTATGGCCAAGGCAGGGACTATTACCATTGCGGAGGTCGAGCACCTGGTGCAGCCCGGTGAGTTGTATCCCGACCAGGTACATGTGGCAGGGATTTATGTACATCGCATCTTTCAGGGCAGCGGGTATGAGCGGCGGATCGAACGGCGGACGGTGAGGTTAAAACAAAATCATTAATTTATGGCATTGGATAAATTTGGGATTGCCCGGCGGATTGCGCAGGAGCTTCGGGATGGGATGTATATTAATCTTGGGATTGGAATTCCTACGCTGGTAGCCAATTATATTCCGGAGGGAATCTCGGTGATGCTGCAATCGGAGAATGGCTTACTGGGGATTGGACCATATCCGATGGAGGAGGAAATCGATGCGGACCTGATCAATGCGGGAAAAGAGACGGTGACGGTTTTACCAGGAGGGGCGTTCTTCGATAGTGCAGAGAGCTTTGGGATGATCAGGGCAGGAAAGGTCGATCTGACTGTGCTGGGGGCTATGGAGGTGTCGGATACCGGTGATATAGCCAACTGGAAGATACCTGGAAAGATGGTGAAGGGAATGGGGGGGGCTATGGATCTGGTGGCCAGTGCGCGGCTGATCATTGTCGCCATGCAGCATACCAATCCGAGAGGAGAGTCTAAATTGCTACCGGCCTGTACCTTGCCGCTGACGGGGGTGAAATGTGTGAAGAAGGTGGTAACGGACCTGGCGGTACTGGATATTGTTCCGGAAGGTTTTCTATTACGGGAGCGGGCGCCGGGGGTTTCGGTTGAAGAGATAAAGGCGAAGACGGCGGGACGGCTGGTGGTGCCGGATGAAGTGCCGGAGATGGCGGTGTGATCGGGACGGGGGGCGTGGGCGGCTAGTGGTGCCGGAGACGGGGGCTAATCGATCAGGTTGTTTTTAACAGCGAAAAAGACCAATCCGGCGGTGTTCTTTGCACCAAACCGCTCCATGAGGCGATCTTTGATAGCCTCGACTGTACGGGGGCTGCAATCGATTTTCTGGGCGATCTCCTGGGCTGTGTATTCCATACAGATATAGCGGACTACTTCTCTTTCGCGTTCGTTGAGGGTGATCTCCGTATTAAGGCTGGGAATAATTTTTGTGCGGACGTGCGACTTTTTCAGCAGGATGCGGTTGACGAAGTTGTTGAGGTAGTACCCTTTGGTGGCTACTTCGATGATGGCTCTTTTAATTTCAGCAGGATCGGCGCTCTTGAGGAGGTAACCGTTGGCTCCGATTTCCATCATATGGCTGACAAACCGCTCGTCTTCATACATGGTCAGGGCAATGATATGGATCGAGGGATAGGTTTTGGCGATGATCTTGGTGGTCTCGATGCCATCTTTTTGCGGCATACGGAGATCCATCAGCACGACATCGGGCTCCGAAGCAGCAAGGCCATCCAGGAGTTCCTGTCCATTCTCGGCCTCCTGGACAAATTTTATGGCGCTGTAGGGACGCAGGGAAAGGATAACTCCCTTGCGGAATATTTTGTGGTCATCGGCGATAGCAACTTTAATTACTCCTCCCATAGGCTTTTATTTGGATCCGCGCGTAAGTCAATACATAACGCGAACGCAGTCAGTATATTATCGAGCTTAAGGTCAGGGGGTCGATTGCTTAATAAAGATACGTACAATTCAGTCCTGTTCCGCCAGCTTATTGTCTTCTTCCTTAATCAGCTCAATAGTGACCTTGTAATAAGTCTGGGACATGTCCTTTTCGAAGAAGATTTTACCGTGCAATACCTTCAGCCGGCTTTGAATATTCTTCAGTCCAAGGCCTACATTGCTCTTATTCAACTTGTTAAAGTCATTTTGGGTAATCCCGCGTCCATCGTGATGAAGTCGGATAAAAAATTTATTTCCGCTGGTGTTCTGCGTCAGATGGATGAAGCTGGCATTACTATGTTTCAATATATTATTGATCAATTCCTGGATAACCCTGAAAATGATCAGTTCGTTTTCGGTTTGCAACCGCTCTCTATAATCATGGAACCGGGAGCTGGCATTCATGCTGCCAGAGCCGCTGATCTTCTGGAACAGATCGTTTACGGCAGATTCCAGTCCAAAATTTTTCAGAGTTGGAGGCATCAGGCTATGAGAAATATTCCGGATCAGCTGGATGGTGTCGTCGATGATCTGTTTGGCGTTATAGATGCTTTGGAGCTGGCTGGTTTTATCGAGATTGACGAGGTTTTCGTTGAGGTATAACCTGGCCGTGGCGAGGAGGGGGCCGGCGTCGTCGTGGAGGTCGGCCGCTATCCGCTGGCGTTCTTCTTCCTGCAGCCGGATGCTGGCATTGAGGAGCAGCTTTTGCTGGTCTTGTTCCATCCGTTGCAGTTTCATCTGGTAGCGGATGACCTTCCGTTGGTGGAAGATAATAAAAACGATCAACCCGATAGTAAGTGCCAGCATCCCGATAGTGCCAAAAAAGAGCACCGTCGATACGCTGCTAACGGGGGTAGTGACTTCTAGGATTATCATGTATAGACCGTCTCCGGGACAGTTGGGTTGGGGGTGTTAAGGGTTTTCATGTGGCATTATATATCGGGGTCGAGGTTATCTGTCAGGTAAGATCGCTGTACGTCCTTTTTCATTATAAACGCGACGCAGATGAGGATATTCTTTAGAATTTCAAAGAAATTATTGATAGCCCAATAATTGGAACGTTGTTCCGAAGATAGGCTATTGTAGTAGATATACAGAAAGAGCACGGCTGAAAAATAGAGAAGAAAGGCGATGATAACCCAAAATTTCTTATTATAGTAAACAAATATGATGGTTGGGTCCTGAATTTGTTCGTATAGTAACAGAATGCAATATGGAATGATGAGGATGGATTCGAGGGAAGCAGAAAGAGAACCGAAGCTTTTGCTGGTAAAATTAATAGACGCGACTATGTAAAATATCACTGCGCCGATGACAGGAATAAGTTTGAATTTTTTTTTCTCCAGGGAGGAATAAAAGAAAAAGGAGAAAAGGGTGAATTCTATGATGTCGAAACAGGAATAAATGATTTGACGTCTGACCATTCCAAAAAAAAGCAATTCCGTCAGGAAGGAAAGTAAGCTATATAAAAATATTACCCATAAGCCTTCCCCCCGGTTTCGTTTTAAAAAAATGAGGTAAAAGATGATGGGTAATATTTCAGAGACTAAAGCTATAGACAGGAGCAATGCCTTGATATTTACTCAAATATAAAAGGCATTGTCCAATAATCCAAGCAATAACGACGATTACGTCCCTTAGAACGGCCACCAGCTCGGCAAGCTCTGACCACCAGCACCGAGATTGTCGGCAACGATCGCTTTCTCATGCTTGATGATGCCATTGGGCATAACAACAGTCTTGTCGGCGAGGGTTTTTCCGTCCGCGCCCATGCCTTCATAAACCATGGTCTTCCGACCTTCTTCGTTCAGGCCATAGTAAAAACGAATCCCTGCACATCCGGGTTGAGCCAGGATCTTTTCGATAATATTACGACCCATGTAGTATCCACGGTTTTCGTCAGGGTGAACATCAACATAGGCTTTTACAAAATCAATGGCCATTTCATGGCTGATTTCTTCGCCTACCGCTGCGTAGTTTTTCTTGGTAAGTAGCTCTTTTTGCATCATACAAATGAGTTTTTAGAGGTGGTGAAATGTTAGTTTGTAAGGTGAAGTAACCCCTAAAAAAAAAACTGACCAACGGTCAAAATTTATGGAGAAATGGTTTAAATTGCCTGGAATTCAAGTCTGTATTGCGTTTGAGGGGTTTTTACTAGGGAGTTTACGAGGTAAAAATAGAGTAGTTTCACGCGGTAAAATTAGTATTTTTACTATCGCTAAAATCGTAAAACCGTCTAGGGAATCTACCAAAATAAAGAATTCCACTGCAGGGAGACGAATGTGGATAACTGGTGGATTTTAAAAAACGGGGGATTGAAAAGGCTACGGCCGTGGGATGGGATTAAGCAGGTCTATGTAATTAAATTCCTGATTTCTCGTTTGATAGGTCTGGCGCGAGCTGTATGAGATAATTTTGTTATCTTTTAATTTTATTGCTGCTCCTAGATAAAAAGATATGACCTGAGGTAGGGAAGTCGGGTGAAAGAATTAGCGAAAATAGGATGGAAGTTGACTGATATTGGATTTAATTTTCTGTTTTTCAGGATATTGGGAATCTTTTACTGGACGGTAAATGGGACATTGAATGGTTTGTGAACGATGGTCCTATCAATCAACTTCCGGTGTAAAGGTAGAGAAGGGGGAGAGGCTGAACAAGAGCAGAACTGCCCGATTTGCGGAAATCGGAAATTACTTTCCAGATCGTAAAGATTCTAAATATAGTTATAGTATTTCTCCGTGCCGATAGAGGAGCCGTTGGAAGCGGTTCGATGGATGGTCAGACACAACCGAGGGTCGAGCGAAGCTCAGCCGAAGATTGCGGGCGTAGCCCCATTGTTAACCAAAAAATTGAGACCTATACCTATTAATTTTACAAATCTGCCGGTATGACTGCTGAATTAGTTATCAAAGTATCGATCGCTGATGATCATAAGATTTTCCGTGACGGTATAAAAATGGCGCTGAGGAACAAGGAGTACCTGAGGATTCTATGGGAGGCTGAAGATGGGAAGGACCTGGTACATAAGATGCAGATTAAGCGCCCGGACGTATTGCTGATGGATATCCGAATGCCGGAGGTGGATGGTATCAATGCCATCGGCTTGTTGCGAAAGGAATATGAGGATGTGAAGATTATTGTGCTGACGATGTATGACGACCAGGAAATGATTTCGAAGATGATGGAGATGGGTGCCAATGCTTATCTGACCAAGACGACCGACCCCGACGAGATCTATCAGGCTATCCTGACCTGTATGAACGATGATTTTTATTTTAACGACCTGGTTAACAAGGCTGTACTCTCCAAATTACAGACAAAGCGGCAAGTCAGGCAATTTTACCCCAGCCCAATCAAATTTTCTGAAAAGGAGATCCGCATCCTGAAGCTGCTGGCTGAAGATAAAACGACGGAAGAAATTTCAAAAGAGGTATTTCTCAGTACCCGCACCATTGAGACTATCCGGCAAAACATGAAGACGAAGATCGGGGCCAAGACGATTGCAGGCCTGATCATGTATGCCATGAGAAATAAGATAATAGATTGAGGATCTGCGAAAAAAGCCTGCTTCCCTGCGCTTTTAAGTAACCGTACACGCAGAAAAACAGGCAAAAATTTTACAAACCAGAGAGAAGAACCAGTTGACCCGTTGCGGCCGGTAAAGGCGCACGTGGGTCTGGATATTGGATTGAAGTACGCCTTCAGAGGGGACAGTGCGATTCTCAAAGGAATGGGATTATCAGCAAGGCGATAGTTTCACAGGAACAAAAAAGCATCTTTCGCCGGAGATTGGATTGTTTTTCATAAGAGCGGGTTCGTTTTCACAGGAACCGGATAAGGAAGGTGGGGGATAAGGTAGTTGTCTACATTCGGATCTCTATGGGGATATTGGATAGCGACGGCTTAAAAAGTTGATTGACCATTGGATTTTGCTTGGATTTCATAGAATATTGAATGCATTTGGACGGTTCTGGGACATTGGACGGTTTGAGGCGCTAATCCTGCGTCAATCAACTTATAAGTCAAAGTTAAATGTGAATAACTATGTGGACAAGAGCAGTATTGCTCAATTTTAGCTCTTCGGTTTTTACCGCTGAATTAGTAAAAGGACGAAAAAAATGTCACGTATAAATTCCTCTTTTATATCGGAAAAAAACCACCTATCTTCGTAAAAAAGGGATATGTCCGTATATTCCGAATTTGATTTGTTGCGTAAATTACCTATAGTAAGTATCGCAAATTTTAGTTCATTTTGCAGGTATATCTGGCAGGCCATTAATCCAACTGCCCTTTGTAAATACTAAAATCGTATGAAAAGACCAGAGCCCGGCCAGCCTATCAAAGTAGCCATTGCAGATGATCATGCCCTTTTCCGGGCCGGTGTCAAGACGGCACTGGCTGTTAAGAAGGATGTAGAACTGATCGCGGAAGCGGATAATGGGATGCAATTGCTGAATCTCCTCAAACATCTTGAACCTGACGTTATTTTGCTGGACATACAGATGCCGATCATGGATGGCATTCAGACTCTTCCGGAGATCCGTAAGGATCATCCACACGTTAAGGTGATCATTTTGTCCATGCACAATGATCACTCCATGATATCCAAATTGATGGAAATCGGCGCCAATTCTTACCTGACTAAAAATTCAGATTCGGAAACTATTTACCAGGCGATCAAGACTTGCTATGAGCAGGAATTTTTCTTTAACGAATTGACCAACAAAGCTTTATTGACCGGACTGCGGACTAAAAGGCCCGAGCTTGGGATGGCCCAGGATATCAACCTGACGGAAAAAGAGCTGACGGTGCTGAAACTGATGTGTGAAGAGAAAACGACGAAGGAAATAGCCGATATCGTAGATATCAGCCCCCGAACGGTAGAAGCGATCCGGGATAAGCTGAAAACGAAGACCGGGGCCAAATCCATGGCGGGTCTGGTTATGTATGCGGTAAAAAATGGCATCATTAAGCAACAGTAAAAAGCGTGTCATTTGTCAATCACAATGGGCGCCTGATTTCTCAAAATCAATCCTTTCTGACGGCAGATAACCGGTCTTTCCGGTTTGGCGATGGCCTCTTCGAGACGATGCTGGTGAGAGAGGGCGGCGTGCGATTGGGTAATTTCCACTGGGAAAGGATGCGTAGCGGCATGCGGTTGCTCCACCTGGATATTCCTTCTTCTTTTACTCCCGATTATCTTGAACGGCAGGTTTTCGCATTATATACGGCCAATGAACATGCGGGTTCGTGCAGGGCACGGATGACGGTTTGGCGGGAAGAAGCGGGCATCGGATATGTTATCCAGACGAGTCCGTTGCCGGCAGGTGCGGAAGGGTGGAACACTGACGGCCTGGTCATCGATATTTTTGCCGAGGGGCGTAAGGCTTGTGATGCGTATTCTGCGCTGAAATCCAATAATTACTTACTTTATGTGCTGGCAGGACTGTGTGCGAAGGAACAGCGGCTGGACGATTGCCTGGTCCTGAACAGTCATGGGCGGCTGGCGGACAGTACGATTGCTAATTTATTCTATATTAAAGATCAACGATTTTATACACCCCCTCTTTCTGAGGGCTGTGTAGCTGGGGTGATGCGGCGTTACCTGCTGGAAGTTCTTCCCGGGGCCGGATACTCTGTGCAGGAACAGCCGGTGAGTCCGGAAGATCTGGCCGACGCCGATGAGGTATTCCTGACGAATGCCCTGCGGGGCATCAGATGGGTCCGGTCTTTTCGGGGTATCACCTACGGTAGCGGCCTGACTGCCGTTGTACATGAACAATTCATTGAAAAAATGTAATGGGAGAGGACGCGCGAGGGCGCGGCCGAAATACCCGAGCGAAGCGAAGGGTACGAACGTTCCCGAGGGAACGAAGGGAACGACCGAGGAAAGGCGAGGGACGAAGCCTTGCCGAAGGTCTGGCCGTGGCGAAGCAGGCCCAACGAAGTTCTAGGGCCAGTGTTGTGGTCGGGCGGGACAGAAGTGGCCCAGGGTTTGCGAAAAAATCATGTTTAATTTCACTATTGAAAAAGTTAAACATGAATGATCGGATAACTATTTTCTGGTTTCGCAGAGATTTGAGGCTGGAGGACAATGCCGGGCTGTATCATGCTCTGAAGCAGGGGGGACCGGTGCTACCACTGTTTATATTTGACCGGGATATCCTGGACTTATTGGAGGGGAAGGCGGACCGGCGGGTGGAATTTATCCATGCTGCGCTGGTGGAGATGCAGGGAGAACTTGAACGGGCAGGGTCTTCTCTTGAGGTGCGGGATGGGCGTCCGGTGGAAGTTTTCAAGCAGTTACTGGCAGAGTACGACGTGGCGGGTGTGGTGACGAATACTGACTACGAGCCCTATGCAACGGAAAGGGACCGGGCGGTGATGGACTTGCTGGCGACGAAGGGAGTTCGGCTCCATGCTTATAAGGACCAGGTCATTTTTGAAAAAGGGGAAGTACTGAAGGATGATGGAACTCCTTATACTATTTTTACACCTTATAGCCGGAGATGGAAGGCGGCGGTGAATGACTTTTATTTATCGTCGTACCCTGTCAGCCGATACCGGCAACATTTCCTTCGACGGCCGCCGGCGGCTATTCCGGCATTAGAGACGCTGGGGTTCAGGAAGACAGGCGGTCCTTTTCCCTTGTCCACAATGAAGGCGGTGTTCCTGCAGCAATACCAGCAGCAACGGGATTATCCGGGTATTGCCGGTACCACCCGGATGGGGGTGCATCTGCGCCATGGGACTATTTCTATCCGGGCGCTGGCGCGACAGGCAGTCGCCAGCAGCGAAACCTATCTGAACGAGTTGATCTGGCGTGAATTTTACCAAATGATCCTTTGGTATTTTCCTGCAGTGGGGAAAGGAGCTTCGTTTAAGCCGGCGTATGACCATATTCAGTGGAGAAATAATGAACAGGAATTTGAGCGATGGTGTGCCGGGCAGACGGGTTATCCGATTGTCGATGCGGGGATGCGGGAGTTGAATGCTACGGGATTCATGCACAACCGGGTCAGGATGATCGTCGCCAGCTTTCTGGCTAAGCACCTGCTGATCGACTGGCGGTGGGGGGAAGCTTATTTTGCCGAAAAATTATTGGACTTTGATTTGGCGGCGAACAATGGCGGATGGCAATGGGCGGCGGGTTGCGGGTGTGATGCGGCGCCCTATTTCCGGGTGTTCAACCCGACGCTACAGACGAAAAGATTCGATCCGGATTTCAGCTATATCCGCCGGTGGGTACCGGAGTGGGAAGAGCTGACTTATCCGCACCCTATGGTCGATCATGAGCAGGCGCGTAAGAGGGCGCTGGAGGTTTATGGCCGGGCGGTGAAAGGAGAAGACGCGCGAGGGCGCGGCTGATATTAGAAGCGGAGCGATGCGCGAGGGATGCATCAATGCACGATCGATAGCGGCAGCGCCACTTCTTCCTGGCGGTCGTGCAGGCGGGCATAGGTCTGCAGCAGGGTCTGGATGGCTTTTTCGCCGTCATGGCCGAGCGAAAGGCTGTAGTTGTTGACATAAAGATCGATATGTTGTCGCATGACAGCCTCGTCCATCTCCTGGGCATGATCCCTGACATAATCCGGCAATTTAGGATAATGACTAAAAGCATATTCCAGGCTTTTCCGTATGAGGGTATTGATCTTTACCGCAAGGGCAGGATCCTGACCTCCACGCAGCACGATACCGCCCAGCGGAATGGGTGCGCCTGTTTCTTTCTCCCAAAACTCTCCGAGGTCGAGCAATTTGGTCAGCCCTTTGTCCTGATAGGTAAAGCGATTTTCATGGATGATGACGCCGCAATCCGCCTTGCCGGTCAGCACGGCATCTTCGATGCCTGAAAAGATCATGAATTCTTTGTGACGGGCGGCAGGAAAGGCGAGGGAGAACAAGAGATGCGCCGTGGTGCGCTGGCCGGGGATGGCGATGCTGCATTCGCTAATATTGTCGAGGGGTATTGGCCGGCGGGCAATCAGCAGCGGTCCGACTCCCTTACCCAGGGCGCCGCCTGCATCGAGTAATTCATACCGGTCCAGTATCAGCGGTAATACGCCATAACTAATCTTGGAGATATCCAGTCGCCCCTGTAAGGCCCATTGGTTAAGGGTTTCGACGTCCTCTAGCCGGACATCGAAGTCGAGACCTTCCGTGTCGATCTTTTTGTTGACCAGGGCATCGAAAATAAAAGTGTCGTTCGGGCAGGGGCTAAAGCCTAAGGTAAGTGTCATGGTGACTAGTTTGTTGGTTGAAGAACGGTATTGTCCTGTTTGTTTAATTGTTCCAGTAATCGGATTAACTCTTCGTTTAGCCGGCCGATAGCCAGGCGGATATCCCATTTTGTTTTATCCCGGACGCCAATGTCATTGGAAACCGCCCTCAGCTGAAGAAAAGCGATCTTTTCCCGGAGGCATACATAATGTAAGGCTCCGCCTTCCATCCCTTCAACAACTGCGGCTGTATTTTGTTGATGCCACCGGATGCGGTCGGGATCGGTGGTGATTTCGTTGACGGTGGCGCTACGGACCGGTTCGAGGGCGGTCAGGTGCAGCAATCTCCGGTAGGGGTTGATCAAGCGACCGGAGGAAAAGGGTGGAATGTCGGGGCCGGTGAGTTTGAGATCAAAAAGGCTATTGAACCGGTGATCCTCCCAAACGCCGAGGTCGGCGAGCACTTCTTCTTCCACGGCGAGGACATCTCCATGGGGTCTACCGGTGAAGCAACCAGCGATGCCGGCCTGGATGATCAGGTCGGGTCGATGGTGGTTGATCTGTCGCATGAGTGACCAGGTGGTAGCGGTGCTGCCGACGCCGGTGATCAGCGTGGCGATGGTGCGGGTGGTGCGGGTGGGGACGGCGTCGGAGATCCGGGTGGGGGATTCGGCCCGAAGAAAGTCTATAGTAGGTTGAATTTCAAATGATGTGGCGGCGGCCAGTAGGATGTCCATGGTACAAATATCGGAATCATTGACATTGTTACACTATGTATTACCTTTGCGAAAATTTTAGCGGTAGCGTGCCCACCCGAGATTATCGACCGGTGAGAGCGCTGCACAATTCGTATTATGGTGTATCTGACGCGCCTGGAACATTTTAACGCAGCTCATAAACTATATAATCCGGGCTGGAGTAAGGAAAAAAATGAAGCCGTGTTTGGCAAGTGTGCCAATGAAAACTGGCATGGGCATAATTATGAGCTGTATGTGACGATCAAGGGCGATCCGGATCCGGATACAGGTTTTTTATTCGATGTCAAGCAGCTTAGTTCGATCATCAAAGATCATGTGATCGAGAAACTGGATCACAAGAATTTGAATATAGAGGTGGATTTCCTGCAAGGGAAAATGTGCACGACCGAAAATCTGGCCATTGGGATCTGGCAGCAGTTGCAGCAGTATCTCCCAAAGGAAGTCCGGTTGCATGGGATCAAATTGTACGAGACACCGAGAATTTATGTGGAGTATTTCGGTGAATGAGGGAGAACGGACGGGGGAGTAAGCGAAGCGAATGAGGCGTGGTAGGACGAAAAATTATAAAAAATAATTATGAGTGTAGGCGACAAGAGAGTGGCGGTCTTCCGTAAAGAACATTTTAATGCGGCGCATCGCATCTTCAATCCTGCGTGGGATGATGTGAAGAATGCGGAAGTGTTTGGGAAGTGCAGCAATCCTAATTATCACGGACATAATTATGAGCTGGTCGTCAAGGTGACGGGAGTGCCCGATCCGGAGACGGGGTATGTGATGGATATGAAGGTATTGTCGAAGATTACGGCGGAAGAAGTGCTGGAAAGGTTCGATCACAAAAACCTTAATCTGGATACTGTGTATTTCAAGGAGCTGAATCCCACCGCGGAACATATTGCGGTGGTGATCTATGACTTATTACGGGCACGGATCGATATCCGGCTGGACTTACAGGTTAGGCTATACGAAACAGAAAGAAATTTTGTTGAATATCCTGCGTAAGAGGTGGGATATCGTGGTTCAATATCCTGTGTGAAAGGAGAGGACGCGCGAGCAGAGCCCGTTCGAGGGAACGGGCGAACCTAGAAGCGACAGCGCTGTGATCGGGCCCGTCAGGGATTCGGCCGATCTTAGAAGCGCCAGCACTGTGGTCGGGCTTGTCAGCGATATCGTGAGAAGATGGTATGAGGGGGAGATGAGGATCGCGGGTCGGAGGTTAGGACGGAAAATATTCAAATAACCGGATATATGGGCTATAAGAAAATAGAACAATACGACGAAGAGATCACGGCGGCGCTTACCGGGAATTACCGGCAATCATTGGATTTACTGGGTGAAGACCCTAACCGGGAAGGGCTGCTGAAGACGCCTGAGCGGGTGGCCAAAGCGATGCAATTCCTGACACAGGGGTATGACATGGATGCCCATGCCATCCTGAATTCCGCGAAGTTTCATGAGCCTGTCAGTGAGATGATCCTTGTAAAAGATATTGAACTGTACAGTCTTTGCGAGCACCACATGCTGCCATTTTTCGGCAAAGCGCATGTCGCATATATCCCCAACGGCTGGATCACGGGGCTGAGCAAGATTGCGAGGGTAGTAGATGTTTATTCCAGGCGGTTGCAGGTGCAGGAAAGATTGACGACGGAGATCCTGCATGCCATCAAGGAGACTCTACAACCGCTGGGTGTCGCCGTGGTTATCGAAGCGTCACACCTATGTATGATGATGCGGGGTGTTCAAAAACAAAATTCAGTGACGACCACTTCCGCTTTCTGGGGTGAGTTTGAAAAGAATGAGACGCGAAGTGAATTTACCAAGCTGATCTCTTCCAACCTTCATTAAAAAAGAGCTTATATTTGCAGCCGTGCCGGGGATGGATCGTTTTGAATCAATCCTATCCGGCACATACTAAACCCCGAACAGAATGAAGCATGCGTACGTGTTCCCGGGACAGGGATCTCAGTTTCCCGGAATGGGTAAAAGTCTTTATGAGAACAGCGTTTTTGCCAAGAAGCTATTCGAGCAGGCGAATGAAACGCTTGGCTTTCGGATTTCCGACAGTATGTTCACCGGCACTGAGGAGGAATTGAGGCAGACGAAGGTGACGCAGCCGGCTATTTTCCTGCATTCAGTTATCGCGTTCAAGAGTATTGAAAATAATAAGCCTGAAATGGTAGCTGGTCATTCCCTGGGGGAATTTTCCGCGCTGGTGGCTTGTGGTGTATTGAGCTTTGAGGACGGATTGCAATTGGTATCGGCGCGGGCCCAGGCCATGCAGAAAGCCTGTGAAGCAGGGCCTTCCTCTATGGCGGCTGTGCTGGGGCTGGAAGATGACAAAGTAGAAGCTATCTGTGCCGCTATCAGAGAAACGACGGGTGAAGTGGTAGTGCCTGCGAATTACAATTGTCCGGGCCAACTGGTGATCAGCGGCAGTGTCAAAGGTATTGAGGTGGCTTGTGAGCAATTGAAGGCGGCCGGTGCGAAGAGGGCGTTGGTATTGCCGGTGGGAGGTGCGTTCCATTCTCCTTTCATGGCTTCGGCGCAGGACGAATTGAAGAATGCTATTGAGAGAACTACGTTTTATAATCCTGTCTGTGCCGTCTATCAGAATGTGGCGGCTAAGGCTGTGGTGGAGAAAGACGAGATCAAGAAAAACCTGATTGATCAGTTGACCGGCGCGGTGCGTTGGACGCAATCGGTGCAGGCGATGATTGCAGATGGCGGCTCACATTTTACGGAAATAGGTCCCGGTAAAGTGCTGCAAGGGCTGATCCAAAAGATCGACAAGTCGGTGCAGGTGGATGGAGTGAGTTAGTGGGCGCGAGTGGGTCAGGCCTCGACGGAGCAGTTGATCCAACCGGCGTCGAACCGGGCCTGGTATTTTTGATAGAAATTGATGGCGGGTTCGTTCCAGTCCAGCACCTGCCAGACCATTCCCTTGAAATTTTTCTCTTTCATTTCTTCCATTACGCGTTCGAAAAGGAGTTTGCCCAGTCCTTTGCCGCGCATTTCCTGTGTAACGACAAAGTCTTCAAGGTAAAGGCGTTGTCCTTTCCAGGTGCTGTAACGGATATAGTATAGCGCAAACCCTTCGACCCGGTCATCGACGGTGGCGACAAACGCCCACCACACGGGCTGGGGGCCGAAGCCACTGTCCGTAAAATGTTCGACCGTTACGGTCACTTCCTCTGGCGCCCGCTCATAATCGGCCAGTTCGCGGATCAATTCCAGCAAGCGGGGGCAGTCTTCCTTAACGGCTCTTCTGATGGTTATCGGTGGCTGGGCTATTGGTTGCTGAGTCATATTTAGTTTCCCCATTTGACCAAGGTGGCGCCCCAGGTAAATCCACCTCCAAAGGCTGCCAGTACCAGGTTGTCTCCTTTTTTCAATTTATCTTCCCAGTCCCATAGGCACAGGGGAATGGTACCGGCGGTCGTATTCCCGTAGCGTTGGATATTGATCATGACTTTTTCGCTGGAAAGTCCCATGCGGTGGGCGGTGGCGTCAATAATACGCTTGTTGGCCTGGTGTGGCACCAGCCAACTTATATCTTCGGCCGTCAGGTGATTGCGTTCCATCAGTTCGGCGCTGACGTCGGCCATTCCTTTGACGGCGAATTTGAAGACTGCCTGCCCTTCCTGGTAGATGAAATGCTCTTTGGCGGCTATGGTCTCGTTAGAGGCTGGCCGAAGTGAGCCGCCGGCTTTCATGTGGAGGTGATTGCGGCCGCTGCCGTCGCTGCGCAATATACTGTCCAGCACCCCATAGCCTTCTTCATTGGGTTCCAGCAGCACTCCACCGGCGCCGTCACCGAAGATGATGCAGGTGGTACGATCGCTGTAGTCGACGATGCTGCTCATTTTATCAGCGCCGAGGACCACGACCTTCTTATATCGTCCGCTCTCAATATACATGGCGCCGCTGGTCAGCGCATACAGGAAGCCTGAGCATGCGGCACTCATGTCGAAGCCCCAGGCGTGTTTGGCGCCTACTTTGTCGCATACAATATTGGCAGTGGAAGGGAACAACATGTCAGGTGTGACGGTGGCAACGATGACGCAATCGATCTCTTCGGGCTGAATGCCCCGTTTGCGGCAAATTTCCAGCACCACCGGAACGCAAAGGTCGGAGGTGGCTTTTCCGGCGCCTTTGAGAATCCTTCTCTCTTCTATTCCTGTGCGGGTACGTATCCATTCGTCATTGGTATCCACCATTTTCTCCAGGTCGGCATTAGTCAAACGGTCTTCCGGTACATATCCTCCGATCGCAGTTATAGCGGCGGTCATTTTTTTGCTCATTATGAATTCCAATCAGGTGATGAAAAGTTTTTTGCAAAGGTGGGGAAAAATATCCATTTTCGCGGCCATGATCGCTTTCCTACGTGGTGATTTTGCTTACAAGAGTCCCGCCCTCGTGCATATGGACGTGGCCGGGGTGGGTTATGAGCTGCAAATCAGCCTTAATACCTATGCCAGGATCGAGGGCCAGGACAGGGGAATCCTGCTGACCTACCTGCATATCCGTGAAGATGCGCACATTTTGTATGGGTTTTTCGACAAGGTGGAGAAGGACCTGTTCATTCAACTGATCAGTGTATCCGGAGTGGGCGCCACCACGGCCCGGATGATGCTGTCTTCGATGAAACCGGAAGAGATCGTCAGGGCCATTCTGCAAGGGAATGTCCGTCAGTTGGAGAGCATCAAAGGCATAGGAAAAAAGTCGGCGGAAAGGATCGTTCTCGAACTGCGGGACAAGGTCGGAAAAGGGAAGGAAGAAACTACAAATATTTCATCTACAACGGGCAATAGCCTGGAACAGGACGCGTTAAATGCACTGATTACGCTTGGCATCGCCAGACCTGCGGCAGAAAATGCCATCAAAAAAGTGGCCAACGAGGTGTCGGGGAATGACAAAGTCGAAGATCTTATTAAGAAAGCCTTAAAAATCTTGTAGCCTATCATTGGAACTCTACCTAACTAATTTTCACAGGAGAATTGACTCGCTATTGCTTTTCGTCAATACTAGCAACGCTGCTTACTTGCGCCGCTTCGGTTGTATTTTCTGCAACTGCCTCGGCGAAACCTTTTCGGCTGCCGGTAATAACGAGATCAATAAGGGACACAATACCCGCTGACAGTGCTAAAAAGGTTAAAGATTCCAGCAAAAAGGACAGTCTGCGCTGGCCCATCTTTGACCGCCGCGGAGATCCTCTCTCCAATCCCGACCTCAACCCTTTCGACCTCAAAGATCCCTCCAATCTTCATGATTCGATAGAATACGACCCCGTCACGCAGCAGTATTACATTGTTGAAAAGGTTGGAGATCAATACTATAGAGAGCCTACTTATCTGACGATGGATGAAATGATGGCTTTGGAGTCGCAGCAGGCGGAAGACGATTATTTCCGAAGTCGGGCGGATGCGGTGGACGCTCTTAACCGCAAGCTCATGCGCCCGAATCTGACGGTCAGCGACAACCTCTTCAACCGGATCTTCGGCGCGGGTAAGCCGGACATCCGACCACAGGGCAATGTGGATATCACGGCCGGTTATCAGGGGCAGAATATTGAGAATCCGACCCTACCTCAAAGTGCGAGGAGTACCGGAGCGCCCTATTTCAACGAGGATGCCAACCTGAACGTAGTGGGCGCCGTAGGCAGCAAGCTAAAGCTCCCGATCAGCTATAACACCCTGTCGACTTTTAATTTCGAGAATCAGCTTAAACTGGATTATACCGGCGGTCCGGATGAAATTGTCAAAAAGATCGAAGCGGGGAATGTCTCCTTTACCACTAAGAGCACGTTGATGACGGGTGCACAGTCCCTGTTCGGGATCAAGACTACTCTGCAATTCGGAAAACTGACGATTACGGGCGTTATAGCCAACGAAACCTCTCAGAAACAATCTGTTAACTCCGCAGGCGGGGCTGCCGTGCAGAATTTTAGCTTTAGTGCGGATGCTTATGACCAGAACCGTCACTTTTTGCTGGCGCAATATTTCAAGAACAATTTTAATAACGCCATGTCCCGGCTGCCGGTCGTCAATTCCAATGTGCAGATCCTGCGGATCGAAGTATGGGTGACCAACCGGCAGGGTACGGACACCAGCTCACGCCAGATCGTGGGGCTGATGGACCTTGGGGAAACACAGCCTTACAATCCCAAGATCCATGCGCAGACGAATATTCCTTATCCTTTCAGTAACGCGAACTCGGAATATACGAGCATTGTCAATCAGCCCAACAGCCGGAATCCTTCGCAGGTCGTGAGCATCCTCAACAATCTGGGGCTGACCCAGGTACAGGATTTTGAAACGGTCTATGCCCGGAAGCTGAATGCTTCGGAGTATTATTTTAATCCGCAGATAGGCTTTTTGTCTCTTAACCAGACGCTCCAGTCCAGTGACGTGCTGGGTGTAGCCTATCAATATAGCTATAACGGGACTATTTATCAGGTGGGGGAATTTGCAACGGATGTCCCGCCGGATACGGCATCAGCCGTCACCACGGGTGATATCGCCTCTCCCTCTGCCACCTCAGGACAATCGAAAGTGTTGTTTGTCAAATTGTTGAAGGCCACAGCGCAGCGGACTACCCTGCCGATCTGGAACCTGATGATGAAAAATGTCTATTCGTTAAAAACGGCCAGCGGATCTTCGCTGTCCAATATCACGAAGACCGGATTTCAGTTCAATGTCAATTACAACCAGCCCAGCGCGGGCACCAAAAGATATCTGCCCGTGGGGCCGAAGGCGGACGTTCCGCTACTAACGGTGCTGGGTCTGGATAGGTTGAATGCCAATAACGATCCGGGTCCGGACGGGATTTTCGACTATATAGAGGGCTTGACGGTGATTTCCACACTGGGAACAGTGATTTTCCCGGTGCTGCAACCTTTCGGAGCAGATCTGGATACGCTGGCCTTTGCGGGCTCTCCGGCGTCCCTGAAGGAGCAATATGTATTTAGTCAGCTATACGATACGCTGCAAGCGGTGGCGCAGACCTATGCGAATGTGGACAGGTATGTCCTGACGGGAACGGCCAAAGGGCAGACTACGAATAGTCTGTCGTTGGGGGCGTATAATGTTCCCCAGGGTTCGGTGGTGGTGACGGCGGGCGGGCAAACTTTGAAGGAGAACGTGGATTATGTGGTGGATTATAACCTGGGCCAGGTCCAGATCATCAACCAGTCCATCATCAATTCAGGCGTGCCCGTCAATGTCTCGTTCGAGAATAACGCCAATTTCGGATTGCAACAAAAGAGTTTTATGGGTCTCCGGATGGACTACGTGGCGAAGCAAACGGCTACGGAGACGCTGACACTGGGTAGTACGATCGAAAGGTTGAATGAGCGACCTTTCTTCGCCAAGACGGATTATGGTGAAGATCCGGTTCGCAATACTATGTTCGGGGTGGATGCGAATTATAAAGGGCAACTGCCGCAGTTAACGCGGGCGCTGAACCACCTGTATAACACCAAGGAGATGAGTACGATCAATGCCTACGGAGAGGGCGCTATCCTTCGCCCGGGGCATCCCTCACAAATTGGCAGCGGCACGAGCGGCGCGGTATATATCGATGATTTTGAAGGTTCGACGAGTGCTATCGACCTTCGATTCCCGCTGACGAGCTGGAACCTTGCTTCGGCACCCAGCGGGTTGAATGGTCTCTATACGCCGCTTTTTCCTGAGGCTAACTACAATGATTCGCTGCCATACGGCTATAACAGGGCCCGGCTTGCCTGGTATAATATCGATCCTACGCTGCAGAATACGGGAGGAGGAAGTGATCCGGATTCGTATGAAAATGTGCTGCTGGATCCCAGGATCGATCCGGTCCTGGTGCAGAATATCTTTCCGCAGCAATCGGTGGCGACGGGCCAGGCACAAGAAGTCACCTTTGACATGGCGTACTATCCTTCCGACCGGGGTCCTTATAACTTCGATACCCGGCCGGGCAGTATCATCGCCAGCACGGGGAAACTGGCTAACCCGGCGACACGCTGGGGTGGTATCATGCGGGCTCTACAGCAGACCGACTTTGAAACGGCCAATATCGAGGTACTGCAGTTCTGGATAGAAAGCCCCTTCGACAAGACGAGTTCTTCACTGCCAGCCGGGCAGGCCAATGTGGGCAATTCGACAGGTGGGGTATTATATATCGACCTGGGTAGTGTGTCGGAGGACATTCTAAAGGATGGGCAGAAGGCATTCGAGAATGGGTATAATACGCCGAATATCGTAGCGGCTGTCGATAGCTTTTCGGTATGGGGCAGGGTTCCGGCCAACCCGATCGAGGTGACTGATGCGTTCAGTAATAATGCGGGCGACCGGCCTTACCAGGATATCGGGCTGGACGGGATGAGCGACGGTTCCGAGGCCAATCATTTTGCGTCGTACCTGCAGCAGTTGGGGGCCATTGTAGGCACCGGGTCCAGTGTCTATAAAGCAGCCGCTCTTGATCCGTCCAGCGATGATTATGTTTACTATGAAGATGCCCGTTATAATCCGGGCGGCCTCAGTGCAAACGGGACAGGGATCTTAGGCCGGTATAAATATGTCAATAACCCCGATGGTAACTCGCCGATCGCTTCGACGGGCTCGACCACTGTCAGCGCTTTTACGTTGTATCCGGACCAGGAGGATATCAATAACGACAACACGATGAACACGCTGGAGCAGTATTTTGAATACAAGGTTAACCTGTTCCCGTTACCCGATAGTTTCGGTACCAGCATGGGGCATAATTTCATCACGGATTCGATTGGTCCGTTTACTCCCACAGGTGGGGTACCCCAGACCTGGTACCAGATCAGCATTCCGCTGGCGCAATATTATCAGAATGTAGGATCGATGCCTGATTTCACGTCTATCCAGTACATGCGGATGTATATGACGGGGTGGCAGGATTCGGCGGTGTTACGGTTTGCGCAATTGCAGCTGGTCAGGAATACCTGGAGGAGCTTCAGCTATGTGATCGATACCACGGGCAACCTGACGTTATTGCCCACCAACAGTCCGACGACCTTTAATGTCACGGCGGTGAATATCGAACAGAACAGTAACCGGAGCCCTATTCAATATCAAGAACCACCGGGAGTGCAGCGGCAGCAGGAATTGAGCAGCAACAATGTCAACCTTTTGCTGAACGAGCAGTCGATGAGCCTGCAGATCTGTGAGCTGGCCCAATTCGATACGCGTGGGGTTTATAAGACGACCAACCTGGATCTTCGCAGATACGGGACGATGGATATGTTCATCCATGCGGAAGCGGCGGGTACCAACCAGGGCAATTTCAACAGTGGTGACCTGAACGCTATTATCCGCATTGGCAGTGATTTCACCAGCAACTATTATGAGATCAGGATCCCGTTGGTAAAAACGCCGTGGTTTGATAATCAACTCCCGGATGTCTGGCCGGACTCTAACAATCTGAATCTTTCACTTCAGCGACTGGTCAAGCTGAAGGAGGACCGGAATAACGCAGGCTTCGCCAATACTCAATATTATAAAGAAATAGCTGGCAGTCGGTCGTATGCGATTATAGGTAACCCCAACCTGGGGGCTATCCAGGCTATCTTCCTGGGGGTGGAGAATGCACAGCAGCCTGGATATATCTGTACAGAAGTATGGTTTGATGAACTTCGATTGACCGACATCAGCGAGAAGGGGGGCTGGGCGGCTGTCGGTAAGGTAGATGTGAAACTGGCCGATCTGGGGACCTTGTCGGTCGCGGGAAGCAACAAGTCTGCGGGATGGGGAACGATCGATCAGAATACCAGTGAGCGATCGTATGAAAACGATATGGAACTGGATGTGGCGACCAATCTGGAATTAGGGAAGCTGCTGCCCAAGAAGGCCAACCTGTCTGTGCCCATATACGCGGGAGTGACGCGAACGGTGGCGACGCCGGAGTATGACCCTTTCCAACTGGACATTCCATTGAAGACCGAGGTTGGCTTAGCCACTTCTGCCAAAGCAAAGGATTCTATCAGGAAGGAGGCGATAGACGCACAAACGGTGACGACTCTCAATCTGACCAATCTGCATGTGAATAATCCCACGAACAAAAAGCTGCAACCGTGGAGCATACAGAATTTTAATGTCAGTTATTCCTATACCAATACCTCGCATCACAGTCCCCTGGCCATAGAGGATGATAATACCACCAATAAAGCGATCTTTGCGTATAGTTTTAACCGTACGGCGAAGTTTCATACGCCGTTTGCAAAAATGATCAAGTCGAAATCCAAGTGGCTGGGTTTGATCAGGGATTTTAATTACAATCTCATGCCAAGCGTGCTGAGCTTTCAGGCGAACGTGTTCCATCAATTCTCTCCCTATCGATCGCGCAATGTCGGCGGTCCTGCGGATATTTTGCCGGAAACGTTCAATAATATCTTTACGTTCAATCGACTGTATACGCTTCGTTGGGATTTCACGAAGTCACTGTCGGTGGATTACACGGCGACGAATAGCGCCTGGATAGATAATGATTCGGGAAGACTGGACAAGTCGATGCGCCGGAAGGTATGGACGCAGTTCTTTAAGGGCGGGCGTACGATCTTGTTTACGCAGAATGTCAACGTGACGTATATCGTGCCTACGAGTAAGATACCGTTGCTGGACTGGACGTCGATCAAGGCTGGATATACGGGCAGCTATACGTGGACGTCATATTCGCAACAGGTGCCGACATGGGGTAGTAGCATAGCGAATACGCAGCAGAGGAATTTGCTGGCCGACCTGGACTTTACGAAATTGTATGATAAATGGAAGGTGCTTAAAAATCTGAATGCGGGGTTGAATTCTCCTGCGAACGGCAAGCCGGATACCTCGAAAAATAAGAAGCCGCTGCCTCTGCCGCCCCCGATCACGGGGCCTCAATTGACGGGTATACCGAAGGCGCTGGGCAGGTTGCTGACGATGGTTAAGCATATCACATTCAACTATTCGGACAATTCGACCAGTAATATCTATGGGTACATGGACAGCACACAGGTGTTTGGCATGGATCTGCGTGACCAGCAGCCGGGATGGAAGTATGTGTTCGGGTCACGGCCGGATACGAACTTTATCAATAAGCTGGGGCAAAGAGGGCTGTTATCGTCAGATACGACTTTCAACAACCAGAATCTGATCAGTTATTCGCAGAAGATCGACATTTCGGCGGCCCTTGAGCCCATCAAGGATCTCCGGATAACCATTAACATTGATAAGAGTTTTGGCATGAACTATTCCGAGCTGGATAAGGATACGTCCGGCGGATCTGGTCTCAACCGGCTTAACCCATACATGTCCGGCACTTTTACGATCAGCTATCTATCCTACAAGACGCTTTTTGAAAAGTATCAACCGGACGAGGTGACGAGTACCTTTCTCAAGTTTGAAGATAACCGGTCGGTGATTTCGAGGCGACTGGGTTCAATCAATCGTTATACGGGTGGGTTGACGGGTGCGGACGGTTATGCACAGGGCTATGGCCAGTATTCGCAGGACGTGCTGATACCCGCTTTCCTGGCGGCTTATACGAAGACGGATGCCACGAAGATACCGTTGATGAATGAGGCAGGAGGAGGTGTGACGAGCAGTCCCTTCAGCGGGTATTTGCCGAGGCCGAACTGGCACATCTCGTATTCGGGTCTGAGCAAGCTGCCCTGGTTCAGTAAGATCTTTACCAGTTTTAACCTATCTAATGCCTATACCAGCGGCCTCAGTATGGGCAGTTTCAATTCTAACCTTAGTTATGGTGATCCGTTGAGATATGGGGTGCCGGGTTTTATCGATACGGCGACGGGGAATTTTCAGCCTTATTACCAGGTGCCCAATATCACGATACAGGAACAATTCTCGCCTTTATTGGGAGTCGACATGGCATTTGTCAACCAGATGCAGGGTAAGATGTCCTTTAGCCGGTCAAGGACAGTGAGTCTCAGCCTGGTGGATTACCAGATGAGTGAGAGCCGGTCGACGGAATTGGATGTCGGCTGGGGCATCAAGATACCGAATGCGCCGCTGCCTTTTGGCTGGAAGGTGCCGGGCAATGGGAAGACGCCGCCTAACGGGCCACCCGGCAGTATCAATGCGAAGAAACCGTCTAATGATCTGACGCTGCGGATTGATGTGAGTTATCGGGATGATGCAATGTCCAGCAGTTATATCGGTCAGAATACCTCGCAGCCGACGGGTGGGCAGACGGTGATCAGGATCGATCCGTCTATCAATTACGTCCTGAATAACAGGATCAACCTGAAGTTTTATTTCGATGAGCAGCGGACGACACCCAAGATATCGACTACGCCGCCGATTGTGACGACGAAGGGGGGTATACAGTTGAGGATTGCGCTGGCGCCATAGGAGTATGGCCCTTGCGGGCTACGGGACAACCGAGCAGAGCGAAGGTTGCGAACAAGGAGGAGCGAGGAACGACGCTCCAACGAAGTTCAGCCCGCGGGCCATACCGGCTAATGATGAGCCTTCGGCTGGTCGGCCTGTGGCCGTCCTTGATGGCCCTTGCGGGCTACGGGAAAAATAGGCTGGCTACCCTTTATAAAAATAGATAGCGTCGGCCTGGGCTTTGCAGGTAATGACGAGGTCATTGATGCAGACGTGCGGCGGAAGCGATGCGCAATAGAATATGGCATCTGCTACGTCTTCTGCACTGAGTGGCGTATAACCTTCATAGATTTTTTTTGCCTGTCCTTCATCGCCTTTGAAGCGTACTTTGGAGAATTCTGTCTCGGCGGCGCCGGGATGAATAGCGGTTACTTTGATCCCATGCCGCAGCATATCTATTCGCATCGACCGGGAGATGGCGTCGACTGCAAATTTACTACCGCAATACACGTTACCTTTTTCATAGACTTCTTTGCCGGCTACGCTACCGAGATTTATTATATGGCCATCGCCGGAAGGGATGAGCAGGGGGAGCACGGCTCTGCTCACGTAGAGCAGTCCTTTTACGTTGGTATCGATCATGGTTTCCCAGTCTTCGAGGCTGGCTTCATCGAAGTAGTCTCTGCCGAGGGCCAGGCCGGCATTGTTGATGAGGATGTCTATTTTTTGCCATTCGGAAGGCAGGCTGGCGACTGCGGCGAAGACGGCTGTGCGGTCCTGTACGTCGAAGTTGAGGGTGAAAACACGCTCGGGCGCGCCAGAGAGACTTTCGAGTTCGTGCTTTAAGGCGTCGAGTCTGTCTTTGCGGCGGCCGGTCAGGATGAGGCGGGCGCCGGCGGCGGCAAATTTCCGGGCACAGGCTTCACCGAAGCCTGAGGTTGCACCCGTGATGAAGATGGTCTTGTTCATGCTTGTTGTACAAAGTTTATGAAATCATGTAAGATATCGTTGCAGGGGCCGGGGGTTTCATGCATGCCCTCGTGACCGGTGTTTTTTACCAGATGGATATGCGAAATGGCCGGCAGATGAGATTGTTCGAGGGCGCCTTGTAAGGGCACGATGCTGTCTTCTTCGCCGATAATAAAGAGGACGGGGCCGGGAAATTCTCTGAGCACGGCTGTGCGGTCTGGCCGGGTGATCATGGCCTGGTACCAG
This sequence comes from Puia dinghuensis, assembly GCA_026225275.1. Classification (GTDB taxonomy): domain Bacteria; phylum Bacteroidota; class Bacteroidia; order Chitinophagales; family Chitinophagaceae; genus Puia; species Puia dinghuensis_B. Next base: position 31,198 of record JAMFSL010000294.1, read on the forward strand.
GCGATCAGTGTGTCCGGGGGAAACGCGGCATACCGGTCGATCATCGCATCGATCAGTTGGGGATGATGCTGATGGGTATACTGACCAAACAGGCCCGGGGTGGATTGACGGATAAACAGATCGGCTCCGTTCTTCCGGATGAATTCAATGCTTTTACGGCGGATGGTTTTCTTTTCTTCGCTGTCGGGATAGGCGGTGGAATGAAAGAGCCCGAGAGCGGCGAGACGGTCGGGGTATTTTTCGGCAAAGGCGAGGGTAATATAGCCGCCCATACTATGGCCGATCATGATGCATTTGTCGATGCCGAGATGATCGAGGAGGGTCTTGACTGCGGCGGCGAGGTCTTCTATGGTGGTGGCAGACCCGGGCGTGGGATCGGAGGGCTGGGCAGGTGTCGCGAAGTCGGGAGCGCGATCGGCGGGGATGGCGGGGACGGCGGATGAGCGGCCACTGCCCGGAAGGTCGGGGATGATGAGCCGGCAGTGAGTTGATAAGGGGCCTGCGATGTTGTCCCAGGTGGCGCCGTCTTCGGCGAATCCATGAAGGAGCACGACGACAGGGCCGGTGCCGATATCGCGACAGAAGAGGTTGTCGGCCTGCGAGCCGACGGGCAAGCGGCCGATGTTGATCATTTTATCCACGACTATTCTGCGTTTTAATGATGGTGATCACATGCCAGGCGAACAGCAGGACGGTCAACAGGATGGCGATCTTTGAGATCAGGTCTCCGAACCGGACATAAAAGGTCATTTCCTGTTGCGGGGGGACATGGGTTGTGATGGTGCCTTGCTGGTCCCAGGGGAGGGACTGGAGTATATCGCCTGCGGGATCGATGACGCAGGAGATGCCTGTATTGGCGCTACGTATGATCCAGCGTCTTGTTTCAATGGCCCTGAGCCGGGCATAGTCTCTATGCTGGCGGTGGCCGGGTGTGTTGCCCCACCAGCCGTCATTGGTGATGATGGCGATCAGGTCGGCGCCGTTGCGGACGTAGCGGGACATGAATTCGCCATAGATGCTTTCGTAACATACGGCAGGGGCTATATGGTACAGATTATCGGTGGTGGTCAGGGCGATGCGGTTGGGCTGGCCGGTATAGCTGCCGGTGGAACCGCCGAATTTTTCGAACCAGCTATCGAGGAAATGCAGGAAGGGGGGAAGGGTCTCTACGCCCGGCACCAGCATGGTTTTATGATAGATTCGGACCAGTCCGCCGCTATCCAGAATGGCAGCGGCATTATAGGTTTCGGCATATCTGTTGGACTGGGGAATTTGAAAGGCAGTGGGGGAATGTTTGTCATTGAAGAACCGGTAAGAATCTATTCCCGTAAGGAGATTGATCCGGGGGTGGCGCCGGAGAAAATCCCATAGCGGATTGAGAAAATAATTGTCTTTCAGGTGATCTTCGTCGAAACCGCCATTTTCCAAGGCTGTTTCAGGCCAGATAACGAGGGTTGTGCTGCTGTCGGTGGCGGAGTCGCTTAGCCGGATGAGCTTTTGGAGTTGGGCGTCGAAGGTGCCGGTTTGAATCTTTTCATAGGGATCGATATTCGGCTGGACGATGACGATGTCGGAAGTGGGGCCTTTATCGGTGGCGAGGGTCTTACCGGAGGCGTAATCCTGATCGGGCGAGGGGGGAGTGAGGATCCTGGAACCGACCAGCGGGATGATCAGCAGCAGGGCGGCTATGAGGGCTTTGCGGCGACCTAACCGTTTATGCTGCACGAAATCCCACAGGAGCAAAAAGAACAGGATGTTCAGTAACCAAATCCACAATCCGCCGCCACTGACGCCGGTGTACTCATACCATTGGACCCAGCCGGGGTGCGAGGCGAAGACATTACCAATGGTCAGCCAGGGCCAGCTGAGTCCCCAGTTCGATAGATGGAAATATTCGAAGCTCAGCCAAAAAACTATCAGTGCACTATAACCGAAAGCATGCCCCATCCTTTTATGGACCCAATGAAAGAGCATCCAGGGGATGCACATGAGCAAGCTGTTGGCGAGGATGGCGCCGCAGGCGCCGGGACCGGTGGAATTCCAGACCCACCAGGTGGCGCCGATATTCCAGATCAACATGGAAAGGTAGGTCCAGCCAAAGAATTTAATTCGACGGATACCTTGCCGGTCCAGCCATAACAGGGGAACGAAGGCGATAAAAATCAATGGAGTCAGCGGTGATTCCGGCCACGCAGCATATAGCAGCAGTCCGGTGAGTGCCGACAGAAGAAAGGGGTGGAACTTTTTCATAGTGATAGCTGCGTTAACGGCTATAGTTCGAGGATTCCTTCGTGATCTCCACATCGTGCGGATGGCTTTCTTTCATGCCGGCATTGGTGATCCTGATGAACTGTGCCTGTTCCCGCAAGGCGCGGATGTCTTTGGCGCCGCAGTAGCCCATCCCTGCCCGCAGGCCACCTACATATTGTTGCACCACTTCGGCGAGGTTGCCTTTGAAGGCTACGCGTCCTTCGATGCCTTCGGGCACCAATTTTTTGATATCGTCTTCCACGTCCTGGAAATAACGATCGCTGCTACCTTGTGTCATAGCGCCGATCGAACCCATGCCGCGATATTGTTTGAATTTCCGGCCTTCGTAGATGATGGTTTCACCGGGGCTTTCTTCCACGCCGGCAAATACGCTGCCCATCATGACGGTGTTGGCGCCGGCAGCGAGGGCCTTGACCATGTCGCCGGTATAGCGGATGCCGCCGTCGGCAATGACGGGGATATTTCTGGCATTGAGGACAGATGCTGCCTCCAGTACTGCGGTGATCTGAGGAACACCTGCGCCCGCTACGATCCGGGTGGTGCAGATGGATCCTGGGCCGATACCGACTTTTACGGCATCTGCCCCGGCATCGGCGAGGGCTTTAGCCCCTGATGCGGTGGCAATGTTACCGGCGATGACCTGAAGATTTTTGAAAGATTTCTTTAATGTTTTCAAAGCATTGATGACGCCTATATGGTGGCCATGTGCGCTGTCGAGGGTGACGACGTCTACGCCGATCTGTTGTAATGCGGCGGCCCGGTCGAGGAGATCTTTGGTAATGCCAAGGGCAGCGCCGACGAGCAGGCGGCCGTAGGAATCCTTGACCGCGTTGGGATAGCTGGAGAGTTGCAGGATATCGCGATAGGTGATCAACCCGATGAGCTTGCCCTGCTTGTTGACGACCGGCAATTTTTCTATTTTGAATTTCTGCAGGATCTTCTCGGCCTTTTTGAGGTCGGTGCCTTCGGGGGCGGTAACGAGTCTATCTTTGGGGGTCATCACTTCGCTGACTTTGCGGCGCTTGTTGTCTTCGAAGCGCAGATCGCGGTTGGTGAGGATGCCTACGAGTACTTTATTATTATCTACGATGGGGATGCCGCCGATCTTGTTTTCCTTCATGAGGCGGAGGGCATCGCTGATGGTGGACTCTTCGTGGAGGGTGATGGGATCGATGATCAATCCGGACTCACTACGTTTGACTTTACGAACTTGTTCGGCCTGCTTCTCGATGCTCATGTTCTTATGCAGGATGCCGATGCCGCCTTCGCGGGCAAGGGCGATGGCGAGGGTTGCTTCCGTGACGGTGTCCATTGCAGAGGACAGCATGGGAATATTGAGTGTAAGGTCTTTGGTGAGCTTGCTACGGATATCCACTTCACGGGGCAATACCTCAGAAAATGCCGGTAATAACAGCACATCATCGAATGTCAGTCCATCGCCGAAAAATTTTGTGGGGGATTTTGCCTTGCGTGCGGGGGAAATTATTCTTGCCATGTGCAAAGATAAAGCAAGCGCCCGGTACGCTCCAAATTTTTGTCCGGAGCATGTAACCGAGCGAAGCGAAGGTTACGAACGAGGAGGGCCGTGTCGAAGCAGGCCTGACGAAGTTCTGAGTGGCGAAGATGGCGACTGGTGAGGGAATGGGACGCGGGTGAATTGGTTGGAGGCGAGTGCGGTGGAACGAGTGAGGATCAATGGATAAGACGATAACGTTTGCCCGGGAGCGGCTTGACCTTTCCTGCCAGCTCGAGGTGTAGCAAAGTGACGGCCAGCGATGGGGCGTCGAGGTGGCTGATCGTGGCGAGTTCATCGATAGAGAGGCTGTCTTTTTGGCGAAAGAGTTGGAGCAAATCATTTTCGGATTTGGGGGAGGGTTGTCTGGCGGAAGACGCCGGGCGATCGGGGGTGGTTTGGTGACTGGTAGAGGAGGCGGTTGTGGGGAAAGGTAATAGGGATTGAGTGCCGGGATATTCGGCAGGCCGATGCCATCCCAGGTCGGCCTGCAATTGTTTGGCGGAAATCAGCAGGTTGGCTTTGCCTTCCCGAATGAGCCGGAGACAACCTTCACTCATTTCATCGGTGATGCGGCCGGGAACGGCGAAGATCTTCTTGTCAAGTGCGATGGCGGTTTTGACAGTGAGATGGCTGCCACCTATGATGCCGGTTTGTACGACGATGAGGGCATCGCACAATGCGGCGACAAGATCGTTGCGCTGAGCGAAAGTATACTTGTCGGGTTTGACATCGTTGTGGAAGGAAGTGAGCAGTCCTCCCTGGTGGCGCATTGACCGGGACAGTCCCCAGTTTTCTGCGGGATAGATCTTATCGAGGCCGTGTCCGAGTATGCCGACGGTAGGAACATGATAATGAAGTGCGGCCTGGTGTGCCGCCGCGTCGATGCCTGCCGCAAGTCCGCTGATGATGAGCAGGCCGGGTTCTGCCAGATCGCGGACGAGTTGTTGCGTAATCGCTCTGCCATATTCGGTTGCTTTTCGGGTGCCGATGATGGCGAGGATCTTTTCTGAGTTGAGGTTGGCCGTACCCTGGTAGAAGAGTAGGGCCGGAGCATCCGGGAACTGGTGGAAGCGGCGGGGATAATCCGGATCGTTAGAGGCCAATAGCCGGATGCCTTTTTGCGTCATTCGGCGGCATTCGATGCTGAGCGATTGAAGATCGGGACGGAGGAGGGCGGCGGCAGCCGCCGGCGGGATGCCGGTCGCGGCCAGGGTCTTCTTGTCCGACCGGAAGATAGATTCGGCGTCGCCAAAACGAAGGAGTAGTTTTTTCGCATAGGCGAGACCGATACCAGGGGTGTTGGTGAGGGCGAGGCGGTATAAGGTTTGATTGTCCAAGCGTGCCGTTTGAGGGGCAAAATTACGGCAATGCGGAAAAAATCCGGCGGCAAATTTGTGGGTGGTCGGCGTGGCAAAAATACGCTTGTGGGCTTACTTGCTGATGACCGTCAATTCGGTGCGTCTGTTCCTGGCGCGGCCTTCCGTCGTGCCGTTATCGGCGACGGGTTTGGTGTCACCCCAGCCTTTGGAGGACAGGCGGAGAGCGGCGATCCCCCGGCTGACCAGATAGGTGGTGACGGCCCTGGCCCTGTTCTCCGACAGGGTGATATTGTCGGCAGGTTTGCCGGAGTTATCGGTATGGCCGTTGATCTGGATTTTCAGCGTGGGGTTGTCTTTCATCAGCTGCACGACCTGGTCGAGTTCTGCGTCGGACTCTGGCATCAGGTTATATTTATTGGGGTCGAAGAAGATATTTTTCAGCACGATGGTGGCGTTGGCTTCAAGGGGCTGGAGGGGGATGTCGATGGTATAAGCAGTGTCGCCATGATCGTGAGAGAGGGAGAAATTTTCTGAAAAGAAGAGGTAACCCCGTCTTTTGACGGTAAAGGCATAGTCTTTTCCTTCGGGGAGGGTGATCAGGTAATTGCCGGTCTCGTCGGTTTGCAGGTTGCTGATGATGGCGCGGGTGGCGAGATCGGTGAGGATGACGCTGGAGGGCAGTCCTTTGTTTGTCGAGCGGTCGAATACTTTTCCTTTGACCCAGAGGGTTTTTGCCGGGCGGATATTCTCGCGCAAGGGGAAGGTGTAGAGGTCGAGCCCGCCTTTGGTGTCGGCTTTATCGCTGGCGTAATAGGCTGTTTTCCCATCGGCTGCGACCACGAGACTGCTCTGATCGTCAATGGTATTGATAGGGTAGCCGAGATTCTCGGGTTTGCCCCAGGTACCATCGGGTTGTTTGCGGGAAACGAACAGATCGTTGTCGCCGTATCCGGGCTGGCCGGTGGAATTAAAATAAAGAGTTTGATTATCGGCGTGAATGAAGGGGGTGCCTTCGTCGCCGATGGTATTGATGGTGGGCCCCAGGTTTTCTGCTGCGCTCCACTGACCGTTCAGCAGCCGGTGACTGACATAGATATCGCTGCCACCGTAGCCGCCGGGCCGGTTCGAGGTAAAGTAAAGATCTCTTTTATCGGGAGAAAGAGACGGGGCGGTCTCCCAGAACTCGGTATTGATGCTGTCGCCCATGTTTTCGGGGGTGCTCCAGCCATCGGTGGTGAGGTAGGAAATATAGATGTCGCAGCTGCCCATGCCGTCGGGATAATTGCATCCGTTGAAGATCAGCCATTGTCCGTCCTGGGATACGCATTCTGCCCCTTCGTTTTCGTTGGTATTGATATTGCCTGGCAGGCTGTGTGCCATTCCCCATACTCCGCCGGTGCGGGTCGATTCATAGAAGTCTTCATTCATACCGTTGACGCGGCGGGTGAAGACCAGTTTATTTCCATCGAGGCTGATAGCGGGAAAATATTCTGAAACGTCCGAGTTGATGCTGTCGCCGAGGTTGACGGGGGAAAACTGGTAGTTGTTATTGGCCGGGTGGCTGGCTGCGTAATCGAGAGCGAACTGGTAGCAGCTTTGCCGGTAGGTGCCGGCTTTACGGCTGGTTTCATTAAGGGTGGGGATGGTAAGGAAGGAATCGACGGCCTGCAGAGCGGCAGCGAAATGGCCAATGCCGGCGAGGTAAATGGAATAGGGAAGGCTGAAATCCAGAAAATAGATGCTATCGATGGCTTTGGCTTTTTCATAATATTCGACGGCCTTCGGGTAGTTTTTCATTTCTCCGTAGATGCCGGCAATGGACAGGTAAGCGTCTTCGAATCTGTTGTCGATGCGGATAGCCTCTAGCAGGGATTGGATGCTGCCGTTGAAGTCATCGCTTTCAGCTTGTTCACGGCCTTTGGAGTTCAGCTGAGCGGCTTTTTTGTTGACTTTGTCTGGGTTGTACTGCTGACCCCGGGTGAGGTAGGCGGACAGGCAGAATAGTATAATGAAGAGGGAGATGCGATGGTTTTTACTCACGGGAATATTTGATTTTCAATGGAGTTTGTGGATGCTATGGCATTTTATAGGGCCAAGGTACAAATTTTAGTGCAACGGATACAGTGGATCCGTGGTGAAGACGAGGCAGCGAATGCCTGGGAGAGAAGGTGAAAATGGGGGGTCAGGGCACGTGGATGTACTTGTGCAGTTGGAGGGAGAACCGCCATTGGGGGTGATCCTTGATGTAGTCGATGATGAGGGGAGTAATGGTTTGGGATCTGCCAAATTCAGGCTGCAGGAATAGCTGGCAGTGGGGATTTACTTTGGCGGCCCATTGTTCGGCCCAGTCGAAATCGCTCTTATTATAAATGACCACCTTCAGTTCGTTCGCCAGGGGCAGTATTTCGGGTAGTGGGGCTTTGAATTTTTTTGGCGACAGGCAGATCCAGTCCCATTCGCCGCTGAGGGGCCAGGCGCCGGAGGTTTCGATATGGGTGGCGAATCCGGCCTGGTGCAGGTGGCGGGTGAGAGCGGTGCAGTCATGCATGAGGGGTTCGCCGCCGGTGATCACGGTCAGCCGGCCGGGGCAGGCAGTGGCCGCTGCTACCAATTCGGGTATTGATAGTCTGGGGTGTTTGCCTGCATCCCAGCTGTCTTTTACGTCGCACCATACGCAACCGACGTCACAGCCACCGAGGCGGATGAAATAGGCCGCGCGTCCCTGGTGGGCGCCTTCGCCCTGGAGGGTATAGAACTGCTCCATGACGGGCAGGCCGTCGCCTGCGGCGGAGGGGTCGGTTATGTGGGGATCAGTTGTCATTTCGTTCCTGGCAGGCGGTGAAGGTATTTTTCATCAGTGCCGCGATGGTCATAGGTCCTACGCCGCCGGGCACGGGGGTGATAAAGCTGGAGTGGGGAGCCACTTCATTGAATTTGACGTCTCCTTTAAGGGAAAAGCCGGATTTTTTGGTGGTGTCGGGCACTCTGGTGATGCCGACGTCGATAATGATGGCGCCGGGCTTGACCATGGAGGCATCGACAAATTCGGGGCGACCGAGTGCTGCGACGATGATATCGCCCTGCAGACAGAGTTCGCGCAGGTTATGGGTATGAGAGTGGCAGATGGTGACCGTGCAATTGCCGGGTTGAGTATTGGCACTCAGCAGAATGCTCATGGGTCTGCCGACGATATTGCTGCGACCGATGACGATGGCATGTTTACCGCGGGTATCGATCTTATAGTGTTCAAGAAGCAGCATGATGCCGTGTGGAGTGGCGGAGACGAAGGCGGGCAATCCCTGAACCATTTTCCCGACGTTGACGGGGTGAAAGCCGTCGACGTCTTTAGAGGGGTGGATGGCATTGATGACGTTATTGTCTGAAATGTGTTTGGGCAGGGGCAACTGCACCAGGATGCCGTCTACGTCCGGATCGTTGTTGAGGTCTGTGATGACGGACAGGAGACGATTTTCCGTCACGTCATCTTCCAGCCGGATGAGGGTGGATTTAAAGCCTATTTCTGCGCAGGTTTTCACCTTTGCTCCGACATACGTTTCGCTAGCGCCATTGTTGCCTACCAGTACTGCCGCGAGGTGGGGAATTTTCTTTCCTTCGGTCTTTGATTGGGCTACTTTGAGGGTCAGTGAGTCGATGATCGCTTTTGAAGCGAGCTTGCCATCTAATAATTCCATGGCGCAAAGGTAGGATTTCACTGCGCTCTTTGTATATTGCCCCAAATCTTTATATGGCGGATACTAATCAACCCGGCAACCAGCTGAATATCGAGATCAGCGAAGAAGTGGCAGAAGGAGAATATGCTAACCTGGCCATTATTACTCATTCTCATGCGGAGTTCGTGATCGATTTTGTGAATGTGATGCCCGGTACACCGAAGAGCAAGGTAAAATCCCGGATCATTTTGACCCCTCAGCATGCCAAGCGATTTATGAAAGCCCTGACAGAAAATGTCATCCGTTTTGAGACGGCCAATGGGAAGATCCAGGACCTGGAGGATGTGCAGTTGCCGATGAATTTCGGGGGTCCGACGGCCCAGGCGTGAGCGGGTAGGGCCAACTTGAATGGTTCGTGCTTCAGAGGAGTGGAAAGAGTCCCAACTTGAATGGTTCTGGCTCAGGTATGCGGGTATTTTTTTATTTTGCAGCTTTTTAGCCACCCTCGGTGTCTTATTTTTTAGTATTTTTAATCTTTAATTAACATTGCCCGCACATAGAATGAAATAATATAATATAGTGGCCAGCCATTTTTCGGCTAACGTTTTGTGAGGAGCTGGTCGCTAAAATTTGACTGTCAACATTTTATAAACGCCAAAACTACGTCACATGAACCAACTAAACAACTTTTGAGGCATGCCCATTTTCGGGCCACACATTCCACTTTTTTTATTTAATGTATTATGCTGGCGGCCTTCCCCAGCTAAACCACCAAAACAGACACATGCGTAAAATTCTTATGCTGATTACAATGCTAGTATGTTGTTCCGTACTGGTATTTGCCCAGACCAGAGAGGTAACAGGAACGGTCACAGATGCTAACGGCTTGCCGGTCCCCGGTGCAACCATAGCGGTTAGAGGGGTCAGAGGCGGAACGAGTACGGACGCCAACGGAAAGTTCACCATTCATATATCGGGCAATGGGCAGCTGATCATCAGCGGCGTTGGCTTCGAGACCCAGGAGTTGAAGGTTGGCGCTTCTTCCAATGTAACCATTTCTTTAAAACAGGGCGGCTCCAATTTGTCTGAAGTGGTCGTGACTGCTCTGGGTATCAGGCGGGACAAACGTTTGCTGACCTACTCTACTCAGGAAGTGGGCGGGCAAGCTCTCGTGGACGCCAAACAGGATAACATCGTCAATGCCCTGGACGGTAAGATTGCCGGGGTACAGATCAACAATTCCAGCGGGATGCCCGGCAGCTCCACCCGTATCGTCATCCGGGGTGTTGCCTCTTTGGAAGGGGACAATACGGCATTATTCGTCATAGACGGCGTTCCTATGGATAACACGGAAGTGGGCAACCCTGACGGCTCTCTGGGCGCCGGGGGTACGGCCAACCGGGCCATTGATATCGACCCGAACATCGTCGAGAGCATTACGGTACTGAAAGGAGCGGCTGCCACGGCCCTTTACGGGTCAAGCGCCTCCCGCGGCGCCGTCCTCATCACTACCAAGAACGGCCAGGGCAAGAACGGAAAACCGACTGTTTCCGTTAGCAGCAGCTATTCCAATATCAACGCCCTTCTCCCCGAGCGCCAGTATGCGTGGGGACAAGGGTCTGACGGCCAGTACGTAAATGGCAATATCGAAGGGAACCTCAGCTCCACCTCCTGGGGACCTAAAGTGGACACCCTTACGGTGAACGGCAAAAAAGCCCCACTCTACAACCCGCTGAAGATGTTCTTCCAGACGGGACATACCACCGACAATAACGTCAGTGTTTCGGGCGCGAGTGACAAGTCCAGTTATGTTGTCTCTTATTCTTTCCTGAAAACGGACGGGACGGAGCCTACGACCAATTATATCCGCAACGCATTTTTTGCGAAATATACCACTGCTATTTCCAAACAAATCAGTCTGACCACGCAGTTCAACTATATCCATACGGATAACAACCGTAATTTGGAAGGGAACTCGTTGGCCTCTCCTCTGTGGACCGTGCTTTCCGCACCGGTAACCTGGAACCCCTTACCCATTACGAACGCGGACGGGACCCAGCAGATCTACCGGGCGGCCCGCAATAACCCCTACTGGCTGCTGGCCAATACCCACCTGCTGGACCAGACGGACCGCATACTCCCCGTGTTCAACTTAACATACACGCCACTGAGCTGGCTGTCGGTCACGGAAAGACTCGGCGGAGATATCTACAACGACATACTCTCATACCATGAGAATACGGGAATACAGGACGGCAATAATTACGCCGGTCGTGTTTATACCCAGACGGTCCCTAACCTGAATTTCAACAATGACCTCATTGTTCACGCAAAGAAGGATTTCAGCAACAACTTCTTTGGAGACCTCATTTTGGGGAATAACATCCTGACCAGGTACAACAGCAATACCCTGACAACAGGGTTAGGACTGTCCATTCCCGGATTCTATAATATCAGCAACGCTTCCACCGTCACATCCAAATACAATTATTATGAAACCCGCAAGGTGGGCTTCTATGGTCAGGCTACGGGAGAATATAAAAAAATGCTGACCCTCTCCCTGACAGCCCGTTATGACGGGAGCTCTCTCCTCACTCAATCCAATCAGTTCTATACCTATGGTTCTGCCAGTGCCGGCTTCATCTTTACCGAGCCTTTGGGAATGGCCAACAATCCCATCCTGAATTTCGGTAAGTTGAGAGTGGGTTATTCGATCGTTGGGAACGACGACGAAGTTTCACCTTATTCCCTGAGTAATCCCTACTACCAGGCATATCCGGGGAACATCTCCTTCCCCTACAACGGGCAGAACGGTTTTCAGCTGACTACGACCTATGCCTACCCGCTCAAGGATGAAACCATCAAGGAATTTGAAACGGGTATCGAAACGCACTGGTTCAACAACCGGATCTCGCTGGATGTTACCTATTATGACAAGAAAAGTACCAACTTGCTGACTGACGGTGTTCCGATATCCCCGGCCACGGGTTTCAGCTCAGCTACTCTCAATGCGGGCAGCATTGACAATAAGGGTGTCGAGGTGGAATTTGGCGCTACCATTGTCAAGACCAAGGACTGGAACTGGCATGTGGATGTCAACTGGACGAAAAATAAAAATGAGGTGCTTGCTCTTGCTCCGGGCGTCAACGATCTGCAATTTGCCGGCTTTACCGCCCCGGGCATCTTCGCCTTTGCCCATACCCCCTATGGGACCATCTATGGGACCCACTTCCTGAGGAACGCCCAGAATCAGCTGTTGCTGGACGACAATGGATATCAGCAGGAAGCTCCCGATCCGGGGCCCATCGGGAACGTTACTCCCGACTGGATAGGCGGCCTGACCAATACCCTCAGCTACAAGGGTATCCTCTTCTCGTTCGTGCTGGATGAAAAGAAGGGTGGCAAAGTCCTGAACTTTGACGATTACTACCTGGGTTATTACGGCACCTCCAAAGTAACGGAGAACAGAGACGGAACGCAAGTCATCCCGGGTATCATTCAGAGCACAGGTAAGGCCAATACCCTCGCCATTCCGACCAACCAGAGCTATTATCAGGATGTATACACTACCGTGAATGAGACATCGGTGGAAGATGGTTCTTTCCTCAAGCTGCGTTCGGTATCCCTGGGGTATAATTTTGCAGGCGGCCTGCTGAAGAATTCCGTGTTTAAATCCCTGACCCTGAACGCCACAGGGACCAATTTCATCCTGCACAAGAACTATACGGGTTCCGATCCTGAAGTCAGTCTCAGCGGCAGCGGCAATGGACAGGGATTTGCAAACTTCAATGCCCCTTCCAACCGGAGCGTTGTCATCGGATTGAAGGCCACCTTTTAATTGAGAACAAAAAAAATTAAAATGAAACGAAATATCATAATTACTTCAGTACTGGCCTTAATCGTCCTGTCCATGGGGGGATGTAAGAAGTTCCTCAACATTAACACGGACCCCAACCATCCGTTGGCCGTTTCGGAGTCTCTCCTTCTCACACCGGTGGAAATCAATACGGCTACGGAAGTAGTTGGCGGATTCAATGGTACCACTGAGGCCTATTGGATGCAGCAGCTATCGCTGAACCAGCCATCCCCCGGTATCGAGACCTACCTGATCCAACCCCAGGACGTGGACAATACCTGGAGTTTTTACGAATACCCCAACAACTTAGAGAACCTCAAGGTCATGATCGCCGAGGCTGAAGTGGCGGGGCACCACGAATATGCAGCCATCGGAAAGACGCTTTTTGCGTACAACCTGGCTATCATCACGGACGTATGGGGCGATGTTCCCTATTCCCAGGCCTTCCAGATCCCGACGATCCTCAAACCCGCCTACGATCCTCAGGAGTCTATCTACGGCGACATCCAGAATTTGCTGGACAGTGCCCTGTATTATGCTGCTCAGCCCGCCAGCATCATAGCTCCCGGCACCGACGACCTCATTTACGGTGGGAATATGACACAATGGACCAAATTCATCTACATGCTGCAGGCCCGGTTCTACCTGAGGCTCACCAAAGCACCCGGACGTACGGCCGCCACACAGGCGGACTCTGCCCTGACGGCATTGGCAAACGCCTTTGGTTCCAACTCCGATAATGCGACGGTGTATTATACGGGCAGCGCCACAGGTCAGAACCCCTGGTATGAAAATACCTTGCCGGGGGCAGGTGGAGTGGTATTTGCTGCGTCGTTCATCGATACCCTGATCGCCCGCAATGACCCCAGGTTAACTATCCTGGCCGATACCGGGGATGCCGGTACCTATGTGGGAAGGACTTCCGGCGCCGCTACTTCGACCGACCCCAACTATTTTTCTACCCTCAATACTTTTTACGGAGGTTCCATTCCGTTGGATCCCAATAACGTGGCCGGAGCCTCTGCGCCTCTTTATCTGGGAACCTATACTGAACAACTGTTCATCCAGGCAGAAGCTACGTTCCTCACCTCGGGCGCTGCTGCGGCAGCGCCGATCTACAAGGCCGC